>DASZXN010000106.1:0-4808 GCA_035545875.1 Phototrophicaceae bacterium
GGCGGCGCGTTATCTGGCGGCACACGCCCCGACGACGCGCTCGGCGGCGCAGGAGTTTCAGGTCGCCTACCGCCTCGGTCGCGGCGAGAAATTGTTCGAGGATGATTAACCCAACGGGGGATTGTAGGGGCACGGCGCGCCGTGCCCATTCACATCAATTTAAGGATTGAGCCGGAGTATTTTTGCCCTCATCCCCGACCCCTTCTCCCTCAGGGAGAAGGGAGAACAGCGGGTCAACAGGATTTTAAGTCTCTCACCCTGAGGGAGAGAGATTTAGAGTGAGGGCTTTACTTGATGCCTATGGGGACACGGCGCGCCGTGCCCCTACTCATCACTCAGCACTTTTTTAACGTGAGATATGGTTAAGCCGCAGCAGAAACGAGATTTCCCTGGTAGGGGCACGACAGGTCGTGCCCCTACGGTAAAATTCATCGCTTAAAACCGTTATCCATAACTGGCGTTCTTTTACTTGTTCTTCTCGACAATCCAGTTCATCGTCTTGGTCGCCAGCTTATCGAGCGCCTGCACGGACATGATGATATGTTCTTCCTTCGTGTCCTCTTCTTTGGTGTGCGACAGCCCGCGCAGACTTTGCACGAACAGCATGACCGTCGGCACACCTGCCCGTGCGACTTCCGCCGCGTCGTGGAGTGGGCCGCTCGGCAGTTTGTGCGACGTGCCGCTCACCTCGCGGATCGCCTGATCGCCCAGTTCGATCAGTTCGGGGTCGAAGGGAATCGGGTAAATGTCCCAGAGGTGCGACCATTCGACCGTGACGTTTTCCTCCTGGGCGAAGCGCTCGCTCGCGTTTTTGGCTTCCTGATACATCTTTGCCAGTGCATCAGCATCAAGGTGGCGTTGATCGAGCGTGATGTCACACTGACCGACGACTGCCGTCACGATCCCCGGCTTGGTGATCACGCTGCCGACCGTACAGACGCCACCATGTCGCTTGGCAATCTCGCGGATTTCCAGTTCGAGCTTGGCGGCAGGAGCGAGCGCATCACGACGCTGGTTCATTGGCGTTGAGCCGGAGTGCGCCGACTGCCCGGTGAAGCGAATCGCGTGGCGCTCGACGCCGAATGTTCCCAGCACCACGCCGAGCGGCAGACCCATGCTTTCCAGCACCGGCCCCTGCTCGATGTGCAGTTCGAGGTAAGCGGCAGCGTTTTTGAGCTGTTTGCCCGCTTCCTTCGCGTGGTCAATATCGACGTTGAAGCGCTTGAGCGCATCCGGCAGCGCGATGCCTTCCTTGTCCTTGAGCTTGCGCAGTTCGTCGGGATCCATGAAGCCCGACACGCTGCTCGACCCGATTAGGCTGCGGCTGAAGCGTGCGCCTTCCTCGTCGGCCCAATCGACCAACCGCACCGTGACGGGCGGTTTGCCCTCGCTGGCGATCCGGCGCAGCACCTCGACCCCGGCCAGCACGTTCAGGCAGCCGTCGAGCCAACCGCCGTTCGGTACGGAATCCATATGCCCGCCGATCCAGAGTTCACGCTCGGATTCGCCGCGCAGGGTCGCCCAGAGGTTGCCCGCCTCGTCGAACGAGACTTCGACTGGGAGATCGCTGAGAGTCTCTTGCAGCAGGTCGCGCCCGCGCGCCCAGGTATCCGTCCAGGCGACGCGCTGCTCGCCGTCGGCGTTGCCGGTCAGGGCGCGCAGTTGTTTCAGTTCGTCAATCGTGCGCTGGGGTTGAAGTGCCATCTCGTAGTCCTATTCTCTGCCGAAATTTAGGCGGAAATTTTACCAAGCCGCGTCAACGTCGCAAACAATCGGAATCGGATACAATGAAAGGCGGACTGTACACCGAGGAGTTCCAAATGAGCCAGGATTTTGGTCAACAGATTATTTCTCAATTTGATTCAGTGCGTTCGCGCTTCGATTCGTTGTATTCGCAGGCTCAGTTGTCGGACGTATCCAACGCGGTTAACAATCTGACGCGTGACATTGGCAGTCTGCCGACTGACATCGCCAGCGTGCGCAGCCGAGGTTATGCCTTCGCCTCGTATCTCGAACACAAAGCCGAGGTGCTGGCGCAGAACTGGAACAGCCTGCGCGCCAACGTCGAGAGCAGCCTCAGTATGGAAATCTCGCGCCTGACGAGCGAGGTCAATCAACTCCGCTACCGCATCGACGCGGCGGAAGCGCTGCGCGGCAACCCCAACGCGCTGCAAGGTCAGCTTCCCGCGTTGGAGGACGCGGTGCAGCGGCTCGAATCGCTCAGGAGTTCGGCGCAGTCGCGGCTTGAGAACATCTACTCGACGCTGCAAAACGACACCGCGCAGACCCACGATCAGCTTCAGCAGATCAAGTGGTATCTCGACCAGCGCGACGAGGCAAAATTCCCGTTTCTGCAAGGCGAGGCGCTGTTTCTGGCTGCCAAAGCGGAATGGGAATTGGGGCGCGAGCATCCGAACGGCATTCTCTACCTGACCGATCAGCGCTTGCTGTTCGAAGAGAAGGAAACGGTCGGCAAGACGCTCGGCTTGTTCGGTGGCAAGAAGGTGCAGGAACTCAAGCTCAATCTGCCGCTCAATCAGGTGCAGAAGGTCGATCCCGAAAACAAGGGCTTTCTCGGCGGCAAGGACATCCTGCATTTTACGCTGGCGGCAGGCGCGCCTTACGCGCAGATCACGGTCGAGGTCAAGGGCGGCGTCAAATCGAAATTCTGGGCGGCGCAGATTCAGCGCATGATCGAGGGCAAAACCAGCGACGAGCGTGCCATCCAGCCCGATAAAGAGACAATTGAAGCGCTCCAGAAAGCGCCAACGGCCTGCCCATCCTGTGGCGGGACGCTGCCGCAGTTAGTCGCGGGGCAGCGGCAGACGGAATGTCCGTACTGCGGGGCGGTCGTGCGTATTTAATCCGTGTTTCGATTGTATTGTTAGCCTGAATCGTAACCAACGTGGCGAAAGAAGCGTTAGCGAATTACTGGAGTATCCCTGCCGAGCGGCTTTTGCAGACGCTCGGCAGTTCAAACGATGGCTTAAGCAGCGCCGAAGCGCAAAAGCGGCTCGATCAGTACGGCGCGAATCAACTGAACGGGCACAGCCAGGTCACGCCGCTGGGCATTTTCCTGAGTCAGTTCAAAAGCCCAATCGTGCTGATTCTGATCGGTGCGACGATCATCTCGGCGTTTGTGGGCGATTGGGTCGATGCGGTCATCATCCTGATCATTGTGCTCGGCAGCGCACTCCTCAGCTTCTATCAGGAGTACACCGCCAGCAGCGCCGCCGAGAAACTCCGGGCGCAGGTCAGGGTGCAGGTGACGGTTGTGCGCGACGGCAAAAGTGTCACCGTTCCGACCGAGCAAATCGTCCCCGGCGACGTGGTGCTGCTTTCGGCGGGCAGCCTGATCCCGGCGGACAGTATCGTCCTCGAACAGAAGGATGTGTTCGTCAATCAAGCCGTGCTGACGGGCGAAACGTTTCCGGTCGAGAAGCAGATCGATCCGGTTCCGGCAGCGTCCAGCCTGTCCGGGCGCACCAATGTGCTGTTCGAAGGGACGAGCGTTCGCAGCGGCAGCGCCAAAGCGCTGGTCGTGCGCACTGGACACACGACCGAGTACGGCCAAATCGCGCAGAAATTGCAGCTTCGCCCGCCCGAAACCGAGTTCGAGCGCGGCATCCGACATCTCGGCTATCTGCTCACCGAAGTGACGTTCGTCCTCGTCTTTGTCGTCTTTGCCATCAACATCGCCCTGAACAAACCTGTCCTCGATTCGCTGCTCTTTTCGATTGCGTTAGCGGTCGGCCTGACGCCCCAACTGCTTCCGGCGATCATCAACGTCAACCTGTCCAAAGGCTCGCAGAAGATGGGCGCGCAGGGCGTGATCGTCCGTCACCTCGCCGCGATTGAGAACTTCGGCAGCATGGACGTGCTCTGCACCGACAAAACGGGCACACTGACCGAAGGCGTGGTCAAGCTCGACAACGCGCTCGGCCTCGACAGGCAGCCATCGGACGATGTGTTTCTGTACGCCTTCCTGACGGCCAAGTTTCAAACCGGGCTGGCGAACCCGCTCGACGAGGCGGTGCTTGCTGCCAAAACGCCCGACATCAGCCAGTTCAGCAAGGTCGATGAAGTGCCCTACGATTTCGAGCGCAAGCGCCTGAGCGTGCTCGTCAACGAGGGCGATCATCATCTGCTGGCGATGAAGGGCGCGCTCGACTCGGTGCTGGCGGTCTGCACGCACGCCGGAACAGACGACGCGCCGCTTGATGATCATGCGCGCCAGCAGATTCAGGACGATTTCACCGAGTGGAGTGGGCAAGGCTTTCGCGTACTCGGCGTGGCGGCGCGGCGGCTCGATCAGAATTCGTGCAGCCTCAACGACGAGCGCGACATGACTTTCTACGGCTTCCTGCTCTTCTTCGACCCGCCCAAGCAGGGGGTTCAGGAGACAATCGCCGGGTTACAGGCGATGGGTGTCAACCTGACTGTGATCACGGGGGACAACAAGCTGGTCGCGCGCCACGCCGCCGAGACGATTGGCCTCAAGGTCACGGGCGTGATCACCGGGCAGGAACTCGGTCAGATGAGTTCGGGCGCGCTGCTCTATGCCGTCGATAATGCCAACATCTTCGCTGAAGTCGATCCGAACCAGAAGGAACGGATCATCACGGCCTATCGCCGGAAAGGTCACGTCGTCGGCTATATGGGGGATGGCGTCAACGACGCACCCGCGCTCCACGCCGCCGATGTCGGCATTTCGGTGCAGAACGCCGCCGATGTCGCCAAAGAAGCCGCCGATTTCGTACTGCTCCAGCAGGATTTATCGGTACTCAAGCACGGCATCGTCGAAGGCC
>DASZXN010000107.1:0-9149 GCA_035545875.1 Phototrophicaceae bacterium
CGATGGTCGATGCGCTGACTGACGACACCATCGCTAACGGGCAAATCGGTGTCAGCGCCCAGTCCACCGATACGGGCGGGGCAGGCGTCGTCGCGGGTTTCGATCATCTGGTCGTCTATGCGCCAGGTTGAAAGGGAGGAAAGGTTATTAGTCATTCGTTTTTGGTTCTTGGTTCAAGAGCCTAGTCGTATCGCTAATCTCCAGTATTGAACTAACAACTAAAAACCAATCCCTAAAAACCGTCTTTGCTATGAAAATTCACCTGCGAATGCTCGGCTGCCGCCTCAATCAAAGTGAAGTCGAGACGATGGCGCGTCAGTTTCAGCGGCAAGGCCACGAGATCGTCGATGACCCGACGTTGGCCGATCAGATCGTCGTCAATACCTGCGCCGTCACCCAGGACGCCGTTCACGACAGCCGCAAGCTCGTCCGCCAGCTTCACCGCGCCAACGATCAGGCGGCAATTACGGTCACGGGCTGCTACGCGCAAATCGCGCCGCAGGAGATCGCCGTGCTGCCGGGTGTCGCTCATGTGATCGACAATCTCGGCAAAGATACGCTTGTGCCAACGCTGACAGGCCAGCCGATTGAGCCGTTTGACGCGGAGCCAATCGCCCGCGACACGCCGCAGCACCTCGTCCGCACGCGCTCGTTCATCAAAGTGCAGGACGGCTGTGACAATGCCTGTACCTTCTGCGTGACCACGATTGCGCGTGGCGCAGGTCGTAGTCGATCCATCGACGACGTGGTGCGCGAGGTCAACGCGCTGCACGCGGCAGGCTGTCAGGAAACCGTGCTGACGGGCGTTCATCTCGGCAGTTACGGTCAAGATTTAGGGATGGGCGACGGACTATCTCAGCTTGTTCGCGTTTTGCTCGATCAAACCAGGATTCCCCGCCTGCGCTTGTCCTCGCTCGAACCCTGGGACTTGTCGCCGCAGTTCTTCGATCTCTGGCAGGATGAGCGGCTGTGTCCGCATTTGCATCTGCCGCTGCAAAGCGGCTGTGACGCGACGCTCAAACGCATGGCGCGCCATACCCGGCAGCAGCCGTTCCGCGAACTGGTCGAAGCGGCGCGTGAGCGCATCCCCGATCTCTGTCTGACGACCGATCTGATTGTCGGCTTCCCCGGTGAAAGCGATGACGAGTTCGCGGCGAGCGCTGCTTTTGTCGAGTCGCTCGATTTCGCCGGGATGCACGTCTTTCGTTACAGCAGGCGACCGGGTACAGCAGCAGCGCGGATGCGCGGACACATCGCCGAAGAAATCAAGAAAGCGCGCAGTTCCCGTATGATCGATTTGGCTGGCGCGATGGAACGTCGCTACGCCGAACGCTTCACCGGAACTATGCGTAATGTTTTATGGGAACACATCGCCGGGGTGACTGGGGATGGTTTCGTCAATGTCGGGTATACTGACAATTATATTCGTGTGGGCTGTCTCCACCCGCGCGCGCTGACCGGGACAATCACCCCAACCCGGCTGGATCACTACGACGTGGGCAGGGGACAGATGCAGGGAGTTCCGCTCCTGAATTAGAGGGAAAGATGGATGATCCGAGGGTAGAAATGCAGGCCGCCTTGAAACAGGCCATGCTCAGTAAAGACAATCTGCGTCGTGACGTGCTGCGCATGACCCTGAGCGCCTTCAAGCAGGTCGAGGTCGATGAGCGGCGCACGCTCACGCCGGAAGACACGGTGACGATTTTGCAGCGCGAGATCAAGAAGCGCCGTGACAGCATTGAGGAGGCGCACAAGGCCGGGCGCGAGGACGTGGCGACGCAGGAAGAAACCGAGTTGAAGCTGCTGGAAGTCTTTCTGCCGCAGCAGTTGTCGCGCGAGGAAGTCACGGCGTTGGCGCGCGAGGCGATCCAGCAGAGCGGCGCGACCTCTGCGAAAGAAATGGGCAAGGTCATGGGTGTATTGATGCCTAAAGTCAAGGGCAAAGCCGACGGTAAACTGGTGAATGAGGTCGTCCGCGATTTGCTGAACAATGCTTAAAGGCTTTTCAGAGTTCATCGACAGTTTGGCTCCATCGACCAACGCGCGCCGCGATCACCCGCTGCATATGCTCGGTGTGGTGATTGTAGCGGTCGGTTTCGTCGTGCTTGCCACGCTGATCGTGGCCTTTGACAGCATTTTTCAGACCGCGAATAACGTTTCCGCGCTTCAGATTGGCAGCGTCGCCAGCGAAGACATTCACGCGCCGATCAGCATCACGTACACCAGTGAAGTCCTGACCCAGCGTGCCCGCGACGCTGCCGTCGCCGGGGTAAGTCCCGTTTACGATCCGCCCGATCCGAACGTCGCGCGCCAGCAGATCACGCTGCTTCAGCAAATCCTCGATTTTATCGACAACGTGCGTCACGACTCCTATGCCACGCCGCAGCAGAAAGCGTCGGACATCGGTCACATCACCGCGCTGCAACTCGATCCCACCATCATCCAGTCGATGGTGCAGATGGACGACGATACCTGGAGCGCGGTTGAGGAAGAAGCCGATAACGTGCTGGAGCGCGAAATGCGCGAGTCGATCCGTGACTCGGATTTGCCGCTGCTGCGCAGTCAGTTGCCGTCGCAGGTCTCAGTCCGCTTCGACACGCAAACGACGGCGGTGATCGTGGCGCTGGTGCAGGATTTGCTGCGTACCAACCGCTTTCTCAACTCTGACGCGACCGAACTGGCGCGGCAGACGGCGCAGAATAACGTCGCGCCGCAAAGCCTGACGTATCAGCGCGGACAGGTGGTCGTGCGCGCCGGAGCGCCTTTGAGCGCGGTCGATTACGAGGCGCTCAGTCACCTCGGCCTGTTGGCCTCGCCGAGCCTTGAGCTTCAGAACGTCGCGCAGGCGTTTCTCGCCAGCGTCATCGTCATGGTGACGATTGGCCTCTATCTGGCGCGCTTCTCGGACAAATACTACACGCAGGCGCGCTTTCTGGGGCTGCTGGCGGCTATCTTTCTGGTGACGCTGGCGGCGGCGCGGCTGTTCGGCGGACAGTATTACATCTACCCGGCGGCGGCGATGGCGCTGACGCTGGTGATTGTCACCCGCAACGAGGTCGCTATCATCAGCACGATTGGGCTGGGGTTGCTGGTTGGCGTGATGGCCGGAAGCTCGCTTGAAATCGCCACCATGATCATCGTCGGCGGGATCGTCGGCTCGCTCATTCTGCGCCGTTCCGAGCGCCTGAACAGCTACTTTCTCGCCGGGCTGGTGATCGCGCTGGTCAACGTGGTCGTCGTCACGCTTTTTAACCTCGAACTGCTGACGGGCGACGAAGGCGTGACCTTTGGCTCGCTGATCCTGATGGCGGTGCTCAACGGCGTGATTTCGGCAATGGCGGCGCTGGCGGCGATGTACGTGATTACGCTGGTGTTCAACCTGCCGACGAGCCTTAAGCTGGTCGAACTGAGCCAGCCGAATCAACCGCTGCTTCAGCGGCTTTTACGCGAAGCGCCGGGAACCTATCAACATTCGCTGCAAGTCGCCAATCTGAGCGAGCAGGCTGCCAACGCCGTCGGCGCGGATGCCGACCTGATGCGCGTGGCGGCGCTCTATCACGACATTGGCAAGATGCTCAACCCGGCCTTCTTTGTCGAGAATCAGGCCGATAACGTCAACCCGCACGACTCGCTTGGCGATCCCTACCGCAGCGCCGACATCATCATCAGCCACGTCACCGACGGCGAGAAGCTGGCGCGCCAGTATCACCTGCCTGTGCGCATCCGTGATTTCATCATGGAGCATCACGGCACGACTCTGGTCGGCTATTTCTATACCAAAGCCGTCGAGCAGGCCGACGATCAGGAAGCGGTCGATATTGAGCAGTTCACCTATCCGGGGCCGAAGCCGCAGAGCCGCGAAACCGCGATCATGATGCTGGCCGATAGCTGCGAAAGCACGGTGCGCGCGCGCAAGCCCGCTAACAAGGCCGAGATCGTCGAGATTGTGGACAGCATCATCGAGAACCGGATGCGCGACGGCCAGTTGGACGAATCCGGCCTGACGCTCAATGACATCAGCCAGACGCGCGACATCTTTATCGAGATGCTGCAAGCCGTGTTCCACCCGCGTATTAACTATCCGTCGCTGCCCGCGACCACGCGGCGGCAAACGGCGGAACTGGTGCCGGAAGTTGCCGCGCCGGTCAAGGAAGAAGTCGAGGTGATCGAAACCATCGAGCGGCTCGAATCGGGCGTGCATCAGACGGGTGAGCACGAAGCCGTGTCCACAGCCGCCGCCCGCTCGACACGGATCACGACGGCGGAGCTTCCCGCCGTCAAGCTGGAGGACGACACACCGATGTCCGAAGTGCCGCCGCTTAAGCGCACGCAGCGTTTGGCTCCCGTTGAGCCTCAGGGCGAGCCGAATGGCGGGGTGAGGCACACCTCGCCCGACGCGGACACGAAATCTGTAGGGGAGCAGCACGCTGCGCCCGAAGATAAGGATCACTAATGTTCGAGATCGAAGTCCTGAACGAATCCGAGTACGAGATCGATGCGGCGCGCTTGCAAGCGGCGGCGGTGACAACGCTCGCGCGCCAGAACGCCGACGAGAACAGCAGCCTGACCATCGCCGTCACCGACGATGCGGCGGTCGCCGCGCTGAACAAGCAGTTTCGCGGCATCGACGCGCCCACCGACGTGCTCTCCTTCCCGATGGACGAAATGCCGAGCGAAGCGGACGAAGAAACGCACTATCTGGGGGATCTGGTCATCGCCTATCCTTACGCCAAAGCGCAGGCCGAGCGCGAAGGCCACGCTCTCAGCGACAGTCTCGCGCTGCTGGTTGTGCATGGGACGCTCCATCTGCTCGGCTTCGATCATGACACGCCGGAACAGCGGGCGGCGATGTGGGCGGCGCAGGAAGCGGCGCTGATCGCGCTCGGCATCCCGCCGGAGATCGTCCCGGCGCTCGAACAGGGAGTTCACGATGAACCGCCGGAGTAAAGTGATCGAGGCGCTGACCGGGACGGCCAGGATCGACCCGGATCAGTACAGCCCGATTACCAGCACCAACCGCCTGAACAGCTTCGGCTACGCGCTGGCAGGCTGGATTTACATGCTCCGCCGTCAGAAGAATACGCGCATTCAGGCGGTCGCCAGCATCGGGATTCTGGCGGTTGCTTTCTGGCTTCAGATCGATTTAATGGGCTTCGCCATGCTGATTCTGACGATCACGATGGTCTGGATGGCCGAGTTTGTCAATGCGGCGGTCGAGGCAGCCATCAACCTCTCGACCAGCGACTATCACCCGATGGCGAAGGTCGGCAAGGATGTCGCGTCGGCGGCGGTGCTGCTCGGCGTGGTCGCCTCGATTCTGATCGGCCTGCTGATTTTAGGCCCGCCGCTCGTGCATAGACTGGGAATAGGATAAATTTAGGGGATTATATTTCTGTAGGGGCGAGGCACGCCTCGCCTTTGTTGTCAGGGAATTATTCCTGATTGAACGACGATAGGACAGATATGAGCTTCGAGACACCACCGTCTGACGAACACCACGATCCTTTCGACGAGCCAGTGCCGTCTGCGAGCGGCGCGACTTCGCCGAGCAGCCCGCCAAGCAGCGAGCAGCCGAGCGGCGAAGCGCCCAAGCGCAGCAACCGCGCCCGCGAGCGTCACGAGCGGCGCAAACAGCAGGCCACGCCGCGCCCCGCCGGGAAAATGCCGCGCCAGCTCAAAGTGCCGCAGAACATCAACGTGCCCAACCTGAATACGCCGCGTACCATTCCGATTCTGCTCGGCGTGATCGGTGCGGTCACGCTGGTGGCGATCATCGTCTACGTGCTGGGGCGCGTGCGCAATAACCCGGTCACGGCGCAGCCCAACGCGCTCTGGCTCGGCACGGAATGGACGTACGACACCCATACGGATGCTCAGGTTGCCGATTTGGTCACGACGCTGCGTACTCAGCAGATTGGCACGGTGTACGCCTGGGTGAGCGATTTGCAGTTCGATGGCACGTGGCGCTCGACGGGGCAGTTCGATAAGGTGAAAGCCTTCGTCAAGCAGTTTACGACGGCCTATCCCGAAGGCAAAATTTACGGCTGGATCAGCATTCCGGTCTCGGACGCGACGCACCCCAATCGCCTGAACGATGTCTCGCTTCAGCAGCAGGTTGCCAATTTTTCCAAGCAAATCGTGACCGATTTCGGCTTTAACGGCGTGTTTGTCGACGCCGAGGAGGTCAGCGACGGCGACCAGAACTATCTGGCGCTGCTGCGCGCGGTGCGCACGGCGGTTGGCATGGACAATAAGATCAGTGCGGCTATCCCACCCGACTGGAGTCCGAGCAACGCCGATATTCCGCTGCCGCCGCAGATTGCGCCGGGGACAGAGTGGAAAAAAGCCTATAAGCAGAGTGTCGCGCTGCTGGTCGATCAGATGGCGGTGCTGGTTTTTAACAGCGGCCTGAGTTCAGCTTCCGATTACTCGCAGTGGGTCGCCTATCAGGTCAGAACTTACGCACAGGCGATCAATGAACTGAACACCAACACCGATTTGGTCTTTGGCATCCCGACGTTCGACACCAAGCCGCCCAGCCATGATTCAAGTATCGAGAACGTCGATTCGGCGGTGAACGGGATCAAGCTGGGGATGCAGCAGGCTGGAACCGATGCCGCCAGCACGGTCACGGGGGTAGCGATCTATGGTTGGTGGACGACCAAAGACGCGGATTGGGCAGCATTCCAGCGCGATTGGGTGCAGAAATAAGCTGTGAGATGCTGGTGAAAGCCGATGTATAGGAATGAAACTGCCAAATGCGAACAAGGCATTCGTACCCTCAGAGAAAATTAAGGATGGGGATTATCCCTTGACGGTAGGGGCACGACATGTCGTGCCCCTACAATTCCTGTCATGAAGGGATAATCGCCTTAAGGATTATTTGCTGAACGCTGCTCATGAGGAAGGCGGTGGCAAAGCTCAGTTCTTTTTCCATTTTGGATTTTCTGTAGCAGAATGGGGAGAACTGGAGAAAGCATTGTTGTCTCACGCGGAAGCACATGAAGTTGTGAAAGCAGAAATGACACAATTTGGAACACGCTATGTCGTTGAGGGTGGTTTAAAATCGCCCAATGGCAGAATGCCGCAGGTGCGGGTTGTCTGGTTCATCTCTCGGAATGAAACGGATCCGCGTTTGGTAACAGCCTATCCAATGGAACAAGAAAATGATCAAGGAACATGAGCGCGTTGCTTTAACCGCCGATTTGCCTCAGTATCGTCTCAAAGCGGGCGACATCGGAGTTGTCGTCATGATTCACGGTGCGCATGAAGGTTATGAACTGGAACTTTTCAGCGCTGACGGACAGACATTGGATGTCGTTACTGTAGATGCGGCGCAGGTGCGCCCGCTGACGCACCGTGACATGATGCACGCCCGGACGCTCGAACCAACGGACTAAGAAGGGCGACGCAACGCATCGCCCTTGGTCTCAAATCCGCTTACTTCGCGGTCTTGCCCATTTCGGCGAGGAAGCAAATGTCGGTCTGGATGCCGCGCTCGAACATTTCTACCTCGAAATGTTCGTCCGGGCCGTGCGCGCCGTCGGTGTTGAGGCCATAGCCCATCAGAATCGTGTCGAGGCCGAGTTCGTTCTTGAAATCTGCGACCACCGGGATGCTGCCGCCCTCGCGCGCGAAGATCGGCTTCGCCCCCCAGCCTTCTTCGTAAGCGCGCACCGCCGCCTGCATCGCCGGGATGTGAATGTCAACGAGCGCCGCGCTGCCCAAGCTGATCAGCTTGACTTCGCTGTGAACGGTCGGCGGCGTGATCTGCGCGACGTAGGCTTTGACCAGTTCATAAATCTTGGCCGGGTCTTGGTTGCCAACCAGACGACAGCTAATCTTCGCCATCGCTTTGGCGGGCAGTACCGTTTTCGCGCCTTCGCCCGTCCAGCCGCTCAACAGGCCGTTGATCTCCAGCGTTGGCCGTGCGCCGACCCGTTCGCGCAGCGTATAACCCGCTTCGCCCCATGACTGCGGCGCACCGGAATCGCGCTGAATCGTTTCCTCGGTGATCGGCTGCTCCGCAAGGCTGGCTTTCTCTTCCGCGCTCAACGTGACCACATCATCATAGAAGCCGGGGACAAGGATGTGGTTGTTCGCGTCGTGGAATTTGCTGATGATCTGCGCCAGCGCCAGCGCCGGGTTATGCACCATGCCGCCGAAGCCGCCGCTGTGCAGATCGTGGGACGGCCCCCACACGTTGATCTGCATGTAGGTCAGGCCGCGCAGCCCGTAGGTGATCGCGGGCTGGTGGATGTCGCGCATCCCCGTGTCCGAGATCACGGCGAGATCGGCGCTGAAGCGCTCTTTATTCTTACGGATAAACTCGGCCAGATTGATCGAGCCGATTTCTTCCTCGCCCTCGATCATGAACTTGAGGTTGACAGGCGCTTTGCCCTCGGTCGCCAGATACGCTTCGAGCGATTTGAGGTGAATGAACATCTGCCCCTTGTCGTCCGCCGAGCCGCGCGCGTAGATCAGGCCGTCGCGCTCGACCGGTTCGAACGGCTCGCTCGTCCAGCCGTCGGCCATTTCCGCAGGCTGCACGTCGTAGTGACCGTAAATCAGGATCGTCGGCGCGTTCGCTCCGGCATTGAGCCAGTCGCCGTAGACGACCGGATGTCCGCCTGTTTCCAGCAGTTCGACGTGATTCACGCCGATGCGCCGCATCTCGCTGGCGATCCATTCGCCCGCTTTCCGAACGTCGCCTTTGTGCGTCGGGTCGGTGCTGATGCTGGGAATGCGGATCAGGTCGAACAACTGCTGCTTGAACTGCTGCGCATGATCGCGTGCATAGTCGCGTGCTGAAGCCATTAAACCGCTGCCTTTCACAAAAATTTGAATTGCGCAGAGCTTAACGCGAAAGCGGGGATATTCGTAGTGCCACACCAGCTAAATTTCTCGAATTGCTGTTTTCGCCCTTTCTCCCCGCTTGCGTGGGCTGAGGAGAGGACATGTTTTCAAGTGCAGCGTGTGTCTGGGATGAAGATGAAGCCTAGACAGATGGTGTGGCGACGAAGCACTTGGGCAAAATAACGTAAGCCTTCGCGAAATAAGCTCCAGAGCCGACGGCGGGTTCCATCAGGACGGTGTACCAGCGGTTGGGCAATGCCGGCTGCCACCGCTTGACTGCCCAAGGCAACCAT
>DASZXN010000108.1:0-13649 GCA_035545875.1 Phototrophicaceae bacterium
GAATAATTGTGCCAGCCGTTGCGCCGCAGCGCGTCCTGCATATCCTGCCAGACGGCGGCATGGCGCTGCTTGTATTCTTCGATCATGGCTGGCTTCACTTTGAGCAAAAATCCGACCCGTTGCATAAGTTTCCTCGCCGCAAGAAGGCAATATCGCTTAACCAGCCGTTGATAGTAATTCCTATCGCGTTTTATGCCAAAAACCGTTAAGATGATTTTAGTTCTGTAGCCATTGGAAACACTCAATATGACCTTGCGTAATGAAATTTCCGGTCTGAATACCGGCTATTTGCTGGAACTGTATGACCGCTACCAGCAAAATCCAGCCTCGGTCGATCCATCGCTGCAAGCCTTCTTCGCCAACTGGACGCCACCTGTTGATGGTCAGGTCGAACCCGCACCAAGTTCCGTAACTGCCACTGTCGCCCCTGCGCCCAACCTCGATAAGATTGTCGGCGCGGTCAACTATGCCCAGTCAATTCGCGCTTACGGGCACTTGGCTGCCCAGCTTGATCCACTCGGCACGCCGCCGCCCGGCGATCCCTCACTCGATCCCACCGCGCATGGCATCACCGAGGACGACCTGCGCCAGCTTCCCTCCAGTCTGATCGGCGGGCCGCTGGTCGAGACGACGCACAACGCCCTCGAAGCAACGGAGGCGCTCAAGCGCGTCTATTCCTCGACGATGGGCTACGATTACGATCACATTCGCCTGCCCGAAGAACACGAATGGCTGCGCAACGCCGCCGAGTCGATCCAGTTCCGCATCCAGTGTGACCTGCTCTATATGCTCAATGAACTCACCGAAGTCGAGGTTTTTGAGCGCTTCATTCACCGCATTTTCCCCGGCAAGCACCGCTTCTCGATTGAGGGGCTGGACGTGCTCGTGCCTATGCTCGACACGATTGTGGCAACGATGGCCGAGCAAGGCGAGCGCAACATCCTGCTCGGCATGGCGCATCGCGGTCGCTTGAACGTATTGGCGCACATCCTCGACAAGCCCTACAAGCAGCTTTTGGCCGAGTTCAAAGACCCGGTCAAGCCGCGCAAGTTCCGCGACGACCTCGGCTGGACAGGCGATGTCAAGTATCACATGGGCGGCAGCCGCGAACTGCGCGAAAACGGAACGGTTGACGTAACGGTTCGGCTCGCGCCCAATCCCAGCCATCTCGAAGCCGTCAATCCAGTGGTCGAAGGCATGGCGCGTGCTGCCGGAACCGATGTCAGCAAGGGCGGCGCGCCCATCTTCGACCCGAAAGCGACTCAGCCGATTCTGATTCACGGCGATGCGGCCTTCCCCGGTCAGGGGATCGTCGCCGAAACGCTCAACCTGTCCGCCCTGCCCGGTTACTGGACGGGCGGCACGATCCACATCATTACCAACAATCAGCTTGGCTTCACCACCGAGCCGACGGATTCACGCAGCACCCCCTACGCCAGCGACCTCGCCAAAGGTTTCAGTATGCCGATCATCCACGTCAACGCGGACGATCCCGAAGCCTGCGTCATGGCCGCCCGTATCGCCTGTGCCTACCGCCGTAAGTTCCAGAAGGATTTCGTCATCGACCTGATTGGCTATCGCCGCTACGGTCATAACGAAGGCGACGAGCCGAACTTCACCCAACCGCTGATGTACCAGAACATCGATCAGCACCCGACCGTGCGCAAGCTCTGGGCGGATGAACTGGTCAAGCGTGGCGCGATCAAGGAAGATGATGCCGACAAGCTCGTCAGCGAGAAAATGCAGGCGCTTCAGGAGAATTTCGAGTCGCTTGACCCGGAAAAAGACCTCGCCAACTATCGCCCCGAATCGCCTGTGCCGGGGACTGCCAAGCGCGTCAAAACCGCCGTCTCAGTCACGCGGTTGCGCGAACTCAACCGCGCCCTGCTCACCTTCCCAGCGGATTTCACGCTTCATCCGAAGCTTCAGCGCGCAACCAATCGCCGCCGCGAATTGCTCGACGATGCCGATGCCAGCGTAATCGAATGGGCAACCGCCGAAGACCTCGCGCTTGCCAGCATTCTTGAAGACGGGACAGCCGTCCGCCTGACCGGGCAGGACTCCGAGCGCGGCACCTACAGCCAGCGGCACGCCGTCTTTCACGACGTGAAAACGGGTAAGACCTTCACGCCGCTGGCGAATCTGCCGCAGGCGACCGCCGCGTACGAAATCCACAACAGCCCGCTCTCGGAAGGCGCGGCACTTGGTTTCGAGTACGGCTACAACGTGCAGGAACCGTGCCGCCTCGTCATCTGGGAAGCGCAGTACGGCGACTTCGATAACGGCGCGCAGACCGTGATTGACGAGTTCATCGTCTCAGCCCGCGCCAAGTTCGGGCAAACGCCATCGCTGGTGCTGCTGCTCCCGCACGGCTACGAAGGCGCCGGCCCCGACCATTCGAGCGCGCGCGTCGAGCGTTTCCTGCAAATGGCCGCCAACACGAATATCCGTGTCGCCAACGCGACGAGCGCGGCGCAGTATTTCCATCTGCTGCGCCGCCAAGCACTCCTATTGGAAACCGATCCGCTGCCCTTGATTGTGCTGACGCCCAAAAGCCTGCTGCGCAATCCGCTCGTCGCCTCGTCGCTCAACGAACTGGCGAAAGGTCACTGGCAGCCCGTGATCGATGATGCCGCCGTGAAGCCTGAAGATGTTCGCCGCGTGATCCTCTGCAACGGCAAGATTTACATCGATCTGGTGTCGAGCAAATTCCGTGAGCAGAATAAGGATGTCGCCCTCGTGCGCGTCGAGCAGTTGTACCCCTTCCCCAGCGACGACCTGCATCCAATTCTGGAACGCTACACCAAAGCCGACGAAATTCTGTGGGTGCAGGAAGAGCCGGAAAACATGGGCGTCTGGGAGTTTGCCAAGCCGCTGCTCTCCGAACTGATTCAGGCGCCGTTCCTGCATTATCTGGGTCGTCCGCGCAGTTCCAGCCCGGCGGAAGGCTCGCTGGCCGCACACAATTTCAATCAGGCCGCGTTGATTGAGCAGGCGTTCAGTCAGGATGTCAAAGACGTGGCCGGGATCGTCATCAAGTGAGGATGAAAAATGTCATTTAACATCGTCGTACCGGATTTAGGCGAGTCGGTGGTCGAGGCGACCGTCGCGCGTTGGCTCAAGCACGAAGGCGATTCCGTCAAGGTGGGCGAAGCGGTCGTCGTTCTGGAAACCGAAAAGGTCGATCTGGAAGTCGGCGCGGAAAAAGACGGCGTATTGTCCAAAATTGAGCAGCAGGACGGCGCGGACGTGAAGATCGGCGAGGTGCTTGGCACGATTGACGAGGCGAGCGAGAAAACCGCCGCTCCGAGCAAGCCAATGGCAACGCCAGCGAACGCTGACGCACCTGCGCCCGCGAAGATCGCCGTGATGAGCGAGCAAGCCCAGCCCGCCGCGACTCCGGTCGCCAAGCGGGTGGCGAGTGAGAAATCGGTCGATCTGACGCAGGTTGAACCGAGCAGACCAGGCGCGCGCGTCACCAAGAATGACGTTGAGCGCTACGCGGACGCGCAGCAAAAACCGGTCGCCACGTCGCCGGTCGCGCCGCCCGTCGCATCGGCCTCATCATCTGTGCGTCCGCCAGTTTCCGCCACACCCGCCCTGTCCAACGGCCTTGAGCATCGCATCGAGGAGCGCGTGAAGCTCTCGCGCCGTCGCCGCACGATTGCGCAGCGCTTGGTCGAGGCGCAGCACAGCGCCGCGATGTTGACGACCTTCAACGAAATCGACATGACCGGCGTGATGGAACTGCGCGAACGGCGCAAGGAAGTGTTCAAGGAACGCTACGGCGTCAGCCTCGGTCTGTCGTCGTTCTTCGTCAAGGCCGCGATTGGTGCGCTCAAGTTCCAGCCACGTGTCAACGCCGAAATTCAGGGCGACGAGATGATCCTCAAGCACTACTACGACATTGGCATCGCCGTTGGCGCGGAAGACGGCCTGGTTGTTCCGGTGCTGCGCGACGCGGATCGTATGTCGTTTGCCGAGATTGAGAAAGCCATCAAGGATTACGCCAAACAAGCAGCAGACGGCACGCTCTCGCTCGATGCGCTGCGCGGCGGCACCTTCACGATCACCAACGGCGGCATCTTTGGCTCGATGTTGAGCACGCCAATCCTGAATCCGCCGCAGGTCGGCATCCTCGGCCTGCACAAGATCGAGCAGCGCCCGATTGCACTTAATGGGCAGGTCGTGATTCATCAGATGATGTATGTCGCGTTGAGCTACGATCATCGCCTGGTCGATGGACGCGAGGCCGTGCAGTTCCTCGTGCGCGTCAAGGAACTGGTCGAAGACCCTGAACGCCTGTTGATTGAAGGCTAGCTGTCCTTCAATTCCGTAGGAGCACGGCGCGCCGTGCCCCTACCCCACGCCCCGAATAGCTTCGTTACGCGAAAATGACGGTTTTGTTCTTGTAAATCAGTACCTGCCGCCGCAGGTGATAGCCGACCGCACGCGACAGCACCAGCTTCTCGACATCTTTGCCCTTGCGGATCAGGTCATCGACCGAATCGCGGTGGTTGATGCGCACGGTATCCTGCTCCAGAATTGGGCCAGCATCCAGATCAGCCGTGACGTAATGGCTGGTCGCGCCGATCATCTTGACGCCGCGCGCGTGGGCGGCGTGGTACGGTTTCGCGCCGATGAATGCGGGTAAAAACGAGTGATGAATGTTGATAATCCGGTTCGGGTACTGCGCGACAAAATCGGACGAGAGAATTTGCATGTAGCGCGCCAGCACGATGAAATCGACGTTATATTGGCGCAGCAAGGCTAGCTGCGCCTGTTCCTGCTCCGGTTTGTTGTCCTTGCTGACGCTGAACAGGTGGAAGTCGATGCCGAACTTCTCCGCGACAGGCTGCATGTCGGGGTGATTGCTGACGATCAGCGGAATTTCGACCTGCCATTCTGCCGATTGGTAGCGAGCAAGTATGTCATAAAGACAATGCCCCAGCTTCGAGACGAACAACGCCATGCGCGGCGTCTCGTCGGAAAAATGCAGTTCCCAACGCATCTGTAATGGGTCAGCGATCACTCGAAAGCGCGCGCCGATCTCGCTGGCGGGAATGCCGAAGCCATCTACGTCCCACGCAACCCGCATGAAAAAGACGTTTTCCTCGGCATCGACGTGCTGATCAAGCTGAAGGATGTTGCCATTGTGCTCGTACAGGAATTGAGTGATAGTCGCCACCAAACCGGTACGATCAGGGCACGAGATAAGCAGAATCGCGGAACGCGGCATGATTTTCCCAATCGCCTTGAGTTGTAGGACAGGCTACAAGTCAGCAGAGTATAGCTATCTGGCGGCGGAAAATCCAGTCACGCTGCGCAAAACGGATTGTTTACGAAGCGAGCGTTTTGCGCATCCGTCGAAGCTGCATGATGTTGCCATCGGGCAGCACTTCAGCCTCTGCTTCGAGCACCTCGAAGCCGAAGCGTCGATAGAGGTACTCGCCTGTGAGCGTCGCCATCAATTCCAGAGAGCGAAAACCCGCGTCGTAGGCCGCCTGCTCGCAAGCGCTCATCAACGCGCTGCCAATCCCCTGCCGCGCCCAATCGGGATGGACGAAAAAGGCGCGTATCCGCGCAGCATCGGTCGCGGGATCGAGCAGGTTATCGACGGCTTCTTTGTGCTGATCGCCGCCATAGAGCGTTTTGCGCCTGCTCCAGCCGCCGCAGCCGACGTACTGATCGTCAGCTTGCACGACGAAATAGGTCTGGTCGAGGACAAGCTGCGTATCGACGCCATAGACATATTTGAGGATGCTGGCAACCTGTTCCGGCGTGTAGTGTTCGACGTTGAGTCCCTGCGCCGAAAGCGTGATTAGGTGACGCAGCGCTGGAACATCCTCCATCACTGCCAGGCGGAGGTTCCGTGTTTCCAGGGGAAGAACCATCAAAAACTCCTCAAACGCTGCAAGAGACCGCTGTAGCGTTCCGCGACCTTGTTGTTCTGCACCGCCATGTGCACCGCTCGCCTGCTGCCGACCAAAACAACCATCTTTTTGGCGCGGGTGACAGCGGTATAGAGCAAATTGCGCTGAAGCATCATGTAATGCTGCGGCATGAGCGGCATGACGACGACCGGGTACTCGGAACCCTGGCTGCGATGCGTGCTGATGCAGTAGGCATGAATCAGTTCGTCGGCTTCGCTGAACTCGTAAAACACGTACTGGTTGTCAAAGACGATTTCAAGCGTCTGATCGTCAAAGTCGATCCCGCTGATCCGCCCGATGTCGCCGTTGAAAACTTCTTTGTCGTAGTTGTTGCGCGTCTGCATGACTTTATCGCCCGCGCGGAACAGGCGACCACCCAACTGCTTCTCCGCGACGCGCTGATCGCCATTGAGCGCCTTTTGCAATGCCTCATTGAGCGCGTGGACGCCGACTGGCCCACGATACATCGGCGCGATCACCTGCACTTCGTCCAGCGGATCAACGCCGAACTTATTGGGCAGCCGATTCTTGACAATATCGACAATGAGTTCAGAAGCCCGAATCGGGTCTTCTTCGCCGAAAAAGTAGAAATCGCGGCTGTTGTTGTCCATGTAAGGCGCATCGCCGTTATTGATGCGGTGGGCGTTGACGACGATGTGGCTGTCCTCGTCCTGCCGGAAGATCATTTGCAAGCGCGTGACATGGGCGACGCCGCTCTCAATCACGTCGCGCAGGACGTTGCCCGCGCCGACGCTCGGCAGTTGATCCACGTCGCCGACCAGCATCAGATGGGTTTCCGGCTTAAGCGCCTTGAGCAGATCGAAGAACAGCAGCAGGTCGATCATCGACGCTTCATCCACGATCAGCATGTCCACGTCAAGCGGCTGATCTTCGTCGTAGCTGAAGCCTTCGCCGGGGACATAGCCCAACATGCGATGAATCGTGCTGGCAGGATGCTGGGTCGCCTCGCTGAGACGCTTGGCGGCGCGTCCGGTCGGTGAGGCGAGTGCGAATTTGAAATCGAGTTCTTCGAGCGCGCGAATGACCATGCGCAGCGTGGTTGTCTTGCCCGTGCCGGGGCCACCTGTGAGAACCGAGACTTTGTTGGTCAACGCGGCTTTGACCGCTCCCTGCTGCTGTTCGGAGAGATCGATTTGGTTCTCGGCAGCCAATTCGCGCAGAAAGCCTTTCCAGCTAATCGTGCGCGCCTCGTCGATGATCGGCGAGGGAAACTCGGTCAAATCGCGCAGACGGCTGGCGGCGCTGCGCTCGGCGTGGTAGAACGACCAGAGATAGACAGCCTCAACGTCGCTGCCGTCGGGCATTTCGAGCTTTTCGCCGACCAGCTTGTTGACGAAAATCTCACTGCCGAGCACGGCTTCAATCAACTCATCATTGTCGATGCCGAGCATCTGCCCCGCTTTTTCAACCAGCGCCGGACGCGGCATAAAGACGTGCCCCTCTTTCGCCAGTTGATTGAGCGCGTAATGCAGCCCGGCGCGAATGCGGTGCTGCGAGTCGCGCTCCAGCCCCATGTTGCGGGCGATCTCGTCGGCGCGCATGAAGCCGATGCCGAACACTTCGTCCGCCAGCGCGAACGGGTTTT
Source organism: Phototrophicaceae bacterium (assembly GCA_035545875.1). GTDB lineage: Bacteria > Chloroflexota > Anaerolineae > Aggregatilineales > Phototrophicaceae > Flexifilum. The sequence continues at coordinate 7,540 of DASZXN010000108.1, forward strand.
CCTTGACCTTGTTGATCGTGTCTGAGCCATAATGCTGGAAGATACGGGTCGCCATCTTCGAGCTAACGCCGTAGCCTTGCAGAAAGATCATCGTCTGACGAACAGCCTGATTTTCCGCCCAGGCAATTTTGAGGACTTTCGCCAGTTCGCGCTTGAGGCCAGGCACTTCGTTGAGGCGCTCCGGCTGGCGATCCAGCACGTCAATCGTCTCGGTGCCGAAATAATCGACAATCTTCTGCGCGGTTTTGGGGCCAATCCCTTTGACGATGCCGCTGCTCAGATAGCCGATGATTCCCGCTTCGGTCGTCGGCATGAGCGGTGTGGTCATCTCGGCGCGAAACTGCTTGCCGTAGCGCGGGTCATCGACCCAGTTGCCGTCAAACTGCATATTCGTGCCGACGCCCGGTTCAGGCATCACGCCGACAACCGTGATCGTTCCATCGCGCGCTTCGGCAGTCGGATAGCGCTTATCGGCCTTGATCTTGACGACGCTGTAGCCGCTTTCTTCGTTGTAGTAGGTAATACGCTCGACCGAGCCTTTGAGTATTTCCATTCGTCTAACAAATCTTTAAGCTGATCATCCCTGAAACTATATCACACGAGGGGCGATTTTGTGATATGTTTACCGACAGTTTTAGCAGCGAAAGGACGTTCAATATGGACTTATTCCCCCGTTCCAGCGGCATTTTGCTCCACCCCACTTCGCTGCCGGGGCGCTACGGCATTGGCGATCTGGGCGAGTGGGCATACCACTTTGTCGATTGGCTTGCTTCCGCCAAGCAGACGATCTGGCAGGTCTTACCGCTTGGCCCGACTGGGTACGGTGACTCCCCTTATCAGACGCTTTCGGCCTTTGCTGGAAATGCCCTGCTCGTCAGCCTCGACAAGCTGGTCGAAGAAGGCTGGCTGTCACCGGAAGACGTTGCTGACGTGCCCAGCTTCCCCGCCGAGAAAGTCGATTTCGGCTGGATCATCCCCTATCACGACAGCCTGCTCAACCTGGCTTTCAAGAATTTCGAGGTCAAAGCGACTGAAGCGCAGAAAGACGAGCTTCACGCTTGGGCAAAAGACAATACCCACTGGCTCGACGATTATGCACTGTTCATGGCGTTGAAGGAAGAACATGACGGTCAGCCCTGGGTCGCCTGGGAGCCGGAAGAAGCGCTGCGCGAGCCGCAGGCAATGGTCAATGCCCTGGAGCGACACACGGCGCGCATCGAGCAGTACAAATTTCGCCAATGGTTGTTCGCGCGTCAGTGGAACGCGGTCAAACAATATGCCAACAGCAAGCAAATCCGCCTGATCGGTGACGTGCCGATCTTCGTCGCGCACGACAGCGCCGACGTGTGGGCGAACCGCGATCTGTTCCATTTGGATGAAGCGGGCAATCCGACGATTGTCGCCGGTGTGCCGCCCGATTACTTCAGCGAGACGGGTCAGCTTTGGGGCAATCCGCATTACAACTGGCAGGCGATGGAACGCGACGGTTACCGCTGGTGGATTCAACGCTTCAAGGCCACGCTCGATCAGGTGGACATCGTGCGTATCGACCATTTCCGGGGCTTTGAAGCATACTGGTCGGTTCCCGGTGGCGAAACGACCGCCATCAACGGCCAGTGGATCAAGGGGCCGGGGATTGCCTTCTTCAACGTGATCAAGGCGGCGCTCGGCGGCCTGCCGCTGATTGCCGAGGATTTGGGTGTAATCACGCCACCCGTCGAAGAAATGCGCGACACGCTCAACCTGCCGGGGATGCTGATCCTGCAATTCGCGTGGGGCGATCTGACAGGCGAAGCTCGTTTTCTGCCGCATAATCACCGCCGCCACTCGGTCGTATACACGGGCACGCACGACAACAACACCACCAACGGCTGGTGGTTCACCGACGAGATTGACGACGTGATCCGCAACCATATGTCGCGTTATCTCGACCGCCGTATTGTCGAGCCGAATTGGGAGTTGATCCGGCTGGCGATGATGTCGGTAGCAACGACGGCGGTCATTCCGCTGCAAGACGTGATGGGTCTGGGCGAGGAAGCACGCATGAACAAGCCGAGTGTCGCGGCGGGTAACTGGATGTGGCGCTTTGTTCCGAAGCAGCTTGAAGGCCCCGCCAAAGGTCGGCTGGAAGAAATGACCAAGCTCTATGCCCGCGTGCCGGAAGAACACGGTAAGCCGCGTCCGGTGTAACCAGTATCGTCTGCTTCGTTCTCGCAAGGGCGAGGAGTGGCGTGCCTCGCCCCTATAGTTGTCTGCCTTATTCCCCTGAATTGGCTTTTTCCTCAGCACTTGAATTCGCATATAGATTTCTTACGTGTCCTCTGATACAGGTCTTACACAGGTCGTCTATCGTAAAAGCATCTCGAAATCACTGATAGACATCTGTGTGGAGGATTGAAAATGACTACGTTTGTTCGCTGGAATCCGCTTCAGGATATGGCTTCGATGCAGGGCACGCTGGATCGCCTGTTTGATGACACCAGGCGTAATCTGCGCAGCAGCAATGATGCGGGTGCGCTGGCGCTCGACGTTCACGAGACCGATCCGGCCTATATTGTCAGCGCGGCGCTGCCCGGCGTGAGCGCCGACGCGGTGAATATCAGTCTGCACGATGGCGTGCTAACGATCTCCGGCGAAGTGCCGCAGGTCACGCACGAGAACAGCCGCGCCCTCCTGCTGGAGCGCAGTTATGGCAAGTTCCAGCGCGTGATCCGCCTGCCGCAGCCAATTGATGCTAGCAAGGTCGAGGCGAATATCGAGAACGGCGTGCTGACCCTCACGCTGCCCAAGACCCTGGAAGCGCAGCCACGCACCATTCCGGTCAAGACGGGCAACAGCTTCTCACAGAACTAAGCAATAACGGAATTTCGGAAACGGGTGTCTCCTTCGAGAGATACCCGTTTTTGATTCTAGCGATTGTGATCATTGATAGGGGCAGTAGCGTGCTGTGCCCTTGATTGCCTAATCATTCAGCAAATTGAGGATGTCTGCACGCATGGGGAACGAGCTTTGCGTGCCGGGCTTGAGGACAGAGCGGGTCGCAATCGCGCAGGCGCGGTTCGCCGCGTCGATCATCGAGCGTCCGCTCGCCAGCAGATAGGCGAAGCTGCCGACGAAAGCGTCGCCTGCCCCCGTCGTATCGACCGCCTGCACCTTTTCAGCCACGATCAACTGTGGTTCCTGATCGCCTTCGACCAGCAAAGCCCCCCGACTGCCGAGTGTAACGATCACGGTTTGCGCGCCGCGCGCTTGCAGTGCTCGCGCCGCTGCGAACGCCTGCTGATCGCCCTCGACTTTGCTGCCGATCAGCATCCCGGTTTCGACTTCATTGGGGATGAGGATGTCGGTCAGCGCCATTATCTCGTCATCGACTACGCTCGCCGGAGCGGGGTTGAAAATCGTCGTGACGTTGGCTTCGCGGGCGATGCGCAGGGCTTCGCGGGTGGTTTCCGGCGGAACTTCCAACTGGCAGATCAAAATCTGCGCCGAGGTGATCGCGGCGCTGGCCTGGCGCACGTCGTCCGGCGAGAGCGTGTCGTTCGCGCCGCTGGCGACGACAATCGAGTTTTGTCCGCTAACGTCGTTGACCTCGATCAGCGCCACACCCGACGCTTCGCGTTCGTCAAAAAAGATGTAGGTCGTGTCGATGCCCTGCTCACGGAAATTGGCGACGGTATTTTCGCCAAAGGTGTCGTGACCCAGTTTGCCGATCATGCTGACCTGCGCGCCGAGCCGCGCAGCCATCACCGCCTGATTCGCGCCCTTGCCGCCGAAGCCAATGCGAAAGTTCTGACCGCGCAGCGTTTCGCCCGCTTCGGGCTGGCGCGGAACACGGACGATCAAATCGGTGTTGCAGCTTCCGACCACGCAGATTTGGGGTCTATCGATCATGCCAGCCTCATTCAGTAAGCGTGAAAAGTTAAAAGTTGAAAGTTAAAAGTCAAAAAGCGCTCTATGCGATTGCCTTTTGACTTTTAACTTCACTTACTTTTAACTGATTTACAGCTTCACGTCGCCCGCGAGATGGACTTCCAGCCCCATCGCCGCGAACATGGCGGCTTTGGCGGCGAGCGCGCGGTCGGCGTCCTCAGCGGACGGCGCGTAAACGACGTTCAGGTGGTTCGATTTGTGCCGCGCCATCAATTGATCACGCGAGACGCCGTGTAGAACACCGTGCATGATCGGCCACTGCGCGTCGGTCATTGCCCAGCGCCGCTCGGTCTCCTCGCGCGGCAGGCTGACCACCGATCCGCGCCCAATGTCGGCATGAAGCTTGTCATCCATGATGTACACGCGGCTCCAGACAATCTCGCCGGGTTTGCTGATCCCTTTGAGTGTGCCGCCGCCGAGCCGGAAATACATCGCGCGCTGGCGCTCGCTGACCGCGCCCGCGTAACCGTCGATGAAATGCGAGGCAGGCGCAGCGCCGGAAATCTCGAACACCCAGACGAAATCATCGACGCCATTGCCTTTGTACCATTCGCCATAGCGGATGTCGTGGAGCGTCGATGCCGGATCAAAGCCGAGCGCCGTCCAGATGCGGTTGGTGACGAGCAGATCGACTGCCGCGCCTTCGTCAACCTCATTGAAGTGCGGCAGCGCCTTGCCTGCGAACAGTTCTTTCCCGGTCTGCGGATCGGTCACGGGCGGACGCTCGACGTTGTTGAGCAAGCCTTCGGCCAAATCGGAAGCCGGAACCAGATCCTTAAGCCCCTGCTGATACTGAATACCAACTGCCGCGCAGCCGAAGTCGTGGGCGATGCGCACGGCAGCGATGTACATCTTCATCTGGTCGAGAATTTGCCCATCGGTCAGGTCAGTTTCGGGATTGGGGCCGGTCTTGAACTTCAGGCCGCGTACGTCGAGCCAATCACGCGCGCGCTGCGCTTCCTGATCGCTGACTGTACGCATCTTCGCCACCAGCGCCGACTGACTCAGGCGCTCCTTGTAGATGCCCGTCGGATTCAGAAACTCGTCATCGATGATGGCGTTGTACATGCCCATACAGCCTTCATCGAACACGCCGAGGATCGCCTTCTCCTGCGCCAATTGCCGTGCCAGCGCTTCGCCGAGCGCGCGCTCGTCCGCCGGAATAGCATTCACATCTAAGTTACGGACGTGGCTGGTATCATGCGTGATTTTGCCCGTCTTGATCCACTCACGGATGCCATTGAGGAAGAACTCGTCGTCAAAATTGACGCTCCAAATCGAGCTGTAGGGAATGCCCGCTTTGGTCATCGAGCCATTGAGGTTGAGCATCCCAACCAGACCGGGTGCTTGTCCGCTCCAGTTGGCAATTGTCAGGATCGGCCCGCGATGGCTGCGCAGCCCCGCGAGGACGTGATGGCTGTACTGCCAAACCGACTCGGCGACGATCAGCGGCGCGTCGGGGTCGATATTGGCGAACACGTCCATGCCCATGCGCTGGCTGGAAATGAAGCCATGCTTCTCGACCGGATTGTAATCGTGACCGCGCTTGACGGTCATGCCTTCGCGCGCGAATGCCTCAATAATTTTGCGCTCGGTTTCAGCCTGAGTCGCCCAGCCACCCTGATTGGCGGGCAGGCGCAGATCACCGCTGGCGACGAGAATGGCTTCGCCCGGCTGAACGCGGGCAGGATTTTTGATTTCAGGCAGGCTGTACATAAGTGTCCTCGAAAAAATGTTATCGATACCATACGCTGAACTATACCGCGAATGGTGCGATTTTTCACGGCAATGGTCTAGCGACCGCCGCTGCCGTTATTGTTACTTATACCGTTACTGTTGCTCAGGCGATTGCGCCGCCGATACATCGTCCCGCGCGGCAGCGAGCGATCCGAAACCCAGAGTGCATAGGGAGCCATCGTCAGCGCGGCCAACGCCAGCAGCACGCGATCATAATTGATGCGCCAGCCGTTGAAATCACGCCAGGCCTGATCGCGGTCAGGTCTGAGCGGCACGCCGTTGGCTTCAAGCTGCTCGTAGACCGCCTCGAACTCCTGCCGCGAAATACTAATCAGGTCGTCCGGTGCAGGTTCGGGATCATAGTCAATGGCGAAATAGTCGGCGATGCGACGCAGCGCTACGTACCCCGCGCGGATCATCAACTGCGCCTGTGGAGTGTTGGG
>DASZXN010000109.1:0-17723 GCA_035545875.1 Phototrophicaceae bacterium
TTCTTACAGATGGCGAAATGAGCATATCCGGGTAATTGATTAATACACTCGTCCTCCAATGAGGGCCTGGCGGCTTGGCGTGAGGATTGAAACGCTGCCGTCGGCCATCGACACGCCGAGGATCAGGCACTCGCTCATAAACCCAGCGATGTTCCTGGGCGCGAAATTGACCACTGCGATCACCTGCTTGCCGATCAATTCCTCTTTGCTGTACTTGGTAATCTGCGCGCTCGACCACTTCTCGCCGATCTCCGCGCCGAAGTTCACGCGCACTTTGTAAGAGGGATTGCGAGCGCGGGGAAAGTCCTGCGCCTCGACAATCGCGCCGACGCGCATCTCGACCTTCTCAAAATCGCTGTAGCTGATCGTGTCCATGCTACGTCCAACTTTTGGACGACTGAGCGTCGCTGTCGATGGTCAGTTGCCTGCGTTCTGAGTGCTATTTTTTCGCTGGCTTCGTCGCCGGAGCCGGTTTGCTCGGCGTGGCGAGAGGAACGATCTGCTCAAGCAGTTTGAGCAGGCTCGGCAGCGCATCGACTTCGATCAGTTCCAGACCCTCGCCCAAATCCAACTCAACCAGATAGGCGGTCTGCTCAAACCACTCGCCGGTGGATTGATAGACCTTCACGCCGAAGGACTCTTCGTCCCCGAAACTGAGACATGCGTTCTTTTCATAGCCCCAGGTCGCTAAGACATCCTCGAGTTCCGTCTCATCCGGCCAGTCGAGTTCGTCCGGTGTGTAGGCGCCGTTGTAGAAGTAGCTTTTGAAGGCGGGCATGATCTTCTCCTGTGCGGTCACGATAATGGTCTACTATACTCAGCGGCGTGCTTTGCGCAAGAACTCAATTTCCTGTTAGGGTTATTCCTTTTGGGGAACAGTCCACGCGCGGATTCGTTGCGCAGATCGCGGCGCACTATTAAGATCAATCTATCTCACAATGAGTTGTTCAGGGGAATAAATATGGAATACCGACCTTTAGGACGAACGGGCGTCATGGTCTCGGCGCTGTGCCTCGGCGCGATGAACTTCGGCGGCGTCACCCCGGCAGACGAAGGCATCGCCATCATTGACCGCGCGCTCGACGCGGGCATCAATTTCATCGACACCGCCAACGTCTACAACGGCGGCGAGAGCGAGAAAGTCGTCGGGCAGGCGCTCAAAAACAACGGCAAGCGCGACGAAATCGTGCTGGCGACCAAAGTGTTCAGCGTCGTCGGTACCGGCCCCAATGACCGCGACGCCTCGCGCTATCACGTGATCAAAGCCTGCGAAGATTCGCTGCGCCGCCTGCAAACCGATCACATCGACCTCTATCAACTGCATCGCCCCTCGGCCTTCATCCCGCAGGATGAGACCCTGCGCGCCTTCGACGACCTGATCCGCGCGGGCAAGGTGCGCTATATCGGCGCATCGACCCATCCCGCCTGGAAAGTCATGGAAGCGCTGGCGATCAGCGAGCGTGAGCATCTGGCGCGCTACATCAGCGAACAGCCGCCTTATAATTTGCTGGATCGGCGCATCGAGAACGAACTCGTGCCGCTGGCGCAGCAATATGGGCTGGCGCTGCTGCCCTGGTCGCCGCTGGCGGGCGGAATCCTCGCCGGGCGCTACGACGTGAAAGGCAGCTTCCCCGAAGGATCGCGGGCGCTGCGCAACGGCAAGTCGTTTCAGGATCGCATCACGCAAACCGGGCTGGACGTGGCAGAGCAGGTCGGGCAGATGGCACAGAATCGCGGCCTGACGACCTCGCAGCTCGGGCTGCTCTGGTGCAAGGATCAACCGGGGATTACCGCGCCGATCATTGGGCCGCGCACGATGGCGCACTTCGAGGACGCACTCGGCATCGCTGATAAGCACCTTACGGACGCAGATCGCGCCGAGTTCGACGCGCTGGTGCATCCCGGCAACGCTGTCGCGGATTTCCACAACACGAATGACTGGATGAAGGCGCGCGTGCTGGACTAACTGGCAGAAAATCATTGGCGATTATACCCATAGTAGGGGCACGACATGTCGTGCCCCTACGAGGGACAAATCCCAAAGGCTTTGCGTCTTTGGCGTCGAAGCGCTTGCTATTACGGCTTCTTCGCAATGATCAGCGTGGAGAAGTTGAACGCCCAGGGCAGCACGACTTTCAACGCCTTGCCTAGTCCCTCCGCGACGGCACTGGTTTGATAATATCCCGGCGCGCGGAAGATGCCCCCCAGTCCCCAGAGGGTATACGAGTGACTGGTCGGAAGCGCTCGCAGCACCTCGAAGCCCACGCTTTGAACGTTGCTTTCGAGCTTGGCGCGGGTGTAGGTGCTCTCGAAGAACTCGTCGTCGTTGAGTACGCTCATGCCCGCCGATTTGCGCCGCCAGGCGACTGCTCGGTTCACGATATTTGGGTACGGAATGGTCAGCACGAGGATGCCGCCATGCCTGAGTACACGGAAGGCTTCCGCGAGCGGCTTCGCCATACCCGCCTCGAAATGCTCCAGTACGCCAAACGACAGATACGCCCCGAACGACTCGCCGGCGTAGGGCAGCGCGTGAACGTCGCCAACGGCCAGCACCAGCGAGGGATCATACTGGTGTGAGATGTGCAGCGCATTTTCGGCGTAATCCAGCCCGGTGACGCGGTAGCCCATCCGCTTGAGCGTGATCAGCACGGCGCTCAAACCGCTGCCTGCTTCGAGGATCAGCTGATCTTTGGGCAGATAGGGGATGTATTGATTCATAGTCGCCTGAGCGCGGCGCTCGGTCTCGGTCTGCAATTCCTGTTCGACCGAAGCCTTGTCCCAGATGTCTTCCCAGGCTTTGCGGGTACTATCGTAACGATCCGACATTATCGATCCTCAGAATTTGTCTTGTTCGCCCCGTAAACGCTGCGCGATGTCCATGCCCCAGCGCGTCGGGATCACCAGCGCCAGCAGGATTAACATCCCGCCCGCGCCGTACCATTTGCGCGTGAAGGCGAGCAGGTCGTCAAAGTACAGCCGCGAAGCGAGGCGCTGCGCCTGTCGCGTGCTGGCATGTTCCTCGTGCAGCAGCACCGCCTCGGCCAGAAAGTGAATTTCAAGCCCATCAGCGAGAATCCGTCGGCACAGGTCATCTTCCGGGAAGTAGAGCTTGAGCCGCTCGTCAAACGGGCCGAAGTGTGCCAGCAGGTCGCGCCGCGCCATGATGCACGATCCGGGAATCACCTCGACGGCGCGCGTCGTATTACGCGGCCAGTCGGCGTACCACAGCGCCGAGCGATTGCGCCAGAATACGCTTAAAAAAGTGTAACCGAGCAGCAGATCGCGCAGGCGCGGCACCCGCGAACAGATGCGCAGGATTTCATTCCCATCCATGCTGCGCTGCTGGCAGGTCAGCGCGCCGACCTGAGGATGCGCGCGTAGATACGCCACCATCGTCGGCAGCATTCCCGGCTGAATCAACGTATCGGCATTGAGCAGCAGCGCGAATGCTCCGCCCGCGTGACGCACGCCGAGATTATTCCCGCCCGTGAACCACGTGTTCACACCCGGCTCAATCAGCCTGACACGCGGGAACTCGCCGCGCACCATTGCTGCGCTGCCATCCTTCGATTCGTTGTCTACGACGATAATCTCGACTTCCAGATCGCCGCGCTGTGCTTCAATCGAGGCGAGGCAGGCGCGCAGGAAATCGCGCGTGTTGTAGTTGATGATAATGATCGAAAGGTCAGGCATCACAGTTCCTTCAGCGAGCGTATTCTACCACAGCCGCCGGGATTGCCGTTTACCACGCTTCCCGATATGATGTTTGTCGCTTTGTTGCCCAAGATCAGCGGTGTTCAATGTCCATGAACCGAAGTCGCATTTTTACGGGGCTGATTCTGCTCGCAGTTTTGATTGCGCAGGTGCTGACCCATCTCGGCTGGCTGTCGATCTCGGCGCATTCCGGCGAGGTCGCGCTGCCCTGGATGATGAATCAGGGGCGCGTCATGTTCGGCAACGTGTTGGAGCAGCACGCTCCCGGCACCACCGTGATCGTGGCGCTGGCGCTGCGCCTGTTCGCGGCTGTTGATCCCGTGCTGGTCACGCGGATGCTCAATTTGCTGCTGGTGCTGGCGCTGACGCTGCTGATTTTTACGCTCGCGCGCAGGCTCGCGGGCAATCGAGCAGGTCTGCTCGCCGTATTGATCTGGTTCTGGTGGGAACCGGTTTACGGCAACATTCTGTTTTACTTCGACAGCGTGGTCGGCCTGCTGATCATGCTGGCGTTGGTCTGCTGGCTGCTGCTCTCGGCGCGCAAACCGGGCTGGCTCGCGCCACTGGCGGCAGGGTTTCTGCTCGGCGGCGCGACCCTCGCCAAGCAGCACGCCTGGGCAACAGTCGTACTGTTTGGCCTGTGGCTCTGGCTTTACCAGCGCGATCAACTCATTATCTATATTGTCGCCGCGCTGATTCTCCCGCTCGCGGCGGTGATCGGCGTGGCTTTTCAAGGGGATTTACCAGCCTATCTCTACTGGAACTGGCAGTACAACCTGTCCGGTTATATGCCGAATTCCCTGCCGACCGGTGATCTGGTGCGCAAGCTCGTGCTTTCCAACCTGTTTTTGCCGCCGTTTCTGCTGCTGGCACTGCGGCGGCGCAATCGTTTTTGGCTGCTCATCGGGATGGTTTGGCTCGGCGCTCTGGCGGATTTGCTGCCGCGCTTCAATGACATTCACGCGATGGCGCATCTGCCGCTGGCCTGCGTCATCGGCGGTGTGATTCTGACGGAACTGCTGCCTGACCCTCTATCACTAGCCGAGTTAAGACAGAAGCTGCCGCAGATCGGCGTTGCGGAGTTAACGCTGGCCGGGATCATGCTCATGATTCTGGCAGGCTGGCTCTGGACAGGCGCAGCCGTCTATTTCGCTGCTCCGGTAGGGCGCGCGGGTATTCCCGCCTATGACGAATTCAAGCCGTTGGCGGCTGCTTTGAAAACGATGAGCAAACCGGGAGATACTCTGTTTGTACTGCCAGAGACGGACAGCACGCCGCAAATTCATCCCCTAAGCGGCCTGCTTGCGCCGGGAACGTGGGTCAAAGGCTGGTTCTGGTATTTCGATGCGCCGGGGATCGTGCCGATGCTCCTGAACGAGTGGGATCAAACGCCGCCAACCTACATCGTCTACTTTCCCGATTTGATCAGCGTTGGACAGCCGGGGATTCAGCCGTTGGTGGATTTCATGAACGCGCATTATCAGTCGGTAGAGACGATTAGCCCGATTCCGCTTGAAGGCGACGCGGTGATTTATCGCTATAAGCGCTAGTCCCTGCGTGCCACATAAATCAATTCATAAGCGAGCAGACCCGGCAGGAGCGGCGCGGGCGGCGGCTGCTGGCGCGCGCGCGCCAGCCGATTGAGCAGATTATGCAACCCGCTTCCGGCGATGTGGAACTCTGTGACCGGATAGCCCTGATCTTCGAGCAGCGCGCGCCCACTGGTAACGGTGTAAAAATGCACGTGTGTGCGATCCATGATGCCGTAATCGACGTAATCGAAGCGCCCGAACAAATGCTGTAAGCGGATGCTCCAATGCACGACGTTCGGCAGCGAGACGATCACGCGCGCGCCCGGCTTAAGCAGCGTTTTCGCATCTTGCAGCAGGCGTTCAGGATATTTCAGGTGCTCCAGCACTGCCGCTGCGAGCAGCACATCATAGGGGGCGCTGGCCTGCGCCGGCGCCAGCGCATTGGGGAGATCGAGATCCGCTGTGTACACTTCGCTGCATCGCTGCCCGGCAATGGCCGCCGCCGCCGCATCAAATTCCAGCCCCGTGACGCGACAGCCGCGATACTGCTCCATTGATCCTGACAGATAGCCGGACGCACAGCCCAATTCGAGGACACGGCTGTTCGGCGGGATCAGGCGCATGAGGATGCTGTGGGCATCATCCGGGTTGGCCTTGCTCGGATCAAAGACCTGTTCCAGATGATATTTGGGAGTACCGGTCAGAGTCATAGGAGTTGTTCCAGTCGCTCTGCTCGACGATCATAGGTATGCTCGGCATAGACGTGCTGCTGCGCCGCCTGCGCCACCGCCCGGCGCTCGTCGTCGTGGGCGAGGTAATAGCTGGCTTTTGCGCGCAGATCGTCCAGATTGGCATAAGTGATGATCGTCGGCTTGCCGTCAATTTCAGGAAACCACAGCCGCGTTCCCGGCAGATCGTCGCTGATCTGGCAGATGCCCGCGCCCGCCACTTCAAACAGGCGCAGATTGCCGCCGTAAAAGACGAAATCGCCATGCGTATTGAAGCACAATTTGGCCGCCGAGAGGATTTTCAGCATGTCCTCTCCGAGCGCTTGCCCGCGCACGAAGGGTTTCAAGCTGGGCGGCACGGCATGAACGCTCCAGATGCCGAGGTTGAAATCGCGCAGGGCTTCGAGTGCCCGGACGCGGCGGCTGTAAAGGTTGTCGGGCACGAGCGTGCCCACGAAAGCGATGTCGCAGGCGTAATCCGCGCGTTCCTGATCGGTCAGCGTGTACGGATGGTGAAAATCAGGATCGCAGGCAGCGATGGGCAGACATTCCATTCGCCGCGCGCCCAGTTCCAGCCATTGAATCCCGTGATAGTAGTCGCTGGCGATCACGAGATCGTACAGGCGTGCGGCGGCGCGATCTATCGGCTTGGAAAAGACAATCGGCGACGTGCCACAGGCATAAATCAGCGTGCAGCCAATCTCCTGCTTGATCGCCGCCAGCGTGTCCGGCGTGATCACGGTGTTGTCGCCAACCATCCAGATCAGGTCAGGCCGGAATTCGCGCGCCTGGGCGATCAGGGCGGCGTTGCGCGCGCGTGCTTCGGGATTCCACTGCGGCGGCACGCGGTTGATCGCCGCGTCGATCAGCTTGCCGGGCGTGATCCCGGCGCTGTGATGGCGCATCGAGCCGTTGGGGTTATTGCGCCAGCAGACTGCGAGTATGTGACCGCGCTTGCGCAGCGCCTTCTCCCAGAAATGCTGCGACATGCTCGGCGGGAACAGAATGTCCGGCGATTGCTGGCGCGCCGCGCGCAGTTCTTCAGGATGGTGCAGGGAAGCGACAAACAGAACTTTCATGGGACAGCGATTAGCCTTTAGCGATTCGCTTTTAGCTTATACCCGCTGCCTGATGTTCCTGCAAGCCCCGACGTTCGTACAGGCGGCGGCTGATCGCGTAGCAGATGGAATTGATACCAGCGTGGGTAAAATGAATGTCATTGGTGCTTTGTCGGGGCATGGCGCGCCATGCCCCTGCGGAAATCAGGAGCAAATAACGATGCCCAAGTATATTTGTGTCACCTGCGGGACGCAGTACCCGGAATCGGATCAGCCCCCGGCGCGCTGCCCGATTTGCGCGGACGAGCGCCAGTACGTCAACCCGAACGGTCAACAGTGGACGACGCTCGCAGCCCTGCGACCGATCACGCAGATGCTGATTGAGCCGGTTGAGCCGCACCTCTATCACCTCAAGCCGGAGCCGAAGATCGGCATCGGTCAGTTCGCCCATCTCGTCCAGACGCCCAATGGTAACATCCTGTGGGACTGTGTGCCTTTCATCGACGACGCGACGATCAAAGCCATCAATGATCTCGGCGGCATCAGCGCGATTGCCATCTCGCATCCCCATTTTCATACCGTGATGGTCGAATGGAGCCGCGCCTTCAACAACGCGCCGATCTACATTCACGCAGGCAATCAGCCGGACGTTGTGCAGCCTGACGATGCGATTCACTATTGGGATAGCGGGACTCTCGAACTCATGGATGGCATCACGCTGATTCACTGCGGCGGCCACTTCGCCGGATCGTCGGTGCTGCATTGGCGCGACGGCGCAGACGGTCGCGGCGTACTGCTGACTTCCGACACGATTGACGTGGTGCAGGATACGCGCTGGGTGACCTTCATGTACAGCTATCCCAATCTGATCCCGCTGCCACCGTCGAAAGTGCGCAAGATCGTCGCGGCGGTTGAGCCATTCGCCTATGATCGCGTCTACGAGAGCTTTGGCGGCGTGATGACGCCGGACGCGAAGGCCAAAGTTCACGCCTCAGCCGAGCGCTACATTCGCGCGATCAGCGATTGATCCGCACCGATTTCGGGTTATGATCGCGGCATTTATCGGAATACGTAAGGACGCATCGTGACTGAGAAAATCAACATCGCCGTCGTCGGCAGCGGCTACTGGGGGCCAAATCTGATCCGCAACGTCGCCAGCCTGAGCGATGCCGCGCTGCACACCGTTTGCGACATTAACCCGAAGGCGCTGCAAACCAATGCCGAGCGCTATCCCGGTGTGAAAACCACGCCCAACTTCGCTGAGGTACTCGCCGATCCTGAAGTTCAGGGAGTCGTGCTGGCGACACCCGCGCACCTGCACGCCGCAATGGGGCGGCAGGCGCTCGCGGCGGGCAAACATTTGATGGTCGAGAAGCCGCTGACGCTGCACGCTGAAGATGCGCAGGCGCTGGTCGATCTGGCGGCAGCGAACCATCTGCGCCTGATGGTCGGGCACGTGTTCGAGTACAACCCGGCGGTGATCGCGCTGCGTAATCTGGTGCAGCAGGGCGAACTTGGTCGCGTACTTTATCTGTATTCCGCGCGTCTGAACCTCGGCATCGTCCGCGACGATCTCAACGCCATGTGGAATCTCGCGCCGCACGACTTCAGCATCATCAACTACGTGCTCGGCAAAACGCCAAATCGCGTAGCGGCGCGCGGCTTTCGCCTGCTCGGACGTAAGCTGGAGGACGTGGTTTTCGTCACGCTTGAATATCCAACGGGCGAGGTCGCAACCGTGCATGTCAGTTGGCTCGATCCGGGCAAAGTCCGGCAGATGACGGTTGTCGGCGAGAGCAAGATGGCGATTTACGACGACGTGAGCGATCAACGCCTCAAAATTTACGACAAGGGCGTCATGCCCGACAAGCTGCCCAACGATTTCGGCGAGTTCAAGATGATCACGCGCGCCGGGGACATCACGATTCCCAAGATCGAGGGTACAGAGCCGCTCAAGGCGGAATGCGCCCATTTTGTCGAGTGTATTCGCACGGGCAAAACGCCGACCAGCGACGGCATGGACGGCTATCGCGTCGTGCAGATGCTCGAAGCGGCGCAGCAGTCGATGGACAACGACGGCGCGCCGGTGGACATTCGCGTTTAATCCCGTATGTCTGCGTAGGGGCGAGGCATACTTCGCCCCTACAGATTAATAGCTGTCGGCTTGTCCATACCACACGAGCGCGGCGGGGCCTAAACCGCTGGCCTCGATCTGCGAGCGCTCAACGTGAATGTAGGGCGCGAGATCGGGCATCAAGCGGGCTTGCATGGCCGTCAACGCTGGTTCATGGAGCAGATCGTAAGCCGCCATGCCCAGTCCGCCGCCGACCACGATCAGCGCCGGGTCGAACAGCGCCATGCACCAGGCCAGCGCCGTGCCGAGCGCTTCGCCTGCCTCGCTGACGGCTTGCAGCGCCAGCGCATCGCCCTGACGCGCGGCTTCGAGGATGGCATGGGTGTTCAGTTCGGCGTGAATGAGCGAACTGGTCGGATGATCGACCAGATGGGCTTGCGCGCCCGCGACTACGCCCTTGCCGGAGAGGTACATCTCGACGCAGCCATGATTGCCGCAGGGACACAGCCTGCCGTGTGGATCGACTGAGATGTGCCCGACCTCCATGCCGAAGCCGTTCGCGCCGTTGACGAGATGTCCATCGACGAACGCGCCGCCGCCCACGCCCGTTCCAACGGCAATGTAGACGAAATCCGTCACGCCGCGCGCCGCGCCAAAAACGAGTTCCGCGACGGCTCCCGCGTTCACGTCGTTTTGCGCGTAAACAGGGACATCGAGCGCGATCTGTTCGCGGACGCGCTCGACCAGCGGCAGCTTGCGCCAACCGAGATTGACCGCGTTGACCGCCACGCCGTCCACGACCGGGCCGGGGCAGCCGATCCCAATGCCCGCAATCGGCAGACTGCCGCGCACCTGCTCGATGCCACGCACCATGCGCCCGATCACCGCGTCCGCGCCCTCAGAAGCGAGCGTCGGCTCGGTGTGGGTGGCGAGAATCTGACCGTCGCGGTCAACGGCGACAAATGCAATCTTCGTGCCGCCGAGGTCAACGCCAATGGCAATGTCAGTCATGTTCGGAGCGCTGCCGTGCGTGCAAAATCGTCATGCCGATTATTTCGTCCTCAGCATAGCGGACAATCACATCCTCATCGGTTAACTCGCTGTCGGTCGCTTCGCTCGGACGCTTGAAATTGACATATAAAACATCCGCCTCTTCGTCATAGTACAGCCAGATGTTCTTTTGCGGGGATTGATCGACCGTCGGTAGAAACTTGAGATATTCCTCAAAGTTTAGGAGCGCCATACAACCTGCCTTTTCTCAAGCGAGCGGCCTCTGCGAGTGAGAAATGCCGTTATTATAAATCCATCAGCATCCGATTCACGATAGATAACCACCAGCCATTTCGCCGCTTCGACTTCACGCACAGCAAACAGTTCTCCCGCATTTCCCGCAAGGATACGCTCTGGATTTGCGATTGTCTCCAAAACCTGCGCTTTCATCTGCGCGAGTTCGGCATGTTCAGTGATGATATGCGCCCAGCGCTCGTCGGGTAATCGGATCTCAATGCCGTTCTTCGACTTAGTGATCATTGATTTCGCCGAGAGCGATTTCGGTCATGGTTAGCCTGCTGTCGATAGAGAACTGTAAAAGCGATAGGTCGATATTTCGGCACAGCAGGCTCTATTTTATACCGAAACGGGTGCGACCTGGCGCTGCCTGACCGCGAATTCTTGCAGCACCAGCACGAGCACAATGCCGACCACAGGTAATACGGCGATCACGCCAATCGCGGTGTGATCGGCGATCCACGCGAATGCGCCGGGGATCACCGTCTGCCCTAAGCTCGAACAGGCGATTTGAAAGCCGATGGCGTTCGTGCGGTGGCGCAGGCCGACACGCCGCCGGGTCGCGGCCACCAGCGTCGGATAGAGCGGCGCGCAGGCCAGCCCGATCAGCGCCAGTCCGACCAGATTGAGCGGGCTGCTGGCGGTTTGCCAGAGCAGCAGCGCCCCGACTGTCCCGCCGATCATGCAGGCGCGAATCAAGCGGTCGTTGTCGATGCGGTCGGCGATGAAGCCCATGATCAGGCGGCCCGCCGTGAAGCTGCCCCAGTACAGGCTGACCCAGAAGCCCGCCTGCTCGATCCCGCGCGCCGTCAGCAGCGTCGATGATAGCTGTCCCGTTCCCCAGACCACGCCCGCGAACGAGAAAAAGGTCGCCATGCCGAGCAGCACCGCCGGGATGCGCAGCGACTCGCTCAGACTGGCGCGCGTGGCCTGCTCGCCGAGATTCCGCTCGTCGGTCATGATCCAGCGGTCGCGGGTGACGAGGATGATGGCCGCGACGACCACCATCACGAGCAGGACGATCAGGTAGCTTAAGTGCCAGCTTTGCCCCCACTGCGTGACGATCAGGGTCGCCAGCGTCGGGCCAACGGTCAGGCCGAGGCCGAAACAGGCGTGCAGCCAGTTCAACTGGCCGGTCGTGTAGTTAGCCGAAACGAACAGGTTGAGCGCCGCGTTGAGGATGCTGATGCCCAGCGACGTGAAAAAGGCCGCGCCGATCAGCAGCGCCCACGAGGGAGCGATGCCGTAAGTCAGCAGGCCGAGCGCCGCGAGCAGCGCGCCGCTCGCCAGAAAACGCCCCACGCCGAAGCGCTCGATGATGCGCCCGCTGAAAAACGTGCCGAGCAAGCCGCCGACTAAATTGGCGAACAGAATCACGCCGAGCGCATCGAGGCTGACGCTGTACGTCCCCTGCATATACGTCCAGGCGACGTTGAGGATGCCGCTGGGGATCGCCATCGCGAAAAAGATGAAGTAGCTGATCAGCAGGAGTGAGATCGGAGCGGTGCGCTGGTTCAAGAAGGTTGGCCTTTTGCGCTGCTGGTGTGGATGCGCCAAAATGTCCGCATGAGTTTAGCACTTTCCACCCTGGAGAAACGATATGCCGTCCGAATGGAATCTGATCCCTCTGCCGCGCACGATCACGACATCGGGCGGCACGCTCGACCTGCAAGGCTCGCTGATCGCGCTGGTTGCTGATCCCGCCGCCGCGCTGCGCTTTACGGGCTTGCAGGCGCAGGCGGCGCTCAAGCATTACGCCGACCTCGAATGTGAACTGGTCGCGGGCGCGAACGACGCGGCGCTGCTCTCGATCAGCTTTGGTGGCGGTCAGCCGGAAGGCTACCACCTGTCGATCCGGGGGGACGGCATTCGCATCGTCGGCAGCGACCCGGCGGGCGCGTTTTACGGCGTGCAGACGCTCAAGCAGTTGCTCAAGACGCATGGCGCGAAGCTGCCGCTGCTCGAAATCGACGATTCGCCCGATTTTCAGGCGCGCGGCGTGATGCTCGACATCAGCCGGGACAAAGTGCCGACGATGGAAACCCTGTACGAATTGATTGATCGGCTGGCGAGCCTCAAGATCAACCAGCTTCAGTTGTACACTGAGCATACCTTCGCCTATCGCAAGCATCCGGTCGTCTGGGCGAAAGCCTCGCCGATCACCTCGGAGGAAATTCTCGCGCTCGATGCTTACTGCCGTGAGCGCTTCATCGACCTCGTGCCCAATCAGAACAGCTTCGGTCACATGTGGCGCTGGCTTCAGCATCCCGAATATGCCGACCTCGCCGAGACGCACGAGCGCGTTTACGAGTGGATGAGCGAAGTCCCGTTCACGCTCGATCCGAGCCATCCCGGATCGCTCAGGCTGCTTGAAAGCCTCTACGACGAACTGCTGCCCAACTTCACCAACCGCATGTTCAACGTCGGTGCGGACGAAACCTGGGATTTGGGCACAGGTCGCAGCAAGGCATTGGTCACGGCGAAGGGCAAAGGCCGCGTCTACCTCGATTTCGTGCTGGAAATCTACAAGCGCGTCACCGAGCGCGGGCGGACGATGCAGTTCTGGGGCGACATCATCAATCAGTATCCCGATCTCGTGCCGGAGATTCCGAAGGACGTGATCGCGCTCGAATGGGGCTACGAGGCCGAGCATCCCTTCGAGGAAAAATCGGCGCTCTTTGCCCGATCCGGCGTGCCGTTCTACGTCTGCCCCGGCACGTCGGCCTGGAATACAATTGGCGGGCGCACCGACAACATGATCGGCAATATCCGCAGCGCGGTCGAGAACGGTCTCAAGTATGGCGCGATGGGCGTGCTGAACACCGACTGGGGCGACCGGGGTCACTGGCAGCAAACGCCGATCAGCTATCCCGGTTTCGCTTACGGCGCGGCGCTCAGTTGGAATCACGCCGACGAGAGCGATCTGTCTGCCGCATTGAACACGTTTGTCTTTGACGACGAAGCGAACGTACTCGGCAAGCTGGCCTACGACCTCGGCAACGCCTATGAAAAACCGGAGGTGCTGATCCACAACGCCAGCTTCCTGTTCTGGATTTACAGCACATCGCTGGCGGACATGCGCAGTTCAAGCTGGCACCGCGAGTTCTACGGCAATGGCGCGGAAATCCTGAGCAACAACTCACTGCTGCTGGAAAACCTGCACGACGCGATGGACTACATCGATCAGGTGATGCAGCCGCTCGATCAGGCGCAGATTACGCGCCCGGACGCCGATCTGATCAAGCGTGAGTACCAGCAGGCGGCGCACATGCTCAAGCACGGGGCGCAGCGCGCGCTGCTCGAAATCGGCGACGACAGCGTGAACAAGGCCGAACTGCTGGCGGACATGGACGCGCTGATCGCCGAGCAAAAGGCGCTCTGGCTGGCGCGCAATCGTTCCGGTGGACTGGACGACAGCCTCGCGCGGCTGGAACAGGCTCGCCAACGCTACACGTAATCCTCTGCGTCACAGTCGGTCATCAAGCTGACATGAATCATATGGAACGTAAGGGCGCGGCACGCTGCGCCCATTCACATCAATTTAAAGGGGTAGGTGGTGTGTTTTTGCCCTCATCCCCACCCCTTCTCCCTCAGGGAGAAGGGAGAAAAGCCTTTAATGTCCCTCTCCCTCAGGGAGAGGGATTGAGGGTGAGGGCTGATGCCTAAGGGCGCAGCACGCCTCGCCCTACAATGTGATTGGTGTTGCGGAGGCGAATCGATGGCCGACATGCAAACAGGCTTCGCTGAGATCAACGGCGCGAAAACGTATTACGAAGTCGCGGGGCAGGATCACGATCAAACGGTCGTGTTCGTTCATGCGGGTGTGAGCGATCATCGGCTGTGGGATGGGCAGTTCGATTTGTACGCGCGCCGCTATCGTGTCATCCGCTATGACCTGCGCGGCTTCGGTCAAACAACTGCTCCGACCATGCAGTACGCGCATCACGAGGATTTACGGGCGCTGCTCGACTTCCTGAAGGTCGATCAGGCGGCGTTGATCGGCTGTTCGATGGGCGGCACGACCGCGCTCGACTTCCTGCTGACCGATCCACAGCGAGTCACGGCACTGGTGATGGTCTGCTCGAATCCGAGCGGCTATCAGCCGCAAGGCGCGCCGACGCCGCTGATCCAGCAGTTGATTGCTGCACATCAGGCGCACGATCCCGAAGCGATGGCGCAGGTCGCTGTACAGCTTTGGGCGGTTGGCGAAAAGCGCGAGCTGGAGCAGGTTGACTCAAAGGTGCGCGATCTGGTTTACGCGATGAGCCTGATCGGGTTCCAGAATCAGGATACGCTGGGCGAGGCGCAGGGTATTGAGCCGCCTGCGATTGGGCGGCTGAACGAGGTTCGCGTGCCGACGCTGATCATCGACGGCGCGTTCGATAGCCCGGTGGTTCACGCAGCGGGCGCGCAGATGGCGCGCGAGATCGCCGGGGCGAAGCGCGTCATTATGCCCAACTCCGCCCATCTGCCGAGCCTTGAGCATCCCGCGAACTTTAACACCATTGTTGAGCCGTTTCTCGCCAGCGCGTTGAAATGTTGACCCCACCCCCGCCCCTCCCCGACGGCTTCGCTTAGGGGAGGGGAGAAAAACAGCGTGTGAGGGAAGAAGTTGAGGTTATTTGATCACAGGAGGATAAGATGCCTTTTGCTGATGTGAATGGCGCGCGCATGTATTACGAAAGTGCCGGATCAGGTGACGCGGTGGTGTTTGTCCACGCGGCGGTGGCGGATTCGCGCATGTGGGCGGGGCAAGTCGGGGCGTTCGCGCAGAGATACCGCGTGATCTGCCCTGATCTGCGCGGCTTTGGTCAGACGAGCGCGCCGCCGATGCCGTTCACGCATCACGACGATTTGAAAGCGCTGCTCGACGCGCTGGGCGTCGGGACGGTGGCAGCGATCATCGGCTGCTCGAACGGCGGGCGCGTGTCGATGAACTTCACGCTGGCGAACCCGGATCGTGTCCAGAAGCTGGTGATGGTCTGTTCCGCGCCGGGCGGATTTGCGCCGGAGAATTTCGTTCCCGCCAAGCTCGATATGGAGAGCTACGAGGCGGAACAGGCAGGCGATCTCGAAAAGGCGGCGCGGATCGGCGCGCAGTTGTGGCTCGCGGGAGCCGAGCGCCCGGTCGATCAGGTCGATCAGGACAAGCTCGAACTGGTCTACGAGATGACGATGATCGCGCTCAAGAAGGGACAGGCGGGCGTCGGTGACGAACAGAGCATGACTCCGCCCGCGATTGACCGCCTGAGCGAAATTCGCGTGCCGACGCTGGTGATCGTCGGCGACTACGACGAGCCGATGGCGTCGCTGGCGGCTCCGGTGATGGAAAAGGGCATCCCCGACGTGCGCGTCGTTCACCTACCGACCGGACATCTGCCGAGTCTCGAAATTCCCGACGAGTTCAATCGGGTCGTGCTGGGGTTTGTGGGATAGCGATTAGCCGTTAGCAAAAGCAAGTCTGCTTGTTCTGCCCGACGTTCAAAACGTCGGGCTAGCAAACCCAAGCCTGCTGAAGCAGGCTGGCCGACGGGTGTGATGATGTGCCAGCCGTCTTTGGACGGCTTGAATTCCTAGCCAGAGGCTTCGAGCCTCTGGCGATGCCATGCAACCTGCCTCGCCAATCATATCCACTACAAATTGCGCTTGTTACCCCTCTGAGCGACAATTCCCATCAATGAAATGTTTTTGCCAAAAGCTAAAAGCTAATTGCTGTGTTTTGGAGGCTTACTATATGAAAGTCCTATTCATTGGCGGCACGGGCAACATCAGCGTCTCGGTGAGCAAGCTGGCGATCTCGCGCGGTATCGACCTCTACCTGCTCAATCGGGGTCAGCGCGGCGAGACGATCAACGGCGCGCACACGCTGATCGCGGACATCAACCAACCGGATCAGGTGGCAGCCGCGCTCGGCGATCAGCATTTCGACGTGGTGGTCAACTGGATCGTCTTTCACGAGCACGAGATCGAGCGCGACATCAACCTGTTTCGCGGCAAATGCGGGCAGTATATTTTCATCAGTTCGGCTTCGGTCTACCAGAAACCCGCGACCAGCCACATCCTCAACGAAGCGACGCCTGCGCACAACCCGTTCTGGCGCTACTCGCAGGAGAAGATCGCCTGCGAAGAACGGCTGATGCGCGCCTACCGCGACGACGGCTTCCCGATGCTGATCGTGCGGCCTTCGCACACCTACGATCACATTTTCCCGGTGAGCGTTGGGCGGGGCAACACCTTCGTCGTCCCGCAGCGCATCCTCGACGGCAAGCCCGTGATCGTGCATGGGGATGGTACGTCGCTGTGGACGCTCACGCACAGCGAGGATTTCGCCAAAGGCTTCGTCGGCCTGATGGGGCATCCACAAACACTGGGGCACATCATTCAGATCACCTCGGATTTCGTGGTGACGTGGAACCAGATTTACGAGCAGTTGGGCGAGGCGCTGGGCGTGCAGCCGAAGCTCGTCCACATGCCGAGTGAGTTCATCGCGCAGATGCACGAGGGCGAAGGCGCGAACCTGCTCGGCGACAAGATGTACAGCGCGATTTTCGACAACAGCAAGCTCAGGCGCTTCGTGCCGGAGTATCAGGCGACGATCCCGTTTCACGAGGGCATTCGCAAGACGCTGGCGTGGTTCCGTGCCGATCCGAAGCGCCTGCAAGTCGATCCGGCAGACGACGCGCACATCGAGCGCTTTTTGACGGCATACGCGCAGCGCGGTGTTCAGGTGTAGATGATGACAGCACTCAACGCGGTGGTGCTTGGCGCGGGCAATCGAGGATCGACCTACGGCAATTTCGCGCTCCACTATCCACAGGAACTCCAGATCGTCGGCGTGGCCGAGCCGCGCGCGGATCGACGGCAGCAGTTCGCCGGGTTACACGACCTGCCGCCGGATCGCTGCTTCGAATCGTGGCAGGACTTGATCGGCGCGGGCAAGATCGCGGATGTGCTGATCAACTGCACGCAGGATCGGATGCACACCGAATCGACGCTGGCGGCGCTCGACGCGGGCTACGACGTGCTGCTCGAAAAGCCGATGTCGCCGATTTTGCACGAGAACGTGCGGCTGGTGCAGGCCGCCGAGGATCGCGGGCGGGTGCTGCAAATCTGCCACGTGCTGCGCTATACGCCCTATTTCCAGAAAATCCGCGAGATCGTCCAGTCGGGGCGGCTGGGGCGCGTGATCAGCGTCGATCATCGTGAAAACCTGATCTACTGGCACATGGCGCACAGCTTTGTGCGCGGCAACTGGCGCAACCTCGAACAATCCGCGCCGATGATCCTCGCCAAGTGCTGCCACGATCTCGACATCCTCTACTGGATA
>DASZXN010000110.1:0-4782 GCA_035545875.1 Phototrophicaceae bacterium
ACCGTCCAGCCGATCCTCAAGCTGGGGATTCCGATGCGCGTGCGCAACACCTTCAACCCGACGCACCCCGGCACGCTGATTGAGGCGGCGAGCGAGCCGAGCCATACCATCATCAAGGCAGTGACGAGCGTGCGCAACGTCAGCCTCGTGACCGTCAGCGGGCGCGGCATGATCGGCGTACCGGGCATCGCTGGCCGAACGTTTCTGGCGACCGCTCAGGCAGGCTCAAATATCCTGATGATCTCGCAGGCATCATCCGAGCAGAGCTTCTGCTTCGTCGTGACCAACGATAAGGTTGAGGCGACCGAGCAGGCGATCCGCGAGGAACTGGCGCAGGAGATCGCGCGCCAGGACGTGGAAGCGGTCGAGGTGCTGCGCGAAGTCGCGGTCGTGACGGTGGTCGGATCGGGGATGCGCGGGACGCCGGGGGTGGCTGGCCGAGTTTTCACCGTGCTGGGCGAGAGCAGCGTCAACGTGGTGGCGATTGCGCAGGGCGCGTCCGAGTGCAGCATCTCGTTTGTGGTCGATCAGGCTAACCTGACCGATGCGGTAATCGCGCTGCATGATCTCGCTTTGGAAGCCGTGCCGGTTTAATCCAGTGGGTTGAGGCGGAAATATTTCCAGAGCGGCGCGAAGCCGATCCAGCGGATTTCGACGGAGCAACCGAACGATGACTGCTCATCGTAGAGCGCGCTGTTTCCGTCGGTCGTGGCCTCGAAGAAGGTGAGCGGTGTATCCGGCGCGAGATCGCTCGCAAGCGGCAGGGCTTCCGCCATGATAAGCTGGTTCTGCGTGTCGAAGATCAGCAGAAAGCGGACTGGCACTACCTGATCGCAGGTGCGAAAGACGCGCGTCGGCGTGGAATCGATCAGCACTAGATCGCTCATTTGGCCGATGTCGGCAAAGGCATCGATGGGAATAAGGCGCGCGGACACGGCGCGACCGTTGCCGTCAAAATTGATCGCGGCAGAGGCGCTGCGCTCCTGCACGTCAGTCAATGGGAAGCTGATGAGCGTGTCGCCGATTTGGGGCGGATGACCGGAGTTTTGAACCGCCTCTATCGCCTGATCGAAGCTGGTTGTGCCCAACGTCACGCCGAAAAAGCAGGGCAGCGCGCAGGTATTTTGATCCAGAGCAGAGTCGGTTGAGGCGGCAGGCAGCACGTGACCGATCAGCAGCGCGGCGACCGTCAGCAGCAGACAGGCGATCAGCATCCCGGCAGGCAGCCGCTCGCAGCTAGGCATATTTCCACGCGGCAGCAAAGCCTGTCCAGCGTTGTTCGCTGGCGCAGGCGAATTGATCGAGCGAGTGCGTCAGCGCTTCATCGCTGCGAACCGTCGTGCCCAGCAGACGGATCACCGTATTCGGCGCGAGGCCGTCCGCTCGCGCGACTTCGATATATTCATCGCCCGCGCCCAGCGTGATAATCAGAATGTCGCCATAGCAGCTTGACAGGACACGGCTCGGCAGATAGCCCGCCAGCATAAAATCGCTCAATGTGCCGAGCGCGAAGGTGGCGGACAGCGGAAAAAGTTCGACCGAGCGCACCGTTTGACTGGTCGCGCTGCCAAAATCGATGTCGGCCAGCAGTGAGCTGTCGGCGGTTTGGCGCAGAATGTAAGCTGGCTGATCTTCGTTGATCAGCGAGAGGCTCAGGGCGGAGGGGGTGAAAGTCTGGCGCGCCTGATCGCGGGTGGAGACGCCCGGAGTAAGGCTATAGACGCAGGGCAGGGCGCAGATGCTTTTGCTGAAAAGCGAAGTATGCGGCGGGATCGGGATAGTTGTTCCGATCAGCAGCGTCACACTGAGCAGGAGGCAGATCAATGCGTAGAGGGTCAGGACGCGGCGGCTGAGCAGGGCGAGCATATGATTGCATCCTCATCAATAGGATTTAGCCGTCCACCACTGCTGATAAATCAGCGTATGGGTCGCTTCGGCTGGAAGCGTATAGATGGACAGCCAGTCCGGGAAGCCTTCCTGAGTGCCCCACAGCGTTGAATGCTTCAAGTCGATCACGAGTGTGGAATAGCATCCTTCTAACTTTTGGAGCGAAGAAGCCGTTCGACACGCGGCTAGACTTTTGATCTCCTGCCTGACCGCTGGCGCGAACTTGTCGTAGTCGGACGGGTTGGCAAAGTAGGTCAGGTGGTAATCGGTCTGGTTGGGGCGATCCAGTTCGACGGCAAATCTGCCGTAATAGCTGACCACATCCTCCACCGAGTCGTTTGTCCAATAAGCAAGCTCGTATTCGGTGTTGAGCGTGTCGTCCTCGCCTTGATGCGCAAGATCGATTTGCTGTGCGCCTTGATAAACCTTTACGTCTGCTTGCCCCGGATAGCGAATTGTGGCGCTATAGGCTTGATAAATGAACACCGCGACAACTGCCAGCAGGAGGGTGAGCGGAAAAGCGAGGATTCGCAGCCAAAACCGCATGATTTACCTGGTCTGTTTGCCCGCTGAGAAAGCTCCGTTGATTATCTCACGACTCTTTGAGCTTACCCTGCCTGACCATCTGGCGAAGCTCCTCGGCAGCGGCGGCGCGCTCATTGTCGCGCATGATGCGGATCGTGACCGCCGACGGCAGCATGATCCCCGGCGTATCGGCGTCGATCTGACCATACAGAATCAGGAGCGACTCCGCCGCGTGATTGCGTACCAGTCCTTCGGGATCATCGAGCGCGTCGAGCAGGGCGTTGACGGCTTTCTCGTCGCGGAAATGATGCAGGGCAATCGCGGCGTCCATCCGGTCGCTCCAAAACAGGCTGCGATTTTTGAGCGAGGCGATTAGGCTGTCGAGGCCGCTGCTTTCCCCGGTGATTTTCTTAAGCGCGACCGCCGCTTCCTTGCTCACGCTGCTGTTGATCAACTGGCGCAGCGGCTCGATGGCCTTCTGCGAGCGAAGTTCCCCTAAACCAGCAACCGCGCGGTGATCGGGCAGGGCCTTGAGCAGAATTTCCTCCGCTTTGAGACGATCCTCGCCCTGAAGCGCGGTCAGCAGATGCGTATCCAGACCGTCATGCCAGGCGTTGAACGGATTGCCGAAAAAATTGCTCTGGAGGAAACGGTCGAGGTCGGCGCTCATGCAAGCTGCTCCATGCAGTCGGTCAAGGCACGCTGGACGACTTCCAGCGCCAGCTTGCGCCGATCCTCGGCGCTGGCGCGCTCATCGTCCACTGGATCGACCTGCGCGGGGACGGCCTGCACCGCCGCGTCGATGTGCGCGCTGTCGAGCGGGTAGGTCGTCAGCGTGTCGAGGCGAATGCGCGTAATCGGCTGGGCGCTCGCACCGCTGACGTAGATATATTCCGACTCGACCCGCCCATAGGGATCAAGGTAGATGAAGGCAGCGGCGTTGACGAGAGGCAAAGTGTCCGGTGTGGAGGCTGCGTAAGCCGCGCCGACCGCTTCGCCTTCGCTAAGGGCAGCGATGTTGATCGCCGTGACGAACTGCTGGTCGAGGCGACCGTTGTCGATCAGGTCAACGATATTGTCCCAGACGCGCACGTAGTCGGCATTGACGACTTCGATGCCGATGTCGTGCGCCATCAGCACCGTGATCCACTCGCGCAGGAGCGGCGTTTGCCAGAAGCGCAGGCACTCGCCCAGTGAGAGACGCGTACGGAGATCGGACGGGATGGTGCGGGTCAGCGCACGGCGGAGCGCATGGGGCAGCGACGGCCAGTCCAGCACGGTCTGAAGGGGGATCGCCGCGCCGAAGGTCGCGCCGCCTGCGCCCTGATCGATCAGGCGGAGTTCCTCCACATCCTGAATATCGACAATCGTGCTCTGGGTCAGTGCGAGGTCGGGCAGGGTCAACGCACCGCCTGCCAGCGGAATCGAGTCGGGCTGTATACTGAGTTCAATCGCTTCAGTCAACGTTTTCGGTCGATAGAGGGTCATCAGCTTTCCTTAACCTGAGCGCGGATAAACGGCCAAGACTGTCGGCACCGGATCGACCGACGCGATCTGATAGGGTGGCTGGCCGGGCACATTCAACGAAAGTAGGGTTGAGCTGCCGCCATCGAGATTGAAGGCATTGACCAGATCGAGGTCACTGGCAGCGAGATAGTTGCTCAGATCAACCAGCTTCATCCCGGCAAGAGCCGAAGTCGCCATCAGCAGGATACGCCCTGCTTTGTCCTGCCCGACGACGGTGCGGCGAGCAACCCGGTCACCCTGCGGATTGCTGAAGGCGGCCTTACCGTCTGCGATCAGCATCGGAAAGGCCTGCACCGCCTGATCCAGTGGCTCACCCGTGTATGGCTCGGCAACGGTCGAGCGCACGCGGACAATACCATCCTGAACGACCAGCATCCCGCCCATATTCTGATAAGCGTTGCCATAAACAACGCCATCGGCGACGACCAGGCCGAGCGCGTGATTCTCCTTGTCGAAGTAGTTGCCGTTGACGAAGGCAACCGCGCCGGGGAGCGCGTCATTCCACTGATCGATATCGAGTGGAGCGCCGGGACGGTAATGGACGCGGAAAAGGTACTGATTCGGGTCGATGCGCAGGATGACGAACTGGGTCAGGGTGGTGCGGTAAACGCGGCGCTCCAGCCCCGGCGCGAGTAGCTCCCACGCGCTGCCCGGTGTCCCCTGTGTCGCCCCGTTGAAGCCATTGGGAACGCAGCCAGCCAGCAGCGTCACTGCCGTCATGATGTGGGTGAGGATCAAGCGAAACAGCCTGTGTTTGCGGATCGCCCGCGCGCGAACTGCCGTTGCTCTCACGTGCCTCATTATCACCTTGAACCGCTATCCCTTTCATGGTATACTCTAACC
>DASZXN010000111.1:0-1575 GCA_035545875.1 Phototrophicaceae bacterium
AGGCGGCTGCTGGGTGAGCGTTTAAGCCTCACGTCACTGCGAACGGATTGTCTACGCGGCGCGCGTGTTTATCGAGCGCGCGCACGCGGCGGATAAATTCCCGATCCGCGTCGTTGATGTCCGGCGATTTTTCCCGATTCGCCGCGATCAGATAGCACATGTGAACGAAATCGCGCCATTCGCCCCCGGTCGATTGCAGACGCTGGTAAACCGCGTCATTGGCAATGATGACGATCAGGCGGAAGCCATGCAGCCGATCCACCAGCGCGATGTCGAGGATTTTATCGTCCACCATCACACTCATGCGCTCAAATACGCTCATCAATTGCCAGATGCGCATCCATTCGTCGCCCTCTGGCTTGAAATTCGGCTCACTGACCAGCCGCCGTGTGACCCCGTTCGTCCCGGCGAACTGGTCATCCAGCGCCAGCAGGAAGGTTCCTTTGGCCTGCTCGCGCGTCAGGTTGAACTGGCGGGCGATGTAAATCACGCTGATCATCGTCGCCAGCGCCAGAATCAGCGTAGCGACCGCCAGAATCAAATTGGCAATATCGGTCACGGTCATGAGTTATCCTCCTGACTCAAGCAGGCTGAATGAAATGATAGCACCAGCCGCGAGCATCTGCTCTGGCAGTGATGACGACGGTATTGATTGTGAGGAAACACGGATCGAACCGTTATTGTACGGTGAAATTGAAATGAGGTAAAGGGATCGCGGTTGTTGGGAATGAGGAATTCCGAGGGGCTGTAGGGGCGAGGCACGCCTCGCCCGAATGAACCATAAACACCACCCGGAGCGTCAACGTGACCAACGGATTTCTGTAGGGGCGAGGCACGCCTCGCCCGAATGAACCATCCCCTTGATCTTCACTACCTCGGTTGTTTATCGACAGGGCGGGGGCACAGACCCGCCCCTACAGGGTGATGAAAGCGAGATTCTACAGCCCGATGCTGTGCAGATAATCCCGGTTGCGCTGCGCGCTGGCCTTCGGCGTGCCCATACCCGGCAGAACGTCCTGCTCGACCACGATCCAGCCCTCAAAGCCGATCTGGTTGAGCGTGTCGCGCACGGCAGGAAAATCCACGTCGCCCTTGCCCAGTTCGCAGAACACGCCGTGACCGACCGAGGTCGGGCCGTCCCACTGCTGCTCGCGCGACTGCTGCGCGACCTTTGGATCGTGATCCTTGAAATGCACGTGCCAGATGCGATCCCGGTGCTGTTTGATCCCACTGACCGGATCGCCGCCGCCGAAACGCCAGTGACCCGTGTCGAAGCACAGGCCGAGGATGTCCGGGTTGGTCATATCGAGCAGGCGCGCGGTTTCGGCAGGTGTCTCGATATACGTGCCGATGTGGTGATGAAAGACGGTGCGCAGACCTGTTTCATCCATCACGCGCTGCGCGACGTAGTTCGCGCCTTTGGCGAAGATTTGCCAGGTATCCTCGTCCATGCCCATCTCCGGTGTGATCCGTCCGGCGTTCTGCGAGCGCAGCGGGATGCCATACGGATCGTTGCCCAGCACGATGAAATCCGTCGCACCCCCGACCTTCGCCAGTTGCTTGGCGGTGCGCACC
>DASZXN010000112.1:0-4287 GCA_035545875.1 Phototrophicaceae bacterium
ATCGAAGTTCTAGGCCGCACATCGCGGGCAGGAACGTTTAGGAATGATCCGCCTGTGGCGTGCCGCTGCATCACGTCGCATAAGCGACTCTCCCTCAAATGGGAACTGGGCGCCGAATACCAATCACGTGACAAAGCTGCGGTTGGCCGCGTGTTTTTGC
Source organism: Phototrophicaceae bacterium (assembly GCA_035545875.1). Classification (GTDB taxonomy): domain Bacteria; phylum Chloroflexota; class Anaerolineae; order Aggregatilineales; family Phototrophicaceae; genus Flexifilum. The sequence continues at coordinate 161 of DASZXN010000112.1, forward strand.
CAGCTTCCATCGGCGAGAATGTCGGCAATCGCCTGCATCGTCTGGCGGATTTCGTCATCGCTGTTGTAGAAATGCGGGCCAATCCGAATCCCAGCGCCCTCACGGTAATCAATGACGATATTGCGCGCGATCAGTTCGCGGGAGATGGCGTAAGCTTCAGGCGGGCGCACCGTGATCGTGCCCGCGCGCAGCGCATTGTCGCGCGGCGAAATCACCTCATAGCCCGCCTGATCCGCCAGTTCAACAATCAAGTTCGTCTGGCGAACCGACTTGGCGCGGATAGCCGCGACTCCGACCTGGCTGATAATTTCCACACCGGGCTGAATGGCGTACAACGCGGCAATCGCGGGGGTACCGTTGGCGAGCCGATAGGCATCCTCGCGCAGTTCGATCTGCTCCGCGAACGTGAACGGCTTGGCCTGCGCGAACCAGCCCGTGATTTTCGGCTGCAAGCCCTTGAGCAGATCAGGCCGAACATACATGAACACCCCGCCCGGCCCGCCGCACATCCATTTGAGCGTGCCGCCGATGTAGAAATCGACGTTCAGCCCGGTCACGTCCACCGGAATGATGCCCACGCTGTGATAGCCATTCAAGAGCACCTGCGCGCCGACGCTGTGCGCTTTCTCGATCACCTTGTCTACTGGAACAATGTAGGCGCTCTTGAACAGCACGTGACTCAGCGATACCAATCGTGTTCGCTTGTCAATCGCGTCAAGCAACTCCTGGGTGTCGAGCGTAATGCCGTCGTGCGTGCGGACAGTCGTGATTTCCATCTGCGGCAGCATTGATTTGACGGTGTACACGTCCGAGGGGAAATCCATGTCACTGACGACGATCTTGCTGCGTCGAGCGTCGCTGGTATCGAGCGCCGAAAGCAGAATACTGTTGGCGATGCTGGCGTTCTCGTGGACGAGCACGCTGCCCTTCGGCGCGCCCATCAGCGGCGCGATCATGTCACCGACCGCGCCCTTCAGGTTCCACCACGTCGCGTTATCGAACGCGGGCGTACCCCAGGCGCGCACGCCGAGCGTTGCCCACGTATCGGCGTATTCCTTGAGCTTGTCGTAGACGTCGCGCGGCATCGCGCCGAGCGAGTTGCTGATCAGGTAAGTGCAGGTCGAAAGAATCGGGAATTCCTCACGTAAAGCGAGGAGTTGATCGTCAATGCTGCTCACGAAAATATCTCCTGATGGGTCAGAGAAGGGCGAGTTTACTGCATTCTCAGCGAACAATGAATCCCGGCATTAGAAATTTGCTTCACGTTAGCGTGATCGTTTGGCCTGCGCGCGCGGATTCGCGGGCGGCGTCGAGAATCCGCATGACGATCAGGTTGTTGGCGACGTTGGACAGATCGTCGTCGGCCATTGTAACTGTGCCGCGCACGACGGCTGCCAGCCAGTCGAACGTATCGTCGAACGGGGAGGTGCGCGCTGGAAGCGTCTCGGTTTGCTCCGGCTTTTCCTGTGCGTCGCGGTAGCGGATCGTCAGGCGATCCAGCGCGTGGGCGTAACCCGTTTGCCCATAGACTTCCATGTCCTTGCGACCCATCGGCCAGTTCCACGATCCCTGCACGATGCCCTGCGCGTGTTCGTAGGTCAGGATGATCGTCGCTTCGTCATCGACACGCGGGTAAATCTCCGGCTTGAGCGTTTGCAGCACCGCCGTGACCGTTTTGGGCGCTTGATTGCCCATCAGCCACGTGACCAGATTACAGCCGTAGCAGCCGAAGTCGATGACCGCGCCGCCGCCATCGAGGACAGGATCGGTCAGCCAGGCAAGGAATTCGGGCTGCACGCCGATCTCCTGCGGCCCTTTGTGCCCATCATGCACGACGACCTTGCGGATGTCGCCAATGCGCTGCTCGTCACGCACCATCTGATAGACGGTGTGATTGCTGGCGTACCACGTCGTCTCGTAGTTGGTGATCAACAGAATGTGGTGCTGCTGCGCCAGCGCCGCCATCTTTTGGGCGTGATCGTAGCTGACGGCCAGCGGCTTTTCGACCATGACGTGAATACCGCGCGGCGCGCAGATTTCGACCACGCGCAGGTGATCGTAAATCGAGCCATACGCCGCGACGACTTCGGGATGCACGGCCTCGATCATCGCTTCGAGATCAGCGTGGACTTTCCCTGTAATTGCCGGAAAGCGCTCCTGATAGCGTGCGACAACTTCGCTATCAGCTTCAGCAATACCAACAATCTCGATCACATCATCGGCGGGGCGGCGCAGCGGCCAACCGACGTGTCCATGTACTAATCCGGCGATACCCAGTCGAACGGGAGAAGAAGTCGTGTTCGTCATCATTTCCTCAACACTCTAAGCGGCTGCTTATCCGGCGCAGGAAGCTCGATTTATTGCCAGAACTCTACTGCAAACGGCGGTTTTTTCAAACGACCGCTGGATTCACATGGTGTCGGGATGTACGGGGTGTCGGGGCACGACATGTCTTGTCCTGAGGCTGCTTTCTTTGGCCTTTTGATGCCGCACGCAGTATGATCGCGTTTCACGCTCCTCTCAGGGAAAACGATCATGCAAAACTGGCAGCCACCCGCCCACTGGCAGCAGATCACCACCATTGACGCGCATACCGCAGGCGAGCCGCTGCGCATTATCACGAGCGGCTTCCCTGAGCTGCCCGGCAGCACGATCCTCGAAAAGCGCCAGTACGCGCGCCAGCACTACGACCATCTGCGCAAGACGCTGATGTGGGAGCCGCGCGGTCATGCCGATATGTACGGCTGCATCCTGACCCCGCCGGTCACGCCCGATGGCGACGTAGGGGTGCTGTTCATGCACAATGAAGGCTTCAGTACCATGTGCGGGCATGGGATCATCGGGCTGGTCAAGGTCGGCGTGGAAACGGGCTTTTTCCCGGCTCAGGGAACACAGACCATCGTGAAGATTGATACACCCGCCGGGCGCGTGACGGCGACGGCGCATCGGCGCGATGATGGTCACGTCGAGCGGGTCTCGTTCCGCAACGTGCCGTCGTTCCTGCTCGAACGTGATTTGCGTGTGCAGGTCGAGGGGCTAGGCACGGTCACCTGTGACATTGCTTTCGGCGGCGCGTTTTACGCTTACGTCGATGCCGATTCGGTCGGCATGAAGATCGCGCCGGAGAACCAGCGCGCGCTGATCGACGTGGGGATGCGGATCAAGCGGGCGGTGATGGCTTCCTATCAGATTGTTCATCCCGACGGCAACCCCGATCTGAATTTCCTCTACGGTACGATTCTGGTCAAGCGTTTTACGCAGGGCGCTGTTCACAGCCGCAACGTCTGCATCTTCGCAGAGGGCGAAGTGGATCGCTCGCCCACCGGGACGGGCGTCAGCGGACGGCTGGCGATCCATTATGCACGGGGTGAACTCGGCCTGAACGAGCCGATCACGATTGAAAGCCTAATCAGCACGCCGTTCACCGGGCGCGTGGTCGAGACGGCGCAGGTCAGCGGCCTGCCCGCCATCATTCCCGAAGTTAGCGGCACGGCCTTCATCACGGGCAAACATACTTTCCTGATCGATCCCGACGATCCGCTGAAAGCGGGCTTCCTGCTGCGCTAAATCACCTTCGTCTTGCTCATGCTTTCGGCGTGGCGCTGGTCAAGTGGGAAACGATTTTTCACCTGCTGACACGTAAGTATCGCCAGCATATTCTATTTCTTCGGCTGCTAAAAACATGCGAAATATGAATTTCATAAATATTTTGTTAAGTTTACTTTTAAAATGGCTGGACATCTCCCCTGAAGGCTTCATACGTGTTATAAATTATCATACCCAATTATGGCCTCACTCAATAAGTGTCTCGCTGACTCAATCACCTATAAACTTCCCGGGTAAAGGCCACCTGATTATTCGTTCATTTCATTAGGGGGAGCGATGTTTGTCTACCGAATGGTCGCACGCAGTCGTCTCATGATTATCCTGTGCCTGATGTTTGCCTTGATCACCGTCCATGTCGTTTCAATTCGAGCGGCTGGCGGCAGCAGCTATAGCACCACTTTTGAAAGCCCCACGTTCAGTACCGGCTCGGTCGACGGACAGGACAACTGGCGCGTCGGATCGGCAAGCTACGATCAAGCAGTCGTCACTGACAGCAGTTTTATCAGTTATTCTTCTTTTGG
>DASZXN010000113.1:0-2569 GCA_035545875.1 Phototrophicaceae bacterium
CAGCATGGTTTACGTCGATTACTGCACGGGCGACTTTGATACCGGCAACAAGGATACGGGCTATACCTACAACAACACCTATTACGATGTGAAACACAAAGGCTACGTCAACGCCAGCACCGTCCTCAACTGGGTGTATACGAATATTCCCGCGCCCGATTCGGTCTTCGTGACCGGGTGCAGCGCCGGATCGGTCGGCGCGGCCTACTGGTCAGCCGACATCAAGGCGCACTACCCGAATCAACCCGTCACGCTGCTCGGCGATTCGGGCGGCGGCTGGCGCGGCATCCCCGGCGCGACCTGGAATCTGTGGGGGTCAAGCTATCAGGGTGCGACCGGAAGCAAACTGAGCATCCCCTTGTTCTATGAAGGCGCAGCCCGCGAGGGCGTGCGCATCGCTCAGTACAATACTGCCGCCGACGAAACGCAGAGTTTCTTCAACAACGTCGGCTTCAGCAGCGTCCCCTATGCGACCGCACTGAGCCAGGATCAGCGGGAGATTGCCGCTCGTGCGGGTGGTTTCCGCTACTATACCGAGGGCGGAACTCTACACTGCATCATCCCGCGCGCTGAGTTCTATTCCTACCAGACCAACGGCATTTCGGTGCGCAGTTGGGTTGATCAACTGGCGCAAAATCAGCCCGTGAATAATGTTAAATGTACCGCGTGTGCCGAGCCAGAAATTATTGGACAGCCCACGCCGAGTTCTCCGTAAGTCACCGCCACGACGTATATCGTAGGGGCGAGGCTTGCCTCGCCCTTTTCTCTTTCTTTGCGTCTTTGCGCCTTTGCGTTGAATCATTTTCTCTTCGGCTTCGCGTCCAGAAAATCGGTATACCCGCCCTCGAACTGGCGCAGCGAGCCGTCGCCCAGTTCCGCTACGCGATCTACGACTCGATCCAGAAAATAGCGGTCGTGCGAGATCACGACCAGCGCCCCCTCGAAGTCTTCCAGCGCCGTCTCCAGCGCCTCGGACGAGGGAATGTCGAGGTTGTTGGTCGGCTCATCGAGCAGCAGCAGATTGGGGCGCGTCAGCATCAGCGCGGCGAGTTGTAAGCGGCTGCGCTCGCCGCCGCTGAGTGTACCTATCGGCATTCGCACCTGCTCATAGCTGAACAGCATCTTGAGCAGAAACGCTACCGCCGCCCCTTCCGGCGCGGGCGACACGTCGCGGATGAAGTCGAGCGCTGATTTATCCCACCACGCTGTGAGCGTCTGATGCTCCTGCGCATAATAACCGACCTTCGTGCTTGGCCCGATTTTGATTTCGCCGTCCAATGGGGTCAGTTCACCGAGCAGCAGCTTGAACAGCACCGATTTGCCTGCCCCGTTGCGCCCGACCAAGCCAACCCGCTCGCCGTGCCGCACCAGCAGGTCGAGATCGGCAAAGAGCAAATCGTCATCAAAGCCCATCGTCAATTGCTTGAGTTCGAGCGCTTTGGTGCTGCCGCGTCCGCCAGCGAGCGTCAGTTCGAGCGCCTTGCGATCCGTCACCCGCTCGACCATTTCGCCGTTGGCTTCCATCCGTTCGAGCATCTTGCGGCGGCTGCGAGCGCGGCGCGCCGCTTTTTCATTGTCCGCCCTTGCGAGAATGTCCCACTCGTGGATGCGTTCCTCCATGCGCTTGACCCACTTCTGCTGCGCGACGTACATCTGCTGCTGGCGCTGGCGGCGCGCTTCGCGTTCCAGCGCGTACATCGAGTAATTGCCCACGTACAGCGTCAGCTTGCCGTTTTCCAGTTCCGCGATCTGGTTCACGCACTCATCCAGCAGGTAGCGGTCATGCGAGACGATCACGACTCCGCCGTTATAGCTGCGCACAACCGCTTCGAGCCGCGCCTTCGCTTCCAGATCGAGGTGATTGTCCGGCTCGTCGAGCAGCAGTACATCCGGTTGCTCGACCATCAGCCGCACCAGCGCCACCAGCTTTTTCTGCCCGCCGCTCAGAGCTTCGGTCGGCAGGTCGTGATCGGCAGGCGTGAAGCCAAGCTGCGTCAGCAGTTCGTTGACCTTGTTGGCGTGGAGCGCGCCGCCGAGCCGCTCGTAACGTTCGAGCGCCTTCTCCTGTTCCGCCATCACCTGAGCGAGCGCCGTTTCGTCGTTATAGACGGCGGGATCGCTCATCCGAGCTTCAATTTGGCCGAGTTCCGCCTCGACTTGCGCCAACGCGGGCGGCAGGATCATCGCTTCTTCGATCAGCCTGATTCCCGGCGTGAGCGTGACCGTCTGCGGCAGATAACCGACGCTGATTCCGCGCATTCGCACAATCGATCCGGCGTCGGGCTGGACTTCGCCCATGATCGCTTTAAGCAGGCTCGATTTGCCCGCGCCGTTCGGCCCGATCAGCCCCACGCGGTCGCGGTCGCCAATGACCCACGAGAGTTCTTTGAAAATCAGCCGCCCGGCGTGATTGATGGTGACGTTGTTGATTTGAATGATGTGCATAATTACGTTCCTTTATAGCGCAAGAATCAAAAACGGCTGAGGGAGCGCCTCAGCCGTTTCAATGACAAATCAGATTACAAAATCAAGCTGGTCAGTAGGCGCACCTGTACAGGGAGTGCGCCGC
>DASZXN010000114.1:0-10625 GCA_035545875.1 Phototrophicaceae bacterium
CAGCCAATGAAGGTCGCGGAACAGTTCACCGGACGCGAAGGCAAGTACGTCAAGATCAAGGACACGATTCGCGGCTTCCGTATGATCCTCGACGGCGAAGTTGACCACATCGCCGAGCAGCATTTCTACATGGCTGGCCCGATTGAGGATGTGCTGGCGCGTCACGACGAAGCCGAGAAAGCTGGCTAAGGCCATGCCTATTGCAGTTGAAATTGTCACTCAGGAGAAGGTCATCTTTAACGAGCCAGCCGCCGATATGGTGCTGGTTCCCGGCTCGGAAGGCGAGATGGGCATTCTGCCGCATCACGCGCCCGTGCTGACGACGCTTGCCAACGGCGAACTGATCGTCCGCAAGGGGCGCGCCGAGGAGAGCTTTGTGGTTTACGGCGGTGTGGTCGATGTGCGCCCGGATCGCGTGACGGTACTGGCTGACCTTGCCGAGAACTCCTACGACATCGACGTGGCGACGGTTGAGGCGGCGAAGGCCAGCGCTGAGAAGCTGATGGAGCAGGGCGTTCCGGCGGAGCAGAACCGCGAGGCCGCGCTCGAACTGCGTCGTGCTGAACTCGCGCTGCGCATCCAGCGGAAGGTCGCCGCGCGCAGTCAGGTGCTGCGCATCATCGAGCAGGACGACGACAAGGAATAACGGCGTTCGTTCCAATCTTTAAACTAAGCCGCCAGAGATCGCCTCTGGCGGCTTTTTGTTGCTCAGGTGAAGAAATGCCTCTCGTTTGCCCCGACCAGATAGCGATACAGGTAGTAGAGCACTATCACGATGGCGACGACCGCAATCAGGCTGATAATGTCGAATGCGCCGCCGCTGGCGATCACGATGGCATAACTCAAGAGCAGATACAGGTAGATGATCAGGCAGAGAATCACGCCGATGCGTTTATAACGGGCGATCAGAAAAGCGCTGACGAGCAGGACAACGCCGAGGCCGATATTGAGCGCTACTGCGGGGAGCAAATCAGGCGACGTTGCATTCTGCGCGCCGACAGCAATTTGCAGCATTGCCATGATCAAAGTCAGCATCACCGGGAGGCCGGTGCCTGGACGCTGGGGTGGGGACGATTTGCTCAAAGGAAGCTCCTGCTTTCATCGATTGTTAGCGTAGATGATAGCGCAGTCGTCTGGATGGCGTATGAATTTCACCTGACATTAAACACTCCCTGCGCCGCGTCGTGTGGTACAATCACTCGCTGTAAACAACGCAGTTGCCGTTGAGATGACTCTATGGGAATGTTAAGCAAGAATTTGGGCGTTGATCTGGGCACTATCAACGTCCTGATTTATGAAAACGAGCAGATCGTTCTGCAAGAACCCGCGCTGGTCGCGCTAACCGTCGAGGATGAGCGCATCGTCGAAATCGGCCAGCCCGCGCGCGAAATGCTCGGTCGTGTCGATGAGGAAGATATTCAGGTGATCCGCCCGCTGCAAAACGGCGTGATCGCGGACTACGAAGTCACTGAGGCGATGCTGCGCCACTTTTTCAACAAGATCGCCGGGCGTGTGCGCCTGTTCAAGCCCACCGTGATGATCTCGGTGCCGTATGGTGTGACCAGTGTCGAGAAACGCGCCGTTCACGAGGCCGCGATTGCTGCCGGCGCGCGCGACGCTTTCCTGATCTGGGAGCCGCTGGCGGCGGCGATTGGGGCCGGGCTGCCCGTCGGCACGCCCGCCGGGGATATGGTCGTGACGATTGGCGGCGGCATCACCGAAGCGGCGGTACTGACGATGAACAACATCGTCCGCGCCGAAAGCGGTCGCATCGGCGGGCTGCGCATCGACGACGCGATCACCAGTTACGTGCGCCGCAAGTATAACCTGACGATTGGTCAGCCGACTGCCGAGGCCGTCAAAATTCAGGTCGGGGCGGCGGTGCCGCAGCCGGAAGACCTGTCGATGGAGCTGCAAGGCCGTGATAATGTCAGCGGGCTGCCGCGCACCGTCTCGATCAGTACGGGTGAGATTGTCGAGGCTATCGAAGAGCCGCTCAAGGAAATCGCGGGGGTGGTGCGCGGGGTTCTGGGCAACACCCCGCCGGAACTGCACTCCGACATCATCGACCGAGGGATCGTGCTGACCGGGGGCGGCGCGCTTTTGCGCGGCGTCGATCAATACCTGACCCGCGAGACGGGCGTCCCGGTCTACCGTGCTGATAACGCGCTGATCGCGGTTGCGGTGGGTGCGGGGCGGGCGCTGAACGACCCGGCGATTTTGCGTCGGATCGCTCAGGGAGTTTAGCGGACTGCCAGCGCGCTTACGTGAGGTAGTACGTCATCCGCTGCAAATGCAGCACCGGGTCGATATACTGCACGTGAACGCTGTCGGGGACATTCAGGTTAATCGGAGCATAGTTGAGAATCGCGCGTACACCGGCGCTGACCAGTGTATCAGCGACCTGCTGCGCGTTCTCGGCTGGCACGGCGATCATAGCGATTTTGATGCTGTTCTCACTGATGATCTGAGTAATCTCATCGACCGGGCGGATGACGAAGCTACCCACGCGCTTGCCGATTTTCTCCGGCGCGCTGTCGAATACGTAGGTGATGTGGAAACCACGCTCGGCGAAGCCTCGGTAGCGCGCGACTGCGCTGCCCAAGTCGCCCGCGCCGACCAGCGCGACCTGCCAGTCACGCTCGACCTTGAGCACCTGCCGAAGCTGATCCTTCAGATAGGCGATCTTGTAGCCGGTTCCCTGCTTGCCGAAGCCACCGAAGTGTGACAGGTCTTTGCGTATCTGCGCCGAACTGATGCCCAGGTGCTTGCCCAATTCGTGCGATGACGTGACTTCCTGCCCTTCCTGAGACAGCCGTTCCAGCGCGCGGAGATAAACCGGCAGACGACTGATCACGATGTCTGGAATTGTAGACGGCATAAGCGTGGCTCTCCTGGAAGCCGTATTCACTTTGTGAAAGATGACACATCCAATGTTACCATTGTGCAATCCATTACGCCAACTTAACAGAGAATAGCTTGCGCAAATAAGAGAATCGCACCCACCTCGGCAGACTGATGTATGATCAAGGTAAGTGTAAGGATGATGGTGGAGCAATGTCCGTCAGACGATCACTCTTTATATTAACGGTATTAACGATCATCCTCCCGGTGGCGGTTTTCGCCATGCGCGCTAACCGTCCCCAGAATGCCAGTGCCAACCTCCAGACCTATACTGTTCAGCGCGGCGACGTGGATGTGACCGTTTCCGCCGTCGGCAAAGTCGATTCGGAGCGCTCGGCTAATCTGAGTTTCACGACGCCGGGGCGGATCGTCTCGATTGCCGTGCAGCAGGGCGATCAGGTCAAGCGGGGCGACGTGCTGGCACAGTTGGACGATCATCTCCAGCAGATCGCGCTTCAGCAGGCACAGCTTGCCTTACAGTTGGCGCAGGTGCAAAAGGCCAAGCTGCTCGCCGGGCCGGATCAGGCGCAGCTTGAAGTCGCGCAGGCGAACGTGAACAGCGCGATGGGCGCGGTGCGCAGCATTCAGAACGCCGTCTCGCCCGACGATTTGCAAGCCGCGCAATTGGCCTACGATCAGGCGCAGGCTGCGCTCGCTGACGCGCAGCATAACCGGGCGTTTGGCAGCGGCACGCAGTCACAGGTCGATTTGCTCGACGCGAAGGTTGGCGAGGCTTCGTTCAACGCGCAGATCGCGCTGCTCAATCTGCAATCGCTTCAAAATGGTCAGTCGCCGCAGTTGAACGCCGCTTATGCCCGTGTCAACGCGGCGCAGGCGCAGTTGAATCTGCTCAAGGCCGGGCCAGGTGATGCTGATGTCAGCCGTGCTGATGCACAAATCGCACAGGCGCAGGTCGCGCTGGATCGCGCGCAAACGGCTGAAAAGAATACCCGGCTGACCGCGCCCTTTGACGGCGTGATTACGAGTGTCGCAGGCGAAGATGGGGCGTTGGTCGCGCCGGGTGTTGCCGTGATGGAGATTGACGAACTCGCGCCGCTCCATCTGGTCGTGCAGGTGGATGAAGTGGACGTGCGTCAAATCAAAGTTGGGCTTCCCGCGACCGTGACGCTCGACGCGCTGCCGAATATCGCTTTGCCTGCTTCGCTCGAATCGATTGCGCTGGTTCCCTCGAACGATAACGGCGTGATCAGCTACGATGTGACCGTGCGGCTGACTCAGGACGATCCACGCGTGCGCGTCGGCATGACTGCCAGCGCGTCGTTCGTGGTGCTGTCGCGCCAGAACGTGCTGATCGTGCCGAACCAGTTCATCCGGCTGGATCGCCAGCACAATCAGGCTTTTGTCGATCTGGCGCAGACTGATGGGACACTCAAGGAAATCCCGGTGACGCTCGGCCTCGCTGGGCAGGATCGCAGCGAGGTCACGAGTGGGTTGCAAGTGGGCAACGTGATCGGTGTCGATCTCTCGGCGGACAAAATCGCGTTGTTTGGAGGGTGATCCGATGCGGCGACTCCTGATTATCCTGATCCTCCTTGTTGTGATCGGCGGCGGAGCGGCCATCGCCATGAAATCGGCGCAGGCGCAGACTGCTGCCGATCAGTCGAGCCAGATTATCGACCAGACGACGGCGCAAATCGGCGATCTGCGCCTGACCGTTACGGCGACCGGATCGGTTGTGCCAAAGCGACAGGTGCCGCTCCTGTTCGCATCGTCGGGCGTGGTGCGCGAGGTGCTGGTCAAGGCAGGCGATACCGTCAAAGCAGGCGACCCGCTGGCACGGCTGGACACGTCCGATTTGCAGGCGGCACTCAGCAATGCGCAGGTCTCACTGCAAATGCAGCAGATTGCTTTCGACGCGCTGACCAGCCCGCCGCGCCCCGAAGATTTGGCTGCGGCGCAGGCGGCGCTCGATGCGGCGCAGGCGGCGCTCAACGCCGCTTACAACAGCAGTGACCCGAACGCCGCGCAGATCGCGCAAATCCGCAGCGAACTGGCACGCAATCAACTCTGGCAGGCGCAGCTTCAGCGCGACATCGCCGCCAGCACGCCGAAAGCTTCCGTTGATATTTCCAGCTTGATCCCGGCAGGGATCACCGTGCCAGAGTCCACCATCAATCAGATCAATCAGGGATTACAGAGCTTTGTTCCCGCAATTCCCTCGGTCGGTGGTGTGTCTGAGTCATCGCTCGATCAGGCGCAGTACGGCGTCCAGATCGCGGATGCCAACGCCGCTGCCGCCGCGAGCCGCAGCGCTGATCCGGGCAGCGTGGCCTCGGCGAATGCGGCGGTCGTACAGGCGCAAACGCAGTTGGATCAATTGAAAAATGGGCCAAGCGATTTCGATTTGCAGTCGGCGCAAATCGCGCTGGATCAGGCGCAGTTGGCGGTCGAGCAGGCGCAGTCGGCGCTGGATCAGGCCACGCTGACCGCGCCCTTCGACGGCGTGATCGCCCAGAATAACCTGACGGAAGGTGAAGTTCCGCCGAGCGATCAACCCGCCATGCTGCTGGTTGATCAGACCGCGCTCTACGTCGATCTGGCGATTGATGAGACTGATGTGGTCAAAGTCCAGGTCGGGCAAAAGGTTGAACTGAATTTCGACGCGCTGCCTGACGCTGGCATGACCGCGACGGTCATGCGCATCAGCGCCACGCCGACGGTTGTGGGGCAGTTGGTCAGCTATCCCGTGCGCGTCGCGCTCGATTCGACTGATCAGCCTGTGCGCATCGGCATGAGCGCGACGGCGACGGTCGTGGTCGATGAACTCAAGAATGCGCTGATCCTGCCGAATCGCTTCATTCGCATCGACCGGACGACCCAGGCTGCTTTCGTCACCATTCAGAATCAATCGGGGCAGTTTACGGAAATCCCGGTGCAGCTTGGGCTGCGCAACGAATTGCAGAGCCAGATCACGGGCGGCTTGCAGGCTGGGCAGCGCGTCGTGCTGCTGCCGCGCTCGCCGCTCGATTTGTTAGGAGGTTAAGATGTTGCAGCTATTCAAAGTTCGTGATGGGCCAAAGCCGAATGTCGAAGCTGAGGAACCGGAACCGCGCCGACTGGTCATCGACGTGCGCGGCGTTACCAAGATGTACAAGATGGGCGAGGTCGATGTGTTCGCTCTGCACGGCATTGACCTCAAAGTTTATGAAGGTGAGTTCGTCTCGATCATGGGGCCATCTGGCTCCGGCAAAAGCACGCTCATGAATATCCTCGGCGCGCTTGACCAGCCAACCCAGGGCGATTATTTCCTCGATGGCGTGAACGTCAGTAAAATGAATGGCGCGGAACTGGCGCGTACCCGCAACAAGAAAATCGGCTTCGTTTTCCAGAACTTCAACCTGCTCAAACGCACGTCCGCGCTGCGCCAGGTAGAGCTGCCGCTGCTTTACGCGGGCGTGCGCAATCGCAGCAAACGCGCGAAAGCCGCGCTGGAATCAGTCGGGCTGGGTAATCGGCTTGACCATTTGCCCAGCGAACTATCCGGCGGTCAGCAGCAGCGGGTGGCAATTGCGCGAGCGCTGGTGAATGAGCCTGCCATGATCTTAGCCGACGAGCCGACGGGCAACCTCGACTCACGCAGCGGTATCGAGGTCATGCAGATTTTCCAGAGTTTGAACCGCGAGAAGGGGATTACGGTAGTTTTCGTGACCCATGATCCCTGGATCGCCCGGCATACAAACCGTGTGGTCATGCTGCGCGATGGTAAAATTGTCGCTGATCAGATAGTCAAAGTGCCGCTGGTTGCCGGGCAGGAAGAACGTCCGTCAATGGCGGACGAGATGGAAGCGATTCTCCAGGATGCCTACTACGGCGGAAAGCAGGAAGAGTACAACTGACCAACGCAGCGCTATATCCATGCCATGTAGGGGCACGGTACACCGCGCCTCTACATGGTTAATTGATCCCTTATGGACTTCGGTGAAAATGTGCGCATGGCCTTCGACAGCCTGCTTATCAACCGGTTGCGGGCAGCGTTGACGACGCTCGGCATTGTAATCGGCGTGGGTGCGGTGATCGGCTTGGTGAGCCTCGGTCGTGGCGTGCAGAATTTCGTGCAGGGCGAGTTTCAGTCGCTTGGCTCGAATGTGCTGTTCGTTTTTTCGTCCGCGCCGACCAGCGGCACGCGCACGACCATCCAACCGATCAGCACGACTGAGGGGGAGGCGTTGGCGAACCCGATAGTCGCGCCGAGCATCCGTCAGGTGGCGATGGAATACGACGTTCCGGCGCTGGTGGTCGCGGGCGCGAACGCGCTTCAGTTGGCGGTCAGCGCGGTCACGCCGAATTACGTGGATGTGCGCAACTGGTATCCCGATCAGGGCGCGTTCTTCACGCAGGACGACGTGGACAAGGCAGCGCGCGTCGCCGTGATCGGCACGACGGTCGTCAGCAAGCTCTTCGGCGACATGGAGTTCGATCCGGTCGGGCAGACGATCCGCATCAACGACTTCGTATTCACCGTAATCGGCGTGATGAGCGAACAGGGCGGCGGGGCAGGGGTATTCGGCGATCAGAACGCAGTCGTGTACATCCCGATTTCGACCGGACAGACACGCCTCGCTCACGCTCGCACCCGCGACGGCGGCTACGAAGTTGATCTGCTCGACGTACAGGCGGTCAGCGCCGACGCGATGGACTCGGCCTCGCTGCAAATCGAGACCTACCTGAGCGACGCGCACAACATCCTGTTCGACGGTGAACAGGATTTCACGATCATCAATCAGGCCGATTTGCTCTCGTCGCTCGGTGCAGTCACGGGGATTTTGACGGTATTCCTGAGCCTGATCGCGGGGATTTCGCTGCTGGTCGGCGGCATTGGCATTATGAATATCATGCTGGTTTCCGTTACGGAACGCACCCGCGAGATCGGCCTGCGCAAGGCTGTCGGGGCGCGGGCGGGCGACATCATGATGCAGTTTCTGGTCGAGAGTTTGATCCTCTCGATCATCGGCGGCGCGATTGGCGTCGCGCTCGGCGGCCTGATCTGTGTGATCGGCGGGATTCTGGTGCCGAGTCTCAAGCTGGCGCTGACGACGGATGCGATTGCGCTGGCGACGATTGTCAGCTCGCTGATTGGTGTGTTCTTCGGCTTATATCCGGCTAGCCGTGCCGCGCGGATGCGCCCGATTGATGCCTTACGGTTTGAATAGATGATTGGCTCGCTTCTCGAAAACATTCGCGTGGCGCTGATCGGCCTGCGTTCGAACAAGCTGCGCGCCGCGCTGACGATGCTCGGCATTACCATTGGCGTCGGCGCGGTGATCGTATTGGTTTCGATTGGGCAGGCGGTCGATGCCTTCGTGCGCGGTCAGTTTCTCGGCCTCGGTACGAATCTGGTGATCGTCGTACCCGCGCAGAACTCGCGCGGCGAAACCGTACCGCTCACGATTAAGGAGGCGAACGCGCTCGCGGATCAGTCGCGCGTGCCGGATGCGCTCTACGTTATGCCGCAGTTGAACCTCACGCGCACGGCAACAGCCAATGGTCGCAATGAGAATGGTCGCGTGCGCGGAGTCACGCCGGATTATCTGCCCGTACGCAATCAGCAGGTTGCGGCGGGGCGCTTCTTCGACCAATCGGATGTGGACAGCCTGTCGCGCGTGGCCGTGATCGGTCTCACGGTCGTGGATCGGCTGTTCCCGGACAGTTATCCCGTCGGGCAGAATATTCGCATTGGCGACGTGAATTTTCGCGTGATCGGCGTGATGGCGAAGTCGAGCAGCGTCGGCGGCTTCACGGGCGACGACAACGATTTGATCTTCATGCCAATCACGACGGCGCAAGCGCGTCTGAACGCAAGCCGTGACGTGAACGGCCAGCGTCCAATCAGCAGTATTCTGGTCGAGGCGCGTGATAACAACGCCGTCGATCAGGTGGCGGCGGAAATTCGCCAGACGATGCGCGAAGAACGGCAAATCAACTTCCGAGATGAGGATACGTTCGACATTTATACGCAGACCGATTTATTGTCGTCGCTGGAGCAAATTACCGGGCTGCTGACGGTCTTTCTGGCGATCATCGCGGGGATTTCGCTGCTGGTCGGCGGGATTGGCATTATGAATATCATGCTGGTGACGGTCACGGAGCGCACCCGCGAGATTGGGCTGCGCAAGG
This sequence comes from Phototrophicaceae bacterium, assembly GCA_035545875.1. Classification (GTDB taxonomy): domain Bacteria; phylum Chloroflexota; class Anaerolineae; order Aggregatilineales; family Phototrophicaceae; genus Flexifilum. The sequence goes on from DASZXN010000114.1 coordinate 9,040, forward strand.
CGGTTGGAGCCGAGCGGCGCGACATCGTGGTGCAGTTTTTGGTCGAGGCGACAGCGATCTCGCTGGTCGGCGGCGGGATCGGCATCGCCATTTCACTCATCGGCGCCCTGCTGGTCTCGGCGCTCACACCCGATCTCGCGGTAACGGTACAGGCATCGAGTGTGCTGCTGGCAACAGCGATCTCGGTGGGGATTGGGGTGTTCTTCGGCATCTACCCGGCGAATCGAGCGGCGGCGCTCAACCCGATTGATGCGCTCCGTTACGAATGAAACAATTGTCTCGCTCGGCTGATCCCGCTACAATGGTGTCTAGAGATTAAGGGTGCGTGTTATGACGGCCAACGGCAGCGATAAAGTGCTGTTCGACTCGGTTCACAATAGTATGCTCGACGGTTTAGGCCAGCTTACCGACTACTTTGGCTTCGGCAAGGTGGTCGGGCAAATTTATGGCGCGATGCTGTTGAGCGACCGCCCACATTGCCTCGATGATTTGGTCGAGCGGCTGGACATCTCCAAAGCGAATGCGAGCATGAACATGCGCACGCTGGAAAGCCTCGGTATGGTACGTCAGGTCTGGGTGCGCGGCAGCAGCGGACGGCGCAAATTTTACGAGGCCGAGACCGACTTCTGGCAGATCATTACGAACATCCTCAAAGGCCGCGAGATGCGCGATGTGGATCGGGCGATTGGGGTGATGGAAGATAACATCAAGCGGCTCACGGCGGAGATGGACGATATGAATCCGCAGGATCGGGAGCTAGCGCAGCTTTACGTCAATCGAATCAAGCAGATGGAGAGTCTGTTTCAGTTCGCGCAGATTATGATCGTGACGGTGCTGGCGCGCGCGACCGAACTCGACTCTGGCGAAGTGCCGCATATCGAAATCGAGTAAGCCGCCCTTGTCGTCAAATTGGCGCTGGGCATATAATCGCGATACGCGGGGGAATGGCGGAACTGGCAGACGCGCATGACTTAGGATCATGTCTCTTACGAGGTGAGGGTTCGAGTCCCTCTTTCCCCATAGTTCGATAGATCATCGTTTACCAGCAATAAAGCGGTGTCGCCCTTCAGAACAAAGGCGATAACTTCTTTGTCAAGTGTGTCCATTCCATCGACGACCTGCTTGACCCGGTTATGCTTTGGCTGTGACTGGTACACCGTTCCCACAACCCTCGGAAATTCCTGAGCAAACCAGCGGATTTCAACAATTCGTTATGGCTGATAGGATGTAATGCTGCGCGTTCTAACTGGCGCTGCCGCCACATTTGAAGATATTCCTCTTTATCTATAACGCTATCATCTGCTTGGCATTTCGAACCGAACCGTGTTGTTTCTGGTGAACTATCGATAGGGGGATAAGATTTGTAGTTGTGTCAGAAGATGCTAACAATCACGCGTTTCTTCTAACGGCTCAAATTCGGCTGCATGAGTCTACTGAGTTGCATAACTAACGTGAATTATTATTCATATAAAAGTTACAAAGTGCAAATATTGTGGTTTGCTGAGGCCGCTTAATTTTGCGAATCGTATACTTATTGTAAATTGATGGATATATCTTCAATGAGTTACCAGCATCTAGTAAATCGG
>DASZXN010000115.1:0-1870 GCA_035545875.1 Phototrophicaceae bacterium
GACCTGCGGCGTATCTTCCACGCCGAGATCGACCAGCGAAAATGAGTTTCCCGCGCCCACATCGCCCGCTGAAACCGACGCTTCGACGTGACGACTGCTGCGCGGTGTTATCGCGTTGCCCGTATGCGCTTCGATGTGCGCCGAGTCCCAGCCTGCCGCCGCGACCTCACTAACGATTGAATCCGTGTTCATGTCGATCTCAGCTTCGAACAGGTTTTGGCCGAGTGTCAGCGTCAGCGGAATGTCCTCGATCCCCGCGAGGCTGAAGATGTGCAGCGTATCCTCGCGCACGGCGAAATACAGGCCGCTGCGTTCCGCCAGTTCTTGCAGCAGTTCGAGATCGCTCTGACGCTGCTGAATCACGTACTGAATCAGCGCCGTATCCTCATGCGCCTGCACGCTCAGGCCGTGACCGAGTTCGCGCGCCAGATCGCTCAACGTCACCTGCACGTGTGCCCGCACCGAGCCGTTTTTGCGCATCTGATGGAGCAAATCGTAGGCCGTGACGCGCAGCTCACGCCCGCCCGATGGCTCATACTTATACTGCACCGCCGTCACTTGCCCCGTGAACAGCGGCGTGCGCTGCCCGCGCACCGAAACGCCGATCATCGTCCCCGGCTGAAGCGCCAGATCAATCGTCAGCGGGCCGGGCGGATCACGGAAGACCAGTTCACACACCGTCGGCTGCGAGAGTGCCTGATGCACGTAAACCTCGCCGAGCGCGATGATCTCCTGCGCCGAAAGCGCGATGCCTTCGCGCTCGATCACGACTTCGGGCAGGGCTGCAATCGGGTTCACAGCGAAGTCCTCAGCGGCGAGAGGGGATTCAGGCGCAGCAGGCTGGTAAACGACTCCGGCGCGCTTTCCAGTGCATCCTCGAAACTCGTCAGCAGGTAGGAGACCAACTGCGGCGCAGGCGGAATCGACAGGATCATTCCGGCAGTGATCTCGTTGGGATCGGCCAGGCCGTTGAAGTCGGCCAGCACGCGCCAGTAGGATGAGTTGCCGTAATACTGCGCCGCGATGCTTTCGAGCCGATCAGCGCCGTTGACCTCGTAATACTGCATCTTCTCTGGCGCGAGTTCGGTGTTGATCTCGTCGAGCGAGGGCGGCGTGTCGTCGGGAACTGCTTCTGTGGGCGTGGTTTGCGCGGCAGGCTCGCGCACGCGGATCAGGCGCATCCTGAGCCACGAACGCTCCGGCGCACCGTCCGGGGAAAACCTTTCCAGCCGTTCGGCGACGGCTGCGACGACCGCCGGGATGTTCCAGTATTTGCCCCAGATCAGGCGCACCGTCGGCGGCTGACCATAGCTGCCGCCGCCTTTATTCTCGGAGAGATTCCAAAAGGGCGCGGTCAGGTTGCGCACGTCGTCAGTCGTTACGCTGGAGCCGAGCAGCGTCACGTCGAACAACAGATCAAGCTCGATTTCGGTTCTGCCGCCGCCCGTGTAGAGCAGCGGATCGTCCGAGAGGCCAATGCCGGTCAACTGACCACCAGACGAGGCACGCGGGCGCACGCCGGAGGTGCGGCGGATGGTCAGCGTTTCCGGGTTGAGCAGGCACGACAGCCGCTCGTTGGTCTGCTCGATCAGGAAGGCTACTCGCTCCATGACCTGCCCTCCTGCTCACGCAGCAGATGCTCGCGCCGCCGATCTTCGCTTCTGCCATCGGGCATTTCGTCGGCGGGCGATTCGGGCAGCGACGGCCAGCGTTCCGGCTGAATATGCTCGATGTTCAGGGAAGGTGGCACAGCCGTCGGTCGCGTCGTCACCTGTGATGAAGTTTGCGGCACGCTCGTGCGCTGCTGATTGAGGCGAGCAGGCGTAGTTTCTCGCGTGCGGACGACAGGAATGTCGGCGTGCTGCGGAAC
>DASZXN010000116.1:0-2750 GCA_035545875.1 Phototrophicaceae bacterium
CTGTTCTTCGTCGGCGACAGCAATCCGCTCCTCAATTTGCCCGGTCGTCCGCTGATCGATCTGGTCAGCGGTGTGATCATGATCATCGGCGTGATTGTCACGCTGCGCTGGTGGCGGCAGGCGCGCTGCGCGCTGCTGCTGATCGCGCTGGTGTTCATCGTGCCGACAGCGCTGCACGCCCCCAGCAGTCCGAATTTTCTGGCCTATGCGCCGCTGCTGCCGCTGATCGCGCTGTTCTTCGGCGTCGGCGTGAGTACGCTCTATCACAGCCTGCCGCGCGGCAGCCGCCGGATCGCCGCGCTGGGGTTGATCGCGCTGCTGGCCTTCAATCTCGTCTGGGTGACACGCGACTTCTTCACCAACTGGGTCGCGCTGCCGGACATGCAGTCGGCCTATAACGTGCGCCTCGGCGAACTGGCGCATTACATCGACCTGACCGCCGGGCAAACGCCGACCGTGATCTGCACCTCCGACCTGAAAGCGCCAACGAATCCGATCATCCTGACGAACACGCAGTTGCTCGCGCTGATGATGAACCGTCAGGACGCGGTCTTGCGCTATGCCGACTGCGGCAGCGCCTTGATCCTGACCGACGGCGGTAATCTGGAGCAGGTGATTCTGTCCGATCCGACGGGCATCAACGCCGTCAACCCGACGCTGCAAACGTGGCTGGCGCAGGGTACGATGCTCAGTCAGGCGAACCTGCCCCCGCAGTCGGTGATCCGCTTGCAGGTCGCAGATGCGCTTGCCAACCACATCGGCAGCTTCATGACCACCGCGCCGATCCGGTTCGATCCGCAGGCGGGTGGGGATCAGCAGGTGGCAGCGCCGCCGCTCACCTTTGGCGGCAACCTGACCTTCCTCGGTTACGAGCATAGCTGGGCACCGACCTATTCGCCCGGTGATGTCGTTCCTGTGACGACGTACTGGCGTGTCGATGGCGTCGTACCGTCTGATCTGCGCCTGTTCACGCACATTCTGGCCGACCCGACCTCGATTGCCGCCCAAAACGACCCGATCAGCGTGCTGGCGGAAACGCTGCGCCCGCGCGACATCTTCATTCAGGTGACCTACGTCATGCTGCCGCGCACAATGCCGCTGGGCAAATACAGCATCTCGGTTGGCGCATACCGCGACACCACGCCGCAGATGCGCCTGCCCGTGCTGGTCAACGGTCAGCCGCACGGCACGCGCCTGTTCCTGGGGCAGATTACCGTACAGGGCAAATAAGCATGTTCGAGATTGTCTTTTTCGGCACATCGGCCTCGGCTCCATCGATCCATCGCGGGCTGCCCGCGCAGGCTGTCCTCGCGGGCGAATATCGCTTTCTGATCGACTGCGGCGAGGGCACGCAGCGCCAGATTTTGCGCAGCGGCATCGGCTACAAGCGGCTGCGCCACATTCTGCTGACGCACGGTCATCTCGATCACGTCCTCGGCCTCGGCGGGCTGGTCTCAACCTTCGCCAACTGGGAGGACATGGAAACGCTGGAAATCTACGGCGGGCGCGCTACCCTTCAGCGTGTCGATAAGCTGCTCTTTGGCGTCGTTCTCGACTATGAACACATTCCGATTGAGATCAAGCTGCTCGAACTTCAGCCCGGCCTGATCTTCGACCAGAGCAAAGACTTCACGGTCAGCGCCTTCCCAGTCACGCACCGGGGCAGCGGCAATTTTGGCTTTAGCTTTCAGGAGCGCCCACATTTTCCCTTTCAGGCCGAGAAAGCCGCCGCACTCGGCGTTCCCGCAGGCCCGGAGCGCGGTCAACTGGTCGCCGGGAACTCGATCACGCTGGCGGATGGCCGGGTGATCACGCCGGAAATGGTGCTGGGTGAGGAACAGCGCGGCGCGAAGCTCGTCCACATCGGCGACATCGGGCGGCTCGACAATACGGTACGGGAGGCGGTCGCCAACGCCGACGCGCTGGTGATCGAAGCGACTTTCGTCGAGGATGACCGCGAGAGCGCTAACGCTTTCGGACACATCACGGCGAAACAGGCCGCGACGCTCGCAGCAGAGAACGGCGTCAAAACACTCATCCTGACGCACATTTCACGGCGCTATCCCGAAGCGCGCATCTATGCCGAGGCGCGCAGTGTATTCCCGAACACCTACGTCGCCCGCGACCTCGATCACTATATCGTCTACCGGGATCGCCCGGTCGAGAAGCTCACGCCGGAGCTGATCCGCGCTCGGCATCAGGCCGACGCTGAGAGCGGCGAAAAAGATGAGGAGAGCGGTGAAGATTGAGAGCCTGATTCATTCGGGCGAGGCATGTCCAGGAAGAATAAAGGATGGACAATCCCCGCTTCGCCCTTTAGAGTCATGCCATTGACGACTCAGCTTTGAGGTTTTCGTTTGCTGCGACGTTTAACTCGATTGATCCTCTTCGGCGTGCTGGCGCTGGTCTTTGCCGCCTGTGATAACCTCGTTCCTACGCCCACGCCGACCTATCCGCTTTCCGCGCCGACGCTCGAACCCAGTCCGACGATTTTGCCGCTGCTGCCGACGCCCGTACTCTATCAGGGCTTGAGCAATCCGACCGCCGCGTCGCTCCCCGGCAATTCGGGGATGCCGCCGCTGGCTGCCGGGACTCCGGTTCCCGGTCAGATTTTTCAGTCGATTGAGGTGACTGCGCCCGACGGCACCCAGTTGAGCGGCGATCTCTACACCAGCGCGACCCAGGACATCTCGCCGGGGTTGCTGCTGCTGGCCTCATCGAACGACGTTTGGGGCAATTTGCCGCAGCAG
>DASZXN010000117.1:0-2710 GCA_035545875.1 Phototrophicaceae bacterium
TTTGCGCCTTTGCGTTGACTCTTTTCTCTTGTTTTTCTCCCCTCCCTGAAGTCGGGGAGGGGTTGGGGGTGGGGTCAGTTTTACACCCGCTCGATGATCGTCGATTCGCCCTGTCCGACGCCGACGCAGAGCGTCACCAGCCCATAACGCATTTTTTGTCCCGCCTCAGCCCGCCGCTGCATCTCGTAAATCAGCGTGGTGAGCAGGCGCGCGCCCGTGCAGCCAAGCGGGTGACCGAGCGCAATCGCGCCGCCGTTGACGTTGGTGATCGCCTCATCGAGTTTCAGTTCGCGCATGACCGCCAGCGCCTGCACCGCGAACGCCTCGTTCAACTCGATCAGGTCGATGTCGGCCAGCGTCAGACCAGCACGATCCAGCACCTTATGCGTCGCCGGGATCGGGCCAAGCCCCATCGTGCGCGGATCGACGCCAACGGCAGCCGACGCGACCCAGCGCGCCAGCGGCTTGATTCCCAACGCTTGCGCCTTTTCCGCCGACATCAGCACCAGCGCGCACGCGCCGTCATTCAGGCCGCTCGAATTGCCCGCCGTGACCGTGCCGCCCTCACGAAAAGCTGGACGCAGTTTCGCCAGCGCGTCGAGATCAGTTGCCAGCGTGTAGCCGCCCTCGCTGTGCGTGTACCGGGGATGCTCGTCGGTATCGACAATAATGGGGTTGCCCTTGCGCTGCGCAATCTCGACCGGGACGATCTCGCGCTGGAAGTAGCCGCTGTTGATGGCGTGGACAGCGCGGCGCTGGCTCTGTAAGGCGAAACGATCCTGATTTTCACGGGTGATTTCGCCGCCTTTGATCTGTCCGGCGGCGCTCATCGCGTAGACGTTCTCCGCCGTCTCGCCCATCGCTTCGAGCGGGAACAGCGCTTCCATGCGCGGATTCGGGTAGCGCCAGCCGAGCGACGTATCGTAGGCGGTGCGATTGCCGCTGGCGAACGGCTCGGCGTTCTTCGGCAGCGAGTATGGAGCGCGGGTCATCGACTCGACACCGCCCGCGACGAACACGTCGCCTTCGCCGCAGCGAATCGCCCGCGCCGCCTGATTGACCGCGTTCAAAGCGCTGGCGCACAGGCGATTGATCGTCACGCCCGCGACCGAGTGCGGCAGTCCCGCCAGCAGCAAGCCCATTCGCGCGACGTTACGCGCATCCTCGCCCGCCTGATTCGCGCAGCCCAGGTAGACTTCTTCGACCTCACCCGGCGCGACTCCGGCGCGGCGGATCGCTTCCTTGATCACGAGCGCGGCTAAATCGTCGGGGCGAACGGCGGACAGCGCGCCGCCCAGCTTGCCAATTGGCGTGCGCACGGCGCTAACTATCACGACTTCATTCATGCGGTTTCTCGCTGGTTGTCACGGTTTTGCGCCAATGATATTGAACACGCGGCGCTTTATCAACCTGCCGCCGAACTATGCGCGCCTGAGAAAACCCTAAACGTTAATGCTTAACCGAAATACTTTTCGTTATAATTAAGCTGACAGCGAAAGGAACGCACGATGACAATCTATGGGATTCTGCTGGTCGATAGCGACTGGTCAAACGATAACCTGACCCAGATCGAGAAGGCGGCTTACCTCAGCCACAGCGACGAACTGATCACCGGGACGCAGGTGCTGGTTTACATCCGCGAGCCTGTCGATGCGATCATTGCCGAAGCCGAACTCACGGGTGACATCATCGAGACGGAAACCGAGCCGCCGAATAACACGCCCGGCAGCAAGGAACTGGCGAAAACCTATCTCGTGCCGCTCAAAATCACCCGGCTGAAGGGGCATATTCCGATCATCCCGCTCACCCGGCTGAAGCTGATCCTCGGCGCGGACTTCAGCGTCTTTGACGAGACCTGGATTCCGCTGGGTGCCGATCAGTATCAGCAGATCACGACACTGTGGGAGAAGCCGAAAGCATCCTGATTTCGCCTCTGCTGATCGAGGCTATAATCGTAGGGTACTTCTGACCCAAAATTGAGCGCCCTATGCTGCCTCTTAACCAAATTATCCCCGGCGACTGTCTCGACGTGCTGGCGACGCTGCCCGCGCAGAGTATCGACCTGATTTTTGCCGATCCGCCTTACAATTTACAGCTTCAGAACACGCTCTGGCGACCGAACCTGACCAAAGTCGATGCGGTTGACGATGACTGGGACAAGTTCGAGGGCTTCGCGCATTATGACGCTTTCACGCGCGACTGGCTCGCGGCCAGCCAGCGCGTCCTCAAGCCGAACGGCGCGCTCTGGGTCATCGGCAGCTATCACAACATTCACCGCGTCGGCGCGGTTCTGCTCGATTTAGGCTACTGGATTCTCAACGAGATCATCTGGATCAAAGCCAACCCGATGCCGAATTTTCGCGGTGTGCGCTTCACCAACGCTCACGAGACGCTGATCTGGGCGAAACCGTCCGAGAAGGGGCGCTACACCTTCAACTATAAGGCGATGAAGGCGCTCAACGACGGCAAGCAGATGCGCAGCGACTGGTACATCCCGCTGTGCAGCGGCGGCGAGCGCATTCGCGTTAACGGCGAGAAAGCCCACCCGACGCAGAAGCCGGAAGCGCTGCTCGAACGGGTGCTTCTCGCCTCGTCCAACCCCGGCGACGTGATCCTCGATCCGTTTTTTGGAACGGGCACAACGGGCGCAGTCGCCAAGCGCCTCGGTCGCCACTGGATCGGCATCGAGCGCGAGCCAGCGTATATCAAG
>DASZXN010000118.1:0-3875 GCA_035545875.1 Phototrophicaceae bacterium
CGGCGAGACGCGCGTGCTTCTGGAACTGCTCATGCACGCCTTTTTGCAGGGCGACACACCGGAAGAAATTGTCGATAGCTATCCGACTCTGAAGCTCGCGGATGTTTATACGGTTCTGGCGTATTACCTCACGCACCGCGCCGAAGTCGATACCTATCTACGCGAGGCTGATGCAGCAGCAGAGCGTATTCAGCGCGAGGTCGAAGCCAACTACACACTCCAAACGCTCGCGTTGCGAGCGCGATTGCGGGCGCTCCGTTCAGGCTCATGATCCGTTTTCTGGCTGACGAGAACTTCAACGGCAAAATCGTGCGCGGCATCCTGCGAGTACATCCCGACGCCGATATTATGCGCGTGCAGGATACTGATCTTTATCAGTCGGCTGATCCGAGGGTGCTGGAATGGGCAGCAGAGCAGAAACGTGTTTTGCTGACGCACGACATTGAAACGATGATTGGCTTTGCAAATCAACGGATCGCCGCTGGACAGCCAATGTCAGGGGTAATTGCTGTGCGTGATACATTGCCGACTGGACAGGTCATCGACGATCTTTTAGCAATTTTGGGCGCGAGCGAGATGAGTGATTGGGACAGTACCGTCACATTCCTGCCACTTTGACAGTCGCTTTGCTGTTGTTGCTGACAGCGTGTGGCACGCTGGCGACACCTACGCCAACTATCACGCCCGTGCCCACCGACCCGCCGACCGACGAATTCTGTCCGCCGCCGCAGAACTGGATCAGCTACATCACGCAGCCCGGTGACTCAATTGCGTCGCTGGCGAGGCGCACCTCGACGACGGTGCAGGCGCTCGAACTTGCCAACTGCCTGAATAATCCGCGCGGCGCTTTGCTGGCGCGGCAGGTGTTTTATCTGCCACGTCAGCCGCTGCCCCCTTGATTGGAGACGCTTTACGATGCCGAACCACGATCCGCAAGCCAGCTACGACCGCGTTGCCGAGGAATATGCCCGCCAGATGCTTCACGAGTTGGATCACAAGCCGCGTGACCGGGAGTTGCTCGACCAGTTCGCCGCACAGGTGAACGGTAAAGGTCGAATTGCCGATCTCGGCACTGGCCCCGGCCAAATCGCACGCTATCTGCATGATCGCGGCGTCGATGCCTTCGGGATCGACCTCTCGCCGGAGATGGTCAAAGTCGCTTTGCGCGAGCATCCCGGCATGGAATTTCGTCAGGGCGATATGCGCGCGCTGCCGCTCGAAGATCGCTCGCTGGCGGGCATGACCGCCTTCTACTGCATCATCCACATCCCGCGCGAAGAAGTGACGACCGTCCTTCGGGAACTCCTGCGCGTCTTGCAGCCGGGCGCGCCGCTGCTGATCTCGTTCCATCGCGGCGAGCAGGTTGTTCACCGTGACGAGTGGTGGGATCAGCCCGTCTCGGTCGATTTCACCTTCTTCGAGCGTGACGAGATGATCGGTTACCTGCATGATGCCGGGTTCGTGATCGACGAAGTGGTCGAGCGCGGCCCATATCCCGATGGAACCGAGGCGCAGACGCAGCGCGTCTACATTTTCGCCAGCCGCCCCAGCGAGAATCATTAAGAATCTTCACTAATTTCAGGCTTAATTCATGTCGATTTCACGTCTTTATTAAGGGTATCGGCCTACAATGAAAACAACATAGCAATACTTCATTGAGGATGAAGCATGGCCTACGAAACCCGCTATTCCGTTAACGAACGTGTGATTCACAATCGACTGTATGGGGAAATGACGCCGGAAGACCCCGCCGGTTTCAACACCGCTACCCTCGACCTGATCCGCTCCGGTGACGCTCCCGTTCACCTGATTTTCGACACCAGTGACCTTCAGCCTGTCGGCGTGCCGCTGAAAGACGTGCTGGAGATGGTCACCTTCCCCGGCGAAAACAAGCTCGGCTGGGTGATCATCGTCGGCGAGAATCCCTTCGCCCGCTTTGTCGGCTCGCTGCTCATGCAGGCCGGGCGCGTCAAGTATCGCATGGTCGGCTCGCTGGACGAGGCCGTCGCCATCCTTCAGCGTATGGATACCTCGCTGCAATACGTCATGCAGGAACCGCAGAGCTAAGATCAAAAAAGGCGCTCCATTGACTGGAGCGCCTGTCGCCGTTCATCATCGTCATGCGTTATCGATCAGGTGGGCGAGCTTCCGAGCGTCGAGGTCGTCGTGCCCGACGTAGGCAGCGGCAGTTCCATCTTGATCGCTGCCGCGACCGCCTGTACCAGTTCCTCGACCACAACCGGCTTGCCTAGAAACTTGTCCGCGCCCGCCGCCAACGCCTGATTCATCTGGAAACCGCCAATCGCGCCGGAAACGACCAGCATCGGAATGTGCTGCGATGTCTTTTGCTTGCGCACGTAACGCACCAGATCAAGCCCGTTCATGTCCGGCAGCATCAAATCGAGGATGATCGCATCGGGCATCCCCTGAAAAACCACGCCGAGCGCTTTGGTCACGTCGTTGACCAGCAGCACCTTGTAGCCCGCGTATTCCAGCGCCATACGGAAGACGTTGCCCACGTCGTTGTCGTCCTCGATAATCAGGACGCGCTTGCCATTGCCGTTGACAGCCGCGCGCAGGGTCTCCGGCGAGGGGATGCGCTGCGTATCGGTAACTGACGGAACAACCGCGAACGACACCTGCAAGCGCAGCGTGCCGAGCATCAGTTCGTTGCCGTGCCGCAGGCGATATTCTTCACCCGGCTTGCACAGCACGTTGTTCAGGCGCGTGCCGTTGGTGCTGTTCAAATCGCGCACCATCAGGCGCTGATCCTTGACCGTGATGACGGCGTGCTTACGCGAGACGCCTTTGGCATAAGCATCAAATGGGGTTAAATCGACTTCCGGGGCAAATCCGCTGGCGCTGTCACCGCGCCCGATCAGCATCGCATCGCCGACGCGCGCCTGCACCGTCGAAGCCGTCCCGACGACGCGGAATTCCACCACCCAGGGGCGCTTGAGATCGAGCGGGCCAGTCGTGCCAAGAGTGCTGCTTTGGCTCGCAGGCTCCGCCTCGGTGGGAAGCTCCAAATGCCGCGTCTTCAACTGTAGCTGCGTAGCCGACTGCGAAGCCTCTGGTGACATTGAATTTCCTTTCGGCTCGCCTGAGTTTTCGTTCATATGTCCTAGCATAGTCTTAACCTTACACCCGCCGCGCCAGAACCAATATAGCTCTGAGGTACTGAATACACTTAAGATTAACTACCGAAATCAATCGCGCGCAAGTGAACTCATGCAGTATTAAACAGGCCAACCGGGACAATCCAATTTTCATTGTATCCGCTTTACGTCGCCTATCACTTAAGGAACGTAAATTTCCGGTTGGAAAGCAGTGAGGATCGTACAGAGATTTTTAGAGCCGCACCCATCGCCGCACAGCCATGCACCGGGGGGATGGAGAGCCTTGATGTGTTTGTAGGGACGCGATGAATCGCGTCCGTTGACCAGCAGCCTGATTAACCTGACAACGGACGAGACAAGTCTCGTCCCTACGAATATTTTTGGGGATTATCCCTTGACGGTAGGGGCACGACTTGTCGTGCCCCTACAATACCTGTCATGAAGGGATAATCGCCATATTTTTTTTAGCGCCTGTTATGCACTTTTCTCGCTTAACAATCGTCCTCACCCTCAATCCCTCAACCCTCCGGGCGAGGGACTTTAAAACCCGGTTTGCGTTCTTCCCTTCTCCATAAGCGAAGCAGCGGGAGAAGGGGCAAGGATGAGGGCTAAAGTGCATAAGAGCCTCTAGCGCAGCGTGCCAATCGTCAAACCGAACTGACCGCTGCTGCCGTTGTAGCCAGACACTTCGACCGTGTACGTCCCGCTCTCGGTGATGTGATAATTGGGTATCTTCGCGTCGAAGTAAGCCAAATC
>DASZXN010000119.1:0-7094 GCA_035545875.1 Phototrophicaceae bacterium
CGGCTGTGGCTTCAGGCGGAATTGGTTGGCACGGGCTTTCTCGCGCTCGCGCTGATCGGCTGCATCAGCGAATACATTGGGCGGCGGCGCGTCGCCAAGCTGCGCGCGAAGCTCAAGCGTGCCGTCTGCGTCGAGCGGGATGGCGATTGGCAGAAACTTTCCGCCCGCGAATTGGTTCCCGGCGACCTGATCGAACTCAAGCAGGGTGAGATCGTCCCGGCAGACGTGTACATTGTCGGCGGCGACGGCGTAGGCATCAATATCCTGCATTCCAATTCGCTCCTAAGCCGGGTCTATCAGGAAGGCGATTTGCTCTACTGTGGCTCGCCGATCCGTTTCGGCGAGGTTCGCGCAATCGTCTGTGTGACTGGCGCGCGCACGAAGCTCGGCGCGAAAGTCCAATGGCTGGTCGATCACATGAACGCCGCTTCCTTCTACGAAAACCCGATCCGTTTTGATGAGACTATTCTCCATTTCGACGAGCCTTTGGGTGGAGAATGGCGAGTGCTGGACTTTCTGGAAAGCTGAATAGAGCACCTCCCGCCCGACCTCAAGCTCCCGGCTTGCGCCCTTAAGGTGAAGTTAAGGACGCCATAGGCCGCTGTTAAAGACACAAAACTACCCCTGACCTATCATGACTCAGGATGTGGCGCATTTTGCGTCTGCACAAGACATGATAAGGGAGAATTGGGGATGGCCGCAGTGTCATCAACAGCATCAAAACAGCAGTCGGTTGGAAACCCGGATGAGTTAGAGAAAGCCTCTTTAGAGCGGGTACAAGCTCAGCTTCATGCCACCCTCGATGGTCTTTCGGGCGATGACGCGCAGAAACGCTTGCAGCAGTATGGCTATAACGAACTCGCCGAACGTCACGTCAACCCGATCTTAAAGTTTCTGTCCTATTTCTGGGGGCCAATCCCCTGGATGATCGAAGTTGCCGCCGTGCTCTCGGCGGTTGTCCAGCACTGGGAAGATTTCGCCATCATTCTGACGCTGCTGATCGTCAATGCGCTGGTCGGCTGGTCAGAGGAACATAAAGCCGGTAACGCGATTGCCGCGCTCAAAGCCAAGCTCGCGCTGCAAGCACGCGTTCGCCGCGACGGGAATTGGGCGGCGATCCCCGCCCGTGAACTGGTTCCCGGCGACCTGATTCGCCTGCGCATGGGCGACATCGTGCCTGCCGACGTGCGTCTGCTCACGGGCGAACCCGTGCAGGTCGATCAATCAGCGCTGACGGGCGAGTCGCTGCCCGTGACACACCAGTCCGGTGAGGCAGTTTACTCCGGCTCGATTATCAAGCAGGGCGAAATCAACGCGCTGGTCTACGCAACCGGATCGCATACCTACTTCGGCAAGACGGCGCGGTTGGTCGATACGACGGAGAACGTCAGCCACTTCCAGAAAGCCGTCCTGAAGATCGGTAACTTCCTGATTATCATCGCGGCGATCCTCGTGCCGATCATTGTGGTCGTGACGCTTCAGCGCGGCGATCCGCTCCTCGATACCCTTCAATTCGCGCTGGTGCTGACGATTGCGGCCATTCCGGTCGCCATGCCTGCCGTGCTGTCGGTGACGATGGCAATCGGCGCAGGCAACCTCGCCAAGCACAAAGCGATTGTCACCCGCCTGACCGCCATTGAGGAACTGGCGGGCATCGACATCCTCTGCTCGGACAAGACGGGTACGCTGACCAAGAACGAATTGACACTCAACACGCCGTTTATTCTGTCGGGTTACAGCGCTGACGACGCGCTGCTGGCGGCCTCGCTCGCGTCCAAAGCCGAGAACCACGACCCGATTGATCTGGCGATTCTGGCGGGGTTGAAGGACGAAACCGAGCTTAAGCGCTACGAGGTATTGAACTTCAAACCGTTCGACCCGATCAGCAAGCGCACCGAAGCGACGGTCAAGGGACTGGATGGCACGAGCTTCAAGGTGGCTAAAGGCGCGCCGCAGGTGATCCTGAAGCTGGTGGGCGAGAGCGCGCCGACGGCTGAGATCGACACGGCAGTCAACGAGTTCGCCACACGCGGGTTCCGCTCGCTGGGAGTGGCGCGCACCGATGCGAAAGGCAACTGGAGCTATCTGGGGGTGCTGCCGCTGTTCGACCCACCGCGTGAGGACTCGGCAGAGACGATCCGCGCCGCCAATCACATGGGCGTAGATGTGAAGATGATCACGGGCGACCAGCTTGCTATCGCCAAAGAGACGGCGCGCGAGCTTGGCCTCAAGACCAACATCCTCAATGCCGACCTGTTCGATACGCACACCGATGCGGCGCTGGCCGAGCGCGTCGAGCAGGCAGAAGGCTTTGCGCAGGTTTTCCCGGAGCATAAGTTCAACATTGTCGATGCGCTGCAAAAGCGCAAGCACATCGTCGGCATGACGGGGGACGGGGTGAACGACGCTCCGGCGCTCAAGAAGGCGGACGTGGGCATCGCGGTCTCTGGCGCGACCGACGCGGCGCGCGCCGCCGCTGACATCGTGCTGACCAACCCCGGCCTTTCGGTGATTATCGAGGCCATTCGCGAGAGCCGCCGCATCTTCGAGCGGATGAACAACTACGCGATTTACCGCATCACCGAGACAATCCGTATCCTGCTGTTCATGACTCTCGCCATTCTGGTTTTCAACTTCTATCCGATCACGGCAGTGATGATCGTCATTCTGGCGCTGCTCAACGACGGCGCGATCCTGACGATTGCCTACGACAGCGTGAAAGAGTCTGACACCCCGCGCTCGTGGAAAATGGACGAAGTGCTGGTCATGTCCTCGGTGCTGGGCATCGTCGGCGTGATCGCTTCGTTCGGGTTGTTTTTCCTCGGCAAGACGGTCTTTCATCTGGACGATGCCACCCTCCAAGCACTGATCTTCCTCAAGCTGCTGGTCGCCGGGCATCTGACCTATCTGATCGTGCGCACGCGCGGCCCCTGGTGGGAGAAGCCTTATCCGTCCCGCTCGGTGCTGCTCGCTATCTTCGGCACTAAGATCGTTGGTACGCTCATGGTCGTCTACGGCATTCTGATCCCGCCGCTTGGCTGGGGTTGGACGGCAGTGGTCTGGATTTACGCGGTGGCCTGGTTCCTCTTCAACGACCGTGTGAAGATTCTGACCTACCGTATTTACGACCGCTATGTCGCGCGCAAACAACAGGCCCAGCTTCAGGCTGCTGATGCTGTAGCTCCTTCCCACGCTGGCGACTGAACCCGCTAGCTTTCTCTTTGGACAGCCTCCAACACCCCCTGCTGTGAGGCTGTCCCCGGTTCAATCCTCCTTGTTTGATGGCAGACTCCAAACTTAAGGCGCTCACGGCGGCGTACGATACCGACCTTTAGAATACCTGCTACAGATTCAAGTAACTTGCGTGTAAAGAAACGAATTACGAGTTAAACTGGACTCGTGAATCACGCTCACCCTGTCAGCTCGTGAATCTGCTGCTCGACTTCCCATCGCCGCATCGCACTCGCATCGTGAGAATGAACGCCGGAGTGTTCGATGACCAGCCGTGTCCTTATCGTCGATGACGATTTGCTCTTTACCCGAAGTGTCGCCTTTAGTCTGAAGCAGGCGGGCTTCAACACGGTTACGGCTGCCTCTGCCGAAGAAGCGCTCGATTTGCTGCACCCCCAGCCGCCCAACATTATCCTGCTCGACATCGGTCTGCCCGGCATGAGTGGTCTGGAAGCGCTGCGCATCTTTCGCCAGAGGGTCGACGTTCCGATCATCTTTGTGACCGCTCATCGACACGAGATCGACGAGATTGTCGGCCTTGACGCGGGAGCCGACGACTATATCGCCAAGCCATTCGATCTGGACGTGCTGATCGCGCATATCAAAGCGGTCTTGCGGCGGGCGGCGCATACTCCTCAGCTTGACGTACTGGCAGAGCAGCCACTCCACGTCGGCAATTTGTCCATTGACCCGCCCGCGCACGTCGTGAAAGTCGGTGAGCACGACGTTGAGCTTTCCCCGAAGGAGTTTGATCTGCTGCTGGCGCTGGCTCAGGATGCGAATCGCGTCCTGAGCATGGATACACTTCTGAGCCGGGTATGGGGCGAAAACTGGATCGGCGAGACGCAAACCCTCTACGTTCACATCCGCTGGCTGCGCGAAAAGCTGGAAATTGACCCGAATCACCCGCATCGGCTGCTGACGGTCAAGGGCGTTGGCTATAAGCTGGTTCCCGTCAGCGAATAACGACACGCCGTTCCCCTGTGCCGTCATCAGCGGTCTTATACTCGTAGTCAAGGGTTGTTGGGCGCACGTCAGAATTGTTCTAGCGATAATGATTAGATTCAGGAAATTTTATGGTCAATCCGCCATCAGAATATCCAGCGCTTCCCAGTAAGCCCAGCGGTTCACGGCGAGGCCAGCATACGATTTTTTTCGGCTCTGCGCCCGGTGTCGGGAAAACCTATCGGATGCTGGATGCCGCGCAAACGCAGCGTGCGGCAGGCGTCGATGTCATCGTGGGCTATATCGAGACGCATCAGCGACCTGACACACAGCCGCTGCTCAATCAGCTTACCGTACTGCCGCTGCGCGAGATTACCGAACAGGGGTTGATTTACCACGAATTTGATCTGGATGCAGCTTTGCAACGCAAGCCCGAACTTCTGCTGATTGACGAACTGGCGCACAAGAACGCGCCCGGTTCGCGCCATCAGGATCGCTGGCAGGATGTGAACGAACTGCTGGATGCCGGGATCAATATCTTTACGACGCTCAACGTTCAGCATCTCGAAAGCCTGACCGACGTCATCGAGCGGATTACCGGTATTCGCAGCCGCGAAACGGTTCCCGATACGATCTTCGAGCAGGCGGATCAAGTTGAACTGGTCGATGTCTCGGTCGATATATTGCAGAAACGTCTGGGCGATGGCAAAGTGTTCAACCAATTCCAGAGCGCGCAGGCAGCGCAGACCTTCTTTCGCGGTGGCAACCTGATGGCACTGCGTGAACTGGCGCTGCGCTCGGTGGCTGACCGGGTGAGCGCGCAGATGCTCACGTATCGGCAGGATCACCGGGTAGAGGGGGTGTGGGCGACCAACGAACGCATTCTCGTGTGTATCGGCCCGAACACCGCAGCGGTTCGCCTTGTCCGCACGGCTAAACGGATGGCGACGGGCCTTCATGCCCAATGGATTACGGTGTTTGTCGAAAAGTCGGATAACTTGCATTATACGTCGGCGGATCGCGCGCAGATCGCCCGCGCTTTCCGGCTGACGGAAGATTTGGGGGGCGAAACCGCGCTGCTGAACGGCGAGAACGTCGCCCAGCAATTGATCGACTATGCGCGCCAGCGCAACGCCAGCCGGATTGTGATCGGTAAGCCTGTTCACACGCGCTGGCGCGATTTGCTCTTTGGCTCCGTCGTGGATGAACTGATCCGAACCAGCGGCGAGATTGACGTTTACGTCATCAGCGGCGATCCTAATTACGCACACCCACTCCCGGAAAAGCTGTTCCATCGAGCGTTTCACCTGAGCGGCTACGCTACGGCAGTGCTGGTGATCCTGATCGTCAACATGCTGGCGGGGCTGCTGCTTCCCTATCTCCCCACCTCCATTCTGATGATGGCCTACCCGCTGGAGATCATTTTCGTGGCCGGACTCGCCGGGCTGCTCCCGGCAATTTTCACGGCGGTTACCGGGGTAATCATCGTGAGCTATTTCTTCATGCCGCCGCGCTTTAGTTTTAGCGACTTCAATCCACAAGAAGCGCTTCAGCTTCTCATTATGCTAATTTTCGGCATGATCATCAGCCTGATGGTGGCGCAGCTACGGCGGCAGACGCTCACGGCGCGGGATCGTGAGCGCCGCCTGACCAGCGTGTTCAAAGTCCGTCGTGACCTCTTTGCGCAGAAGGAAAGCACCGGGGTTGCGAATGCGGCGGTCGAGTATTTGCGCAGCGTCTATCATGCCAACACCGCTATTCTGCTGGCGGACGCTGACGGAAAACTGACCATTCACCCCCCGGAATCCGCCAGCTTCGTGCAGGGCGCGGAGGTTTACGTGGCGCAGTGGGTTTACGAGCACGGTCAGGCTGCCGGGGCAGGCACGGAAAACCTGCCCATCTCGAAAGGCTTTTACCTCCCGCTGACGACACCTGGAAGCATCGTCGGAGTTCTTGGTATCTTCCCGCTTGATGAAAACCTGATTTTCAGCCCCGAACAGCAGCAGATTCTGGCAACCCTCGCCGGACAAATCGCGCTGGCGCTTGAAGAAGCCCCACTTCCCCCTGCCGAGCCGGGGCAGGTCGTGACCGACAACCCTGAGCGCCGCTCACCTTAAGGATGCTTTAAGTACCCGATAGGTCAGCCTTAAAGACAACCCTCGGCTGTGCCTTTATGATGAAGGCGAATGTTGGGTTGGCAGAATAGCCGGGTCGATCAATGGATGGAAATTTCGTAGCCCTGCCCAGTCGTAGATTTCACGTCGAATACGTTGCATCAGGGGTCACGCGCGAGTGGTCAGGCGACCGTCAGTTATGCGTTTTCAACATCGATAACGGCTATCAGGAAACGATTGACGCCTGGGCGAACAACGTCAAAGCCGTGCTGACCACGTGGCCGGAAAATACGCCGTGCTTAATGCTGCACGATTTCCATAAAGCGCTAGGCTTCAACCGCTATTTTCGCAAGCGATTTGAAACGCTCTTCAAGCATCGCCCCGATCTCAAACGCTATGTCGCGGTGATTGTGCCGGACGACCCGATTGCCGAGATCATCCGCGCAGTCATCACCCAGCAGCGCAGCCCGACCCAAGCCGCAACCTGGGAAGTGTTCACGACCCGCGTGAGTGCGCTTGCCTGGTTAGGCGAACACGAATAGCTAAAAACCCACGTGATGGGTGAGGTGGATATGGACAGCCCGGAAGTTCTGAAGGCCGTCTTGGAGGAACGCGAAAAATTCCGCTCTGGCTTGAGCAGTGCCGAGGCTCAGAAGCGACAGCAGCAGTTTGGCTTGAACGAACTGCCGCGCTACTCGAAGCGCTGGATGGGCGGATTTCTGGCCTTCTTCTGGGGGCCGATTCCCTGGGGTTTCATGCTCACAGCAGGTATCTGCCTGCTCGCTCGGCTGTGGCTTCAGGCGG
>DASZXN010000120.1:0-7905 GCA_035545875.1 Phototrophicaceae bacterium
GTAGTTGTTCGTTACCCAGCCGAGCAGCAGCGCGCGCTCCAGATGGAAATCCATCTGATAGTGGCCGAAGTGGAAATC
This sequence comes from Phototrophicaceae bacterium, assembly GCA_035545875.1. Classification (GTDB taxonomy): domain Bacteria; phylum Chloroflexota; class Anaerolineae; order Aggregatilineales; family Phototrophicaceae; genus Flexifilum. Next base: position 79 of record DASZXN010000120.1, read on the forward strand.
GCCGAACTGCACCATCGGCGTTTCCGGCATGGCGATGGTCACGCCGCGCTGCGCGTTCGAGAAATCGACCCAGCCCTGCGTCGTGAAGTAATCACGGCAGACGCCGGGAAGCTGATCCGCGCCGGGGACGACCGCCTGACCGCCGAGGTCATAGCGCGCGGTCGCGTTGGCGAGGTTGAAGGGGAAGGCGATGTAGGTCGCTTCGGGATGGGTCGTCAAATCCATGTCCCACGACGAGGCGCACTCAATCGTGTCGGCGTCGTTGGGCAGAAACACCGTCTGGGTAATCTTGCGGTGATCGGCTTCCAGTTCCTGCACGACGCGGATGCCGAGCGGCGTATGATAGACCCGATGCGCTAGCAGTCGCCGCACGCCGCGCCGCTGGGCGCGCCATCCGGTCTGCCAGCCCGCCGGAATTTCGGCCAGCGGCGCATTCCAATCCTGCCGGAACAGCAGATGGCGCGCCCAGGGCGCATTCTGATCGGCGACCTGCTCATGCACGTAGCTGTTCAACCCGTAGCGCGCGCCCGCATCGACCCACTCGTAATCCAACTGCTTGTCGTAAAGCGAGGAAATGCCGCCGTGTTCAAGGTCAAAGGTGATCCGATAGCGCTCGTTATCGATTACCGCGTCCTCGCTGAATTTCGGCTCGGCTTCGACCGGGATCAGGGCGCTGCGCGCTACAACGGCGTAGCCAAGCGCCGGAACCTGGGTCGCGGGCAGGGTGAAATTCGTGCCCGTATCCCGATCCTGCGCGTGCCGCCCCGATGTCGTATCGCTGGCGATGCCGCGCGGCGAGGTCACGTGATGCGGCACGTCGCCGCTGATCGTGCGCTCGAAGGGCAGCGGATTGAACACGAGCAAATCGTCGGCATTCGTGCGCGTGACCTGCTGCGCGAAGTCGGCCAGCGCGTCGCGCTGAAGCAGCAGGCTCAGGCTGTGCGCTTGATACGCATAGTTCGCCTTGTAGTTCCACTGCGAATAGGTGTCGAGACTGCCCGGACTGCGCAGCGCCAGATCAGCGCCCCAGGTATGTTCGTCCCACAGAAACAGCGATTCCCACGCCTGCTTGCGGTAACGCTGGAACGACTGCTGCGCCCATTTACCCCCGGTGACGGCCCGCAAGCCCGCGTAAATCGCGTCGGCGGAGCGTAGACGCTCGCGGCTGCCGCGATTCGCCGCCGTCTCAACGGCGCTGCTGCCCGCGCCGAAGTTCCAGAAATCCGTCCAGTCGCCACGCAGCGTCTTGAGCTTGTCGGCGTGCTGCCTGACGGCGCTCCACCACATACTCGGCGTTGCCAGCACGATGCGCGGCCCGCGCCCGGAAGCGTTCCACTCGTCAATGAAGGGGGTGAAGTCGAAGGCCGAGCCGTTGTCGCCGTAGGGGTGGTAGCTCTGGATCAGCACAATCGGCAGCGGGTAGTTGATCAGGTCGAGATATTCCTGCAAGCGCGGCAGGCGCACGTTGGCGAGGTCGTCAGCATCGCGTCCGATACCCTCGCGCCAGCCCTTGTCATACGGCCAACCGTTGTTCGCCGGGATCGTCCGACCCGATGGGCCTTGCCAGTTGAATACGAACGGGCGCGGTTGCAGCGCGCCGCCGAAGTGCGAATTGATCGCCATCGTGAAGCCTTCGATGCCCAGATCGAGCAGGGTATCGACCAGCGGCCAGTTCTCGCCGTTCACGTCGCAGTTCATGGCGTAGCGGATATTGAAGCCGTAGTCGTTGCGCAGCGTGCGCAGGAGCTGAAAGCTCTCGATCAGTTCATCAGTGTCGAGCAGCGGCGTGATGTTGGCGAACATCCCCGTGACCTCGATCCGTCCGGCGCGTTCCAGCGCCTTGAAGCGCTCGATGTCGCGGGCGGACGCGCCTTGCAGCCATTTTTGCAGCACGACCGTCGTCTCGACCGTCCAGCGGAACGCGCCGTCGCTGGTGTGGTCGGCATATTTTTCCGCCAGATCGAGCGCCTCGTCGATGAAGCGGGTGTGCATCTCCCAGACAATCGGCTGATCCATCGTGTAGCCAACGTCGGTGTGGCTGTGATGAACAAGGTAGATGGTATCAATTTTCGTCATCAAGGTCTCCAGTGGTGTCTGTGCCTATAAATTCAGTCCAATTTGTGGCACATTATAGCCGCAATTGACCAGAACAAGAGAAGCGGTAATGTCCATACAAGACCAACACGATCACCTGAGCCACACGCCTGTAGGCGTCTATGACCTTTACCCAACCTTTCCGCTCCCCGCCGGGCAGATTCGCGCGGGCTTCGACGCAATCGCCGAGATTATCGTCTCCGTGATTGAGAAAGGCGCGCTGATGCTGGCAATGGACGGCTACGGCGGCACGCTCTGGGACGACCTGCGCGCGGGAGTCGAGCAGGTACTCAAAGCGCGCGGCGTCGAAGTCGAATGGCGCAACGTAGCGACCGCGCTTCTGCCCGAAGATCAGATCGCTAAATTGATCGAACCGAATCTCGGCGGCGACGACCCGATCTTTGGCAAACTCTGTGAGCGTGATCTGATCGAATTCTTCGACGAAGCGAAACTGGACGTGCTTGCCGAGTTATCCGCTAATAATCGTCCCTGCATCGTTTACGGTGTTGGCGCGGCGCTGGTCGGTAAGCCGGATGTGCTGCTCTACGTCGATGTGCCGAAGGACGAAATCCAGTATCGGATGGCGGCGAAAACCATCAACAATCTCGGCTTTCATGCGCCCGCGAACTACAAGCAGCTTTATTTTGTCGATTGGCCGGTGCTCAACCGTGAAAAAGCGCGCCTGCTGCCGCAGCTTGATTGGTGGATCGATGGGCAAAAACCGGATCGCCTGACCGTCATCTCCGGTGACGATCTGCGCGCCGCATTAACGCTCATGAGCGCCAGCCCGTTCCGCGCTCGCCCCTGGCTCGCGCCGGGGGTCTGGGGCGGTCAGTGGATGAAATCGCACTTCCCCGGTATCCCGCAGAATGTGCCCAATTATGCCTGGTCGTTCGAGTTGATTGTGCCGGAGAACGGCCTGACCTTCGAGAGCGACGGCGAGCGGCTCGAAGGCTCCTTCGATCTGCTCATGTTCCAGCACTTCCGCGAGGTGCTCGGCACAGCGGCGGAGCGCTTCGGCGTCGATTTCCCGATCCGCTTCGACTATCTCGACACGATGCAGGGCGGCAATCTCTCGGTGCAGGTGCATCCGAGTGACAGTTATATCCATGAAAACTTCGGCGAGCCGTTCACGCAGGATGAGAGCTACTACATCACCACCTGTGAGCCGGGCGCTCAGGTCAACCTCGGCTTCCGCGATGGCATTAACTCGGATGAGTTCCGGCAGGCCGTCGAACAGTCTGCCCGTGCTGGGCAGGCTATCGAAATCGAGCGTTTCGTCGGGCGCTATCCGGCGCAGCCGCACGATCTGTTCCTCATCCCCAACGGCACGATTCACGGCAGCGGCGCGGGCAATCTGGTGCTGGAAATCAGCGCTACACCCTACATCTACACCTTCAAGATTTACGATTGGGTGCGCAAAGACTTGAACGGCAGGATGCGCCCGCTCAACATTGATCGCGCCTGGAAGAACCTGCATTTCGAGCGGCAGGAAGACTACACCCGCGAAAAGCTGATTCCGCGCCCGTCCGTGCTGCGCGACGGCGATGGCTGGCGTGAGCTGCTGGTTGGCGATCACGACAACCTGTTCTATCGCGTCCAGCGCTACGAGTTCGAGCAGCCGATCAGCGCCGAAACCGAAGGCCGCTGCCATATTCTCAACGTGGTCGAGGGTGCAGCCGTGATCGTCGAGACGCCGAATGGTCAGCGCGCGCGTTACAACTACGCCGAGACCTTCATCATCCCGGCGGCGGCGGGCAGCTATCGCCTGATCCCGCTCGGCGGCGCGTGCAAGGTCGTGTTCGCCTTCGTGAAGTGATCAGCATAACTGGTTTCGTGTAGGGGCGAGGCATGTCTCGCCCTCGCTAGGGAAACTATGTGCTGTTTTTCTCCCCTCTCCCCGCGTGCGAATCCAACCGCAGGTTGGACGAGAGGGGTCGGGGGTGAGGTTGTAGGGACGGGATATATCCCGTCCGCCGCCCATAAGCTCGTGTGGGCGAACGCAGCAATATTTCGCAGCCGTCTTCAGACGGCTTGGTTTTGGTAGCCCGATGCTTTAGCGTCGGGTGGCGCAACCGGATTCAATCCTATAGGGGCAATTTTCATGATCCTTGAACACGGCATTCTGAACGTCAAAACCGGACAGGGCGCAGATTTCGAGCAAGCCTTTGCCGATGCCTCGCCGATCATCGCTTCGATGCACGGCTATCTCCGCCACGAGCTTCAGCGCTGCCTCGAAACGCCGGATCGCTACGTGCTGCTGGTTTGGTGGGAAACGCTCGAAGATCACACGCAGGGCTTTCGTGGGTCGCTACAGTATCAGGAGTGGCGCGCTCGGCTGCACCATTTCTACGATCCCTTCCCGACGATTGAGCATTTCACGCTGATTTACCCGCCGGGTTGATTTTTGCCTGGAACAAAAGCGCCTATCCTATCGTCTTAGGGATGCAAAACACAAACACAGATCATTTTCGCAGGAGAGACGATATGAAAAAGCGCGATTTGGGTATTCTTCTGGCAAGCGCCGTTTTGATCGGCGCGCTGGTGATCGCCAGCGCGAGCGCGCAGGATTCAAGCGCACAAGCCACATCTGTCCCGGACACAAGCGAAGCAACCGAACCCGTCAACCCGTTGATCACGTCCGATTCGACTGCGGAGGCGACCGAAGCGCCAGCACAGCCCCTCAGCGACGGTGTGTCGCTGGCGATCTACAATCAGGGCACGGCGCTGGTACAGGATCGGCGCACGTTCGACTTCAAGAGCGGCCTGAATACCATCAACTTCACCGACGTAGCTTCCGGCATCGACCCGACCTCGGTGACGTTCGTCTCGCTGACCGACCCAACCGGGACGAGCGTGCTCGAACAGAACTACGTCTACGATCTGGTCAACGGCTCGGCGCTGCTTCAGCGCTACCTCGACCAGAAGATCACGGTCGTCACGACCGATGGCACGCAGTACGCCGGGACGCTCCTGAGCGGCAACAGCGACATCATTCTGCGCCAGGACGATGGTCAGGTTGTGGACATCGCGCCGACCAACATCCGTGACATTCGTTATCCGAATTTGCCCGGCGGACTGATCACGCGCCCGACGCTGCGCTGGATGGTGCAGTCAGCGCAGAGCGGCTCGCAGCACGTCGAACTGACCTATCTGACCAGCGGCATGAACTGGGCAGCGAATTACAACGTCCTGCTCGCTGCTGACAACCAATCGCTCAACCTGAACGGCTGGGTCACACTCAACAACACCAGCGGCGCAGACTACAAGGATGCACAGGTCAAGCTGATCGCGGGCGATGTCAACCGTCTGCCGCAGCCGCAGAATGCCATGCCGACGGGCGCGATGATCGATATGGCGGCGCAGTCCGCGCCTGCCGTCGAGCAGCGCAATTTCAACGAATACAAGCTCTACGAGATTTCGCGCCCGGTGACGGTCGGCGCGAACGAGACCAAGCAGGTCGAGTTCGTCTCGGCGGCCAGCGTTCCGGCGGACACTTTCTACGTCTACGACGCCAGCCAGCCCTATTACCCTGGCGGCAGCCCGATTGTCGATCAGACTTATGGTCAGACAGGGATTACAACGGTCAGTAACTATCTCGAATTCAGCACGGGCGACGATGGCGGCCTCGGCGCGGCGCTCCCGGCAGGCGACGTGCGCGTCTATCAGCAGGATGTCGATGGCTCGGCGCTGCTGATCGGCGAGAACAGCATCGATCACACGCCGAAGGGTGAAAATGTCCAGTTGTTCCTCGGCAACGCTTTCGATCTGGTCGGCGACCGCACACAAACCAACTTCCATCTGGTCGCCAACAACGTGCTTGAGGAAACCTACGAGATTCACCTGCGCAATCACAAGGACAGCGGATCGGTCGAGGTACGCGTGCCGGAGCATCTGTTCCGCTGGAGCAATTGGGAGATTCTCAGTTCCTCGATGCCCTATACAAAGGTGGACTCCAGCACCATCGAGTTCCGTCCGCAGGTTCCCGCGGGCGGCGAAACGGTGATCACTTACACCGTACGCTACACCTGGCCGAATTAACGCAAGCCACGAATTGGCAAGGGACACGGCGCACCCGTGTCCCTACAAACACGTGGTTGATAGGCTCTTATTGCAGCGGCTTGAGCTGTTCGAGCATGGTCGGCAGCAGTTCGGAGACGGTCGGATGAATGTGCATGGCGCGCATCATGACCGTATACGGCGCTTTAGCGTACATCATATCGAGGATCGAATGAATGACCTCGTCAGCGCTCATGCCGTAAAGTGTCGCGCCGAGGAACTGCTGCGTTTTGCCATCGACCAGAATCTTCATCAAGCCTTCGTTCTGACCGTATTCGTTGGCGCGGTTGACCTTCGTCATCGGCAGCTTGGCGACCAGCACATCCTGTAAGCTTTGCGCGCGCACGTCGCGCTCGCTCAGGCCGACGTGCGCCAGCGGCGGGTCGATGTACATGGCATAAGCCAGAATGCGATCCGACACTTTGCGGTCGCCGCCCTTGAGGTTATCGACGATGATCTGGTAGTCGTCATACGAGGTGTGCGTGAACGCTCCGCGACCATTCACGTCGCCCAGCGCGTAAACACCCTCAACGTTGGTGCGCAGATGATCATCGACCTGAATGAAGCCGCGCTTGTCGAGCGCGAGGCCGATCTTCTCGGCGCCGATTTGGTTGCTGTTGGGGAGGCGTCCGGCAGCGATGAGCAGATGTGTGCCCCGCAGTATCTGCTCGAAGCCCGATTTATGCTCGACCTTGACCTCAATCTCGCCGTTGACGTAGCCGACGTGGGTCGCCTCGGAGTTGAAGGCGAAGCGCACGCCCTCACGGGTCAGGACGCGATGCACCAGCTCGGAAAATTCGCCGTCCTCGTGATCGATGATCACGCCGGAGTGGTCGATCACCGTGACCTGACTGCCATAACGCTGGAAAGCGAGCGCGAACTCCAGGCCGATATAGCCCGCGCCGATAATAATCAGGTGTTTGGGCAGGACGGTCAGCCCCATCAGGCGCACGTTGTCGAGGTAGGGAACTTTATCCAGCCCCTCAATCGCCGGGATTGCCGAGCGTGTGCCGGTATTGAGGTAAATTTTGTCGCCCTCGATCACGTCGCTGCCGACCCGTATATGTTTCGCATCCTCGAAGCTGGCGTATTCGCGGTAGATGGTGATGTTCCTGCGGTGTTCGAGGCTCTTGATCAGCCCCTCGCGCGATTCGCGCACGATCCCGTCACGCCGCTCAACCACGCGCGTGAAATCGGCCTCGATTTGCCCCGCCTTGAAGCCAAAATCGCCGCCGCGCCGCGCCGTCTGGATGGCGTTGGCGCTGCCGATCATCGCCTTGCTGGGTGTGCAGCCGTAGTTCACACACGATCCGCCAAACGTTCCCCCCTCGGCAAGCGCGACCTTATGCCCCTGATCGGCCAGCTTGCGCGCCAGCGGCGGCCCCGCCTGACCAGTCCCCACAATGATTGCGTCGTAATGCACCATGATCATCCCTCTAGGTTGTTGTCACCGCACGCGAAGATAACCCAAGATACACAGGGCAAATTAAAGGCAGATGAAGTTGTTCGACAAGCCCTCATCCCCTACCCCTTCTCCCTCAGAGGGTTTCTGAAAACTCCCTCGAATGGGCGGTATTTCTCCCGCTTTCCAGAAACGATCTCAGGGCGAGGGCTTTTAATTCTCTGAAGTCCTGTTTTTCCCCTTCTCCCTGATGGCTGAGGAAAGGACACCTT
>DASZXN010000121.1:0-8146 GCA_035545875.1 Phototrophicaceae bacterium
TCCGTGAAACGATTCACGTTTCTGATCGTTGTGCTGGTAATTCTGCTGGCCGGTGGCGGATTAACGTCTCTGCTGGTAGCGACGGGCGGCCAGGTACTGCCATTTCTGAAGCAGGTGGGCACCCCGGACGCTTCCCCGACGATGATGCTGCCCTGGAAAGCGGATCAGTTCTTCATTTTGATTGCTTTCGCGCTCGTCAACCTGATCGGCATAGCGGTGACGATTGCGATCATCATCTGGATCATCGACTGGGGTTTGAAGCGCAGCAAGGCCGAAGCTCAACAGCAAAAGTCGGCATAATTGTGGGCTATTTGTAAAATTCTATAGAAATCTGCCAAAGGTGATATAGAATTTGAGGCTTCAACCCACGTTGGCTTGGGGGCAGGATGCGTTCACGTTTATTCCCGACACTAGCGCTGATCACGGCGCTTTTGACGGTGGGCCTGATCGTGATCGGCGCGGTCGTGCGCGTCTCCGATTCAGGGCTGGGCTGCGGCGATAGCTGGCCGCTCTGCAATGGCACGATATTCCCTCCGCTGAGTAATATCACCGCCTGGATTGAATGGACACATCGGCTGGTCGCGCTGCTGATCGGCTTATTTGGCCTTGCCATGCTGGTGATCGCTATCCGCGATTTCCGCAGCAAGAAAAGCCAGGGCGGGCTGGTGCTGATTGCGACGATTATCGCGGCGCTGCTCTATTCGGTGCAGGATGGGCTGGGACGCGCGGTCGTCCTCAATGAACTCAATCCGGTGCTGGTGACGGTGCATCTCGGCACCGCGATGCTCTTGCTCGGCGGGTTGGTGGTGGCGGCAGTCGCGTCGGCCTACGTCGCCAAACAGCATTACTCCCGTGACAGCTTTACCGCGCTGGCCTACGTCACGACCTTACTCTCGTTCGTGATCATCCTGACCGGCGCGCTGGTGCGCGGCAGCGGCGCGACCCTCGCCTGCGCTTCGTGGCCGTTGTGCAACGGATCGATCTTCCCGGCGGATCAGGGCACGCTGCCAATGGTGAGCATGATGCACCGCTTCGCGGTGGTTGCGCTGGGCGTGGCGCTCGTGCTGCTGGTCTGGATGGCGTGGACGCGGCGGCGCGGCGAAAGCCGGATTCGGCTGCTGGCGGGGCTGGCGCTGGTCGCTTATCTGTGCCAGGCGGTGATCGGCGCGGGCGTGGTCTTCAGCGGCGCGCTGCCCATTTGGGAAGCGGGACATGTCCTGTTTGCGGCGCTGACGTGGGCGCTGCTGATCTACCTGAGTGTCATTGAGTCGGTGAATACCGCCGAGCGAATGGAAGGCGAATGGCGTCCACAGTCGGAAGCGCTCCAGAACTAGAAAAACCGGGCTTCAAGGTCACCCTCCGCTCTTATCTTGAGCTGACGAAGCTGCGCATCGTCGTGCTGCTGCTGTTCACGACGCTCACGGCGATGGTGATCGCGTCGGGTGGGATTCCACCGCTCGCTATCCTCGTGCCGACGCTGATCGGCGGGGCGCTCTCGGCAGGCGGCGCGAGCGTGATCAACCAGTATTTCGACCGCGATATGGACGCGCAGATGTCGCGCACGGCGCGCCGACCGATTCCATCGGGGCGGGTCGAGCCGATTAACGCGCTGCTGTTCGGCTTGGGCTTGATCGTGTGGTCAACGCTGATCCTCGGCGTGCTGGTCAACTGGCTGGCGGCGGGACTGGCGCTGGGCGGGGCAATCTACTACGTTGTGATTTACACGATGCTGCTCAAGCGCAACACGGTGCTGAATATCCTGATCGGCGGCGGCGCGGGGGCGATGCCGGTGCTGGTCGGTTGGGCAGCGGTCACGGGCAGCCTGAGCTATCCGGCCTTTATCCTGTTCGCGATTGTCTTTTACTGGACGCCGCCGCACAGTTGGGCGCTGGCGCTGCTGGTCAACACGGATTACGCGCGCGCCAACGTGCCCATGATGCCGGTCGCGCGAGGCGAGGTAGTCACGCGGCAGCAAATTCTCCTCTACTCGATCATGCTGTTTCTAATCAGCCTGCTGCCCGTCGTGTTCCATTTCCTGAGCGCGATTTATCTGCTGGCGGCGCTGACGCTCGGTATTGGCCTGATTCGCGCGTCGATCAAGCTGATCAAAGAGGGGACAGGCGCGGCGGCACGGTCGGCCTACAAATTTTCGACGGCTTATCTCGCCTTTCTGTTCATGGCGATGATCCTCGATAAAATTCTGCTGTAAGCGTATTTCGGGGGCATGATATATCAGGGTCATCGCATCAAAATGAGATTGAAAGGCACACAGGGCCATCAGGAATCGTAGGGACGCGATTGATCGCGTCCGTTGTAGCGGACGGCATGAATGCCGTCCCTACGAAACCCCGTTCGCCTTTTATGACCCAAACAGAAATTTGATGCGATGACCCTGCATGATATATCATGCCCCTACAAAACCTTCTCGACACGGTATAATCCCTGAGCTATGAAACAAACTCGGCTGACATGGCGGACACTGGGCTGGCCGGTGTATCTGGTGCTGGCGCTGCTGGTCGTTTTCGTGATTGCGTTCGTGATCGCGTTCGCGGCGATTCCAGCAACGCCGCCGACACCGCAAGCGGCGGCAGTCGATCAGGCGAAAGTGGACGCGCTGCTGAAGATCGGGAATGCAGCCGATGCCGAGTCGATTATCGAGAGCATGGGCTGTCCGGTGTGCCATCGACAAGGCGCGGAGAATGGGATCGCGCCGTCGTGGGTGGGGATCGCAGCGCGAGCAGCGACTCGGCGTCCGGGGCTGTCGGCGGCGGCTTACCTCTACCAGTCGATTACCAATCCATCGGCGTTTGTCGTGCCGGGGTACACGGACGTGATGCCGAAGGATTTTGCCCAGCGCATGAGCGATCAGCAGTTGGCGGATGTAATGGCGTATCTGCTCACGCCGGATGCGAAGTAGCCGATCTTTGTCGGGGCACGGCATGTCGTGCCCCTACGGAGTACCTGAATCTCTGAATAGACGACTTTGAGAGAAACTGAATGGCTGTCAGAAAAATTCTTTTGTACCCTCAGGATGAGGCGCGACTCCGGCGCAAATCCGCTGAAATCAAGCGGGTGGACAACGAGGTCAAGGCGCTGATCACTGACCTCAAGGACACGCTGGCGACGCAGGCGGGCGCTGGACTGGCCGCGCCGCAGATTGGCGTGTACAAACGGGTCGCGCTCGTGCGTTTTGGGCAGGACAAGGGCGAAATCCAGCCGCCGATTGCGCTGATCAACCCGGTGATTGTCGAGAGCGGCGAGGTCGGCACGGGGTTCGACGGCTGCCTGAGTATGCCCGGTTGGGTGACGTGGGACACGATTCGCCCGACGTGGCTGACGTTTCGCGCCCGTGACGAGAACTGGAAGAAGATCGAGATGCGCGTTGAAGGTATTGATTCAATTGTCGTTCACCACGAGATCGATCATCTGAACGGCGTGCTCTTTCTCGACCGGATGGCGAAAGGCGGCAAGCTGTGGATCGAAGAAACCGACGAGAACGGCGAGAAGCATCTCGTTGAACTCAGTAAGGCGCTGCCGAAACTCTAGTGATTGGTTATTGGTTGTTAGTTCTTAGTTAACCTGAATTATGGATACGCCGCAGCGTGAACTGGTTTTTCCCTTGTAAGGGCACGACATATCGTGCCCCTACGATAAAATTCTTCGCTCAAAATCGTTATCCATAACTGGCGTTGGTTAAAAACCAAAAACTAACGACTAAAAACCAATCACTAACTGCTGGTTTTAGGAAGTTGTCATGTATTTAGACGTTTTCACTCTGTCGGCGCTGGTAGACGAGTTCATGGATACGCTCGTCGGCGGGCGCGTGCAGGATTCCCTGAGCGTCGATGAGCATGGGCTGGGGCTGGAAATTTACGCCAGCCATCAGCGGCGCTACCTGTACATGAGCGCTGACCCGATGACGCCGCGCATCCACCTCGTGCCGGAAAAGCTGCGGCGCGGGCTGCAAACGCCGACGCAGCTCGGATTGCTGTTCCGTCGCTACGTCGAGGGTGGGGCGGTCACGCACGTCAGCCAGCCGGAATGGGAGCGCATCATTCACATCGACGTGGCCGGGCCGGAGGGCGACGTGACGATCATCGTCGAGCCGATGGAGCGCCGGAGTAACCTGCTCCTCGTGCAGAACGGCATCATCCTCGACTGTATGCGCCGCGTCGGGCCGGACGAGAACCGCTACCGCGTCAGCCTGCCCAATCATGAGTACGCGCCACCGCCGCCGCAGATTGGCAAGCTGAGTCCGTTCGGGCTGACGCTGGAAAGTCTGATCGGGCTGTTCGAGCAGAATCAGGACGCCAAGCGCAAAACCCATCAGGTGCTGACCTCGCGGCTGCTCGCGGTGAGTCCGTTGGTGGCAAAAGAGATCGTCTATCGGGCGAGCGGAGCAGCGGAGCAGAAAGCCGACGATGCCGATTACGAAAAGCTGCTCGGAGCGCTGCAAAGTGTGATCGCGCCGCTGCAAAAACGCGACTGGCAGCCGGGAGTCGCGGAAGGCGACCGAGGCATTGCGGCATTCAGCGTCTATCCGCTCGAAAGCATGGACGGCTGGCGGCGCGTCGAGTCGATCAGCGAAGCGCTGACGCTGTTCTATACGGCTCCGGTTGGAGAGGATGCTTACAACGCGGCGAAAGTGCCGATCCACGAGGCGATTCAGGAGGCGGCTGGCAAGGAAGGGGCGAAGCTGGCCTCGCTGCAACGCTCGATGACCGACGAGAGCGAGCGTGAATCGCTGCGACAGAGCGGCGAATTGATCCTCGCCTATCAGTACGCGATCCAGAAGGGGCAAAAGGAACTGCGGGCGCAGTACGACCTCGACGCGCCGGAACTGGTGATCGCGCTCGACACGAGCATTTCGCCGCTGGAAAATGCCCAGCGCTATTTCGAGAAGTACAACAAGGCCAAGCGCGCGCTTGACGACGTGCCGAGGCTGATCCGAGAGACGGAAAATGAGCTTCAGTTCTTGCGCCAACTGGACACCGATTTGACGCTGGCGAGCAACTGGCCGGAGATCGATGAGGTACAGCAGGCGCTTCAGAACAAAGGCTACTGGAAGGGTAAGCCGACCGGAAAGATCGCCGGGAGCGGTAAAAGCGCGCCGCTGCGCGTGGTCAGCCGGGACGGTTTCGTGATCTGGGTCGGGCGCAACAGCCGCCAGAACGAGATTGTCACCTTCGACAAGGGTGGGCCGCAGGATACCTGGCTGCACGCGCACGAGAAAGCCGGCGCGCACGTGATCGTCAAGTTCGACGGGCGGCAGATTCCCGAAAAGGTGATCGAGAAGGCGGCGGCGCTGGCAGCTTATTACAGCGCTGGGCGTAACGAAGGCAGCGTGATCGTGGACGTGGCAGCGCGGCGCTCGGTGCGCAAAATTAAAGGCGCAGCGGTGGGGATGGTCACCTATAAAAGTGACTCGACGCGCACGGTCGCGCCCAGCGGTGAGACGGATTTCTAGATTATGCAGACGCTTACCGCCCGCGCCGCCCAGCGTGTCGGCTTCACGGCGGACGATCTGCGCGCCAATCAGCAGGGCAAACTGGCCGAACGCCAGCGCGAGATCGCTCGCCATAAATATCGCGCTTCCGTGTCCAACGGCATACGCGGGCTGCTGATCTTCTGGCTGGCGTTCGTGGTGCTGCTCGTAGTGATCCAGCTTTCGGCGGGGACGCAGCCGCAGGATAAGCAGGCCTTCGTCTATGTGTTCGTGGGGATCACGCTCATCCTGTTCCTGATTGCCGGGATTTCGCTGCTGCAAGGGCGCGATCTGCGGGCGGGGCGGGTGTTCTCCGTCGAAGGAGTGGCGCAGACACGGGTCGTCCAGTATCGCAGCCGCTATGGAAGCTCAACAGGCTATGAACTGCTGGTCGGCGGACTGAAATTTCGACTGGACTCGCGCGAGGAACTGGCCGGGTTCGAAAATGGTTTGCATTACCGCGTATACTATATTCGATATGCTCCTTTGCACGTCCTACTGTCTGCCGAAGCGTTGGACGCGCCCAGTTAATTCGAGAAGAGGCTCATGGCTGAACAGCGTTTGATTCCCAAAATTGGCAGCAAAATTAATCTGAAGGATTATGATCCGAGCTACACCGGTGGTTACGACAAGGAGCGCGCTGCTGCCGACGACGCGCAGTTCGAGAAGCGGCTGGCTGACCTTCAGGAGATGCTCTACGCGCAGGGCAGCCAATCCCTGCTGATCGTTTTGCAGGCGATGGACGCGGGTGGCAAGGACAGTACGATCAAGAAGGTGTTTCTGAACGTTAATCCGCAGGGCGTGGTCGTGACCAGCTTCAAAGCGCCGTCGGCGGAAGATTTGGCGCATGATTTCCTCTGGCGCATCCATCAGCGTACCCCCGGCAAAGGTTATATCGGCATTTTCAACCGCAGCCATTACGAGGATGTGCTGATCGTGCGCGTGAACAAGCTCGTGCCGCGCGAAGTGTGGGAGAAGCGCTACGACCGCATCAACGAGTTCGAGCGGCAGCTTACCGAGAGCGGCACGCGCATCCTCAAGTTCTACCTGCACATCAGCAAGGACGAGCAGAAGAAGCGCTTTCAGGATCGGCTGGATCGCCCGGACAAGTGGTGGAAGTTCAACCCGGATGACCTGACCACGCGCGCCAGGTGGGACGATTATATGGAGGCGTACGAAGCGGTGCTGACCTTCTGTAACACCGAATACGCGCCCTGGTACATCATCCCGGCGAACCACAAGTGGTATCGGGACTTGGTGATCACGCGGGCGATTGTCGAGGCGCTGGAAAATATGAAGGTTGCGTACCCGAAGCCGAAGCAGAATTTGAGCGGGTATAAGATACCGGATTGATCAGGAACGTGAGCCGAAGTATTTCGCCGCTCATGTCTTGGAAATGTGATCTTTGTCACCTGCGCCTGCCGCAAGAATGATCTAGTGTTCATGTCTGTTTGCGGAAGGGATCAACAAACAGGTGAACCATGAAAATTCTTGTTTTGGGAGCCGGAGTCATCGGGACGATTTACGGGCAGCTTTTTGCGGAAGCAGGGCATGAGGTTGTCCATTATGTCAGGGCAGGCAAGTCGGCACAGTACGAAGGCGGCATCGACGTACATCTCTTGGATGGGCGGCACACACCTGAACAGGAGCGGCGCATTCATTATCTGATTCGCGTGACAGAGCAGTTCGCGCCGAGCGATGGCTACGATCTGATTCTTGTCAGCGTGCGTCATTATCAACTGGAAAGCGTTTTGCCTATCCTAGCCAGGAGCGCGGGCAGCACCGAGATACTGTTCTTCAACGGGTTATGGACGGATTTCAGTTCGATTGACCGTTACTTGCCACGCCAGCAGTATCTATGGGGTTATCCGGTTGCGGGCGGCGCACTCAATGGTTGTGAACTGACCGGCGCGCTGATGAATGAAGTCCGTTTGGGAGAGACTGACGGGGCGCACAGCGAGCGCGTCGTGCGCCTGAGCAAGCTGTTCGAGAGCGCACAGCTAAAGGTAGATGTCCGCGCGGATATGCTCCATTGGTTGTGGATGCACTTTGCGCAGGAAGCCGCCGTAATCGGTGTCGGCTTGAAAGTTGGGGATTCGGAACACCTGATGACCAGCGTTGGCGCGCTGCACGAAGTCATCCTGTGTATGCGCGAAACGTGGCAAATCTGTGCGGCGCGCGGAATCGATTTGAAAATCTACGAGCGCGAAAACGCAGTCTACTATCAGCCCGCGTGGTTCGCAGCGGGGCTTTTCAAGCTCTATTTCCGTATGCACCCGCTGGAGCGCAGGATCATGAGCGCACATACAGGCGTTGAAGAGCTAAAGCGCATTTATGACGATACGCTGGCTGAGGGAAAGCGGCTCGGTGTTGAGACACCGCATTTTTCAGCGCTGAAGCCGCGCGTCGAGGCTTACGTGCGGTCGGCTCTGGCCGGAGCGCACTAATCAGGCATTCATGGCGCGGCGGGCGGCTTCGAGGACGCGCGCGGGTGTGATCTCGCGGACACAGGGGTGATTGCGGGCATCGTCGCCGCCCCAATCGAGGACGCGGCAGGGTCGGCAGGCGATGTTGGTGGTCAAAACCTGCTGACGCTCGGACAAGCCCCACGAGCCGAACTCGACCGGATCGGCGGGGCCAAACAGGGTGACGGTCGGCGCT
>DASZXN010000122.1:0-10249 GCA_035545875.1 Phototrophicaceae bacterium
GTAGTAAGGCGGAGGGCAAATGAACAGATAAGGTTGTCGGACGTTGGTGTTTAGATGACGCCCGCGCCGCCATCGACGTTGAGGACGACGCCGGTCAGGAAATCCTCACTGGCGAGGTAGACAACCGCCCGCCCCACGTCCTCTGCCGAGCCGGGATGGTTGATCGGAAATTTCTGCGCGGCGGACTGCCAGTATGCTTCGCTCATGCCTTCGGAACGCATCACCAGACCGGGGATGATGAAATTGGCGCGGATGTCCGGCCCGTAGCTCGCCGCCGTGACCTTCGTCAGCGCCAGCAGCCCGGCCTTGCTGATGCCGTGATGCGCGTAATCCGGCCAGGGATCGAGCGCGCCCCGGTCGCCAATGTTGACGATCACGCCGCCGGGTGGGGTTTTCTCGCGCATCAGCCGAATCGCCTGCTGCGTACACAGAAACGGCGCGGTCAGGTTGGCGCTGATGGTTTCATTCCACTCGTCGAGCGACACGTCGAGCAGGCGGCGCTTCTGAAAGTTCGAGGCGCTGTTGACCAGAAGATCGAGCCGACCAAAATGATCGCGCGCGGCCTGAAACACGCGCTCAACGCCTTCCGCAGAGGTCAAATCGGCCTGAACGGGAAAAGCAGCCACGCCGTGCGAGCGGATCGCGTGCAGGGTGTCGCGGACGGTTTCGTCGGAGGAGCGGAAATAATGGACGAGGATGCCGACGCCGGATTTCGCCAGTTCAAGCGCGATTGCCCGCCCGACGCGGTGCGCCGATCCGGTCACAATGGCGATCTGCCCATTCAGGTCGATGTGCGCCATGCGATTCCTCCTCGTCGCTGACCGTGTAAACGTGTAGGGGCGACCTGCCAGGTCGCCCCTACAAAAAATCGAACGTTGAAAATTAAGTGAAACTAGTAGCCCTTGATCGGCACCGTCAGCAGGAAGATCGAAGCCACCAGCGCGATGAACATCGGCAGGATGATGGCGAAGGCGAAAATCTTGCTGTCTTCGCGCAGGTGCATGTAGAACAGCAGCACCAGCACCGCTTTGGCCGCCGAGCAAACGATCAGCGGGATCGTGGTCAGGATGCTGTGCGGCAGGCTGGAAATGCCGACTTCGAGCAGCGTAATCGCGGCAAGGATAACGTAAATCACGGTATAGAGCGGCAGCGGGATCGTGTAGCCGAACAGCACGGTGTCGTCAGCGACGGCGTGCGGCAGCGGGTGCGCGGCTTTAGCCTGATCACGGATGTCCGCCGCATTGACGGTATCTTCAATCGCTTCAATCGGCTTATTGAGCGTCTCTTCACCCGCGCGCCGAGCTTCACGCGCTGCTGGCGACTCGGCGGCTTTGACCGCCTGATCTTCCGGCGCGAGCTTCGAGTCGGGCACAGTCTCAATCGGCACGTCGCGCAGTTCGCGGATCGACTCGCCCTCCGTCGCTTTCACCGATTCGGGCGCATTTTGCTCGTTGAACGGCGTGGGCGCGGGGGTTGGATTCTTCTGTTCGTCGGCCATCAATCGCCTCCTAAAGCAGGTAAATCACGGTAAACAGGACAATCCACACCACGTCAACGAAGTGCCAGAACAGGCCGAATATCTCGACGCCGAGGTACTTGCCGTCCTTATATTTGCCTTTGAGCGCGCCGTTGACGACCCAGATTGCCCAGATCACGCCCGCGATCACGTGCGCGCCGTGAAAGGCCGTCGGCGCGTAGAAGCGCATCCCGAACGCATCGCTGTAGAGGGTGATGCCCTCGCTCGCCAGATGCGAGTATTCGACGTACTGCATCATCACGAACAACGTGCCGAGGACTGCCGTCGCGCCGATCCAGCGCGCCAGCCACTTGCTGTCGTTCTTCTGAATAGCGCGCAGCCCCATCACCATCGTCCAACTGCTGGTCAGCAGCAGGAAGGTATTCAGGCCGACCAGACCGAGACCGGACGCCTGATGCACTTCTTCGACGCGATCCGGGAAGTTGACGCGGAAAATCACGAAGATGGCGATCAGCGTGGTGAAGATGACCACTTCCGAGGCCAGATACAGCCACATCGCGAACTTGAGGTTATCCGCGTGCTGGGCTTCGTGACGCGCGGCTGCGGCGTCGTCTCTGGGGTCTACCTGAACGTGCTCAATACTCATTTCGCTCATATCAAAGTCCCGTGACCGTTATTGCAGGATATTGGGTATACGGCGCAGTTGAAAGGCCAGCCACTTCGCCACGATGCCGATGACGTTGAGGACAAGCTGCGTCTGCAAAATAATGATCGTGAACACGACTGCGTTGACCAGCGACAGAATGATCAACTGGGTCGGGCTGTCGAAAATCAGGTTCAGCAGCGGCAGCGACGGCTGCGGGAAGATCAGGCCAATAGCGACGTAGTAGAAGATCACGTAGAGCGCGAAGAACCAGACGATGTAGGGCGTGATCAGCCGCGTGCGTTCGCGCCCCAGCACCAGCGCGATCACGATGAATGTGAAGATGATCGTCAGCAGAAGCTGCTGCGTCGGCGCGTCGAACAGCAGCGACACGCCGGGAATAGCCGGGTTTTTGAAAATAATGCCGAAAACGACGTTGTAGAACAGTTCGTAAAGGATAATGAACAGGACAATGAACATCCCTACGCCCGCAGCGATGGCGCGCAGATTTTGCGCTTTCGCGGCGCGTTCCTCGCGGGTGGGCGCAGGCAGCGCCGCCGCGCCCGCAGGCGCAAGTTTGACTTCGATGATCCCGCGCGAGATGAAGCCCATCACGAGGGCGATAATCCAGCCAGCGACCGCCAGCGAGACGAATGCCCACAGGATGAACACGATGAAGATCACCAGCGTGCTGACCTCGACGGAAGGCAGGCCGAAGGGCAGGTCAACCTGCGCGTAGCCAACCATCGTGGTCGATGCGCCGGGCACGACCGTCTGCGTCAAGGCCAGACCTCCCGGCAGCGCCGCGAAACCGCCGACGAGTATCAGCAGCACCAGCACCAGCAGGAGCAACTGCCAGGTCGTACCGATCAGGATACCACGCGGCGATTCGGCGGCGGCTTCCATTGCTTCGTGGGCGGCTTCGACGGCTTCTTCATCACCATGAATGCTCAACTTCGGGTTGAACGCGCCGATCCCCCAGACGAAGAACGCGGCCATGAAAATCGGGGCAATCACCAGACCGACGCCGGGATTCCAGAGCGGGTCTAACCCCTGCAAAGCGCGAAGGACAATCACGACCAACGCGCCAAACATGAAACCGATGATTGCCATCGGTATGGCGCGAGTCAACCCTGGTTGCATAGATTCCCTCTCCCCTGTGTGCCTAGATCAGGTACAGCACCACGTAGAACAAAATCCAGGCGACGACTACAAAATACCACAATTTCACCGACGCTTCCACCGCCCAGTTATGCACCTGATCGTAAGCGTCCGCGTGCCGGTAGACGTAAATCATGATGTAACCGATGACGAGCGCGTGGATGGCATGGTAGGCGGTCATCACCCGAAAAAGCTGGCTGTACAAGCCGCTGACCGGCACGCTGATCCAGGCGTAAGCCATAATCAGCACGAACAGAATGCCTAACCCCAGCGCGATCCGCCATTGCAGCAGAAACGCCGCGCGCTTCCCGGTGCGAATGGCACGCAGCCCGCCACCTGCCAGCGCCGCGCTGATCAGCAGCCCGACCGTTGCAATCGTCGGCAGCAGCGGGTCGAGCGGCGCGACTCCCGGCGGCGGCCATGAAACGAAATCCTGCCGCAGCCAGAGATCAGCAATAATCAAACAGACGAACACCATAATCCAGGAACACTGGAATACGGTCACCGCCGTGCGCTTATTGCGCAGGGCAAGCAGTTCCTCGCGCGAAAGTTCGCGCTCTTCGATTGCCTTTTGCTGCATTAACGTTAAACCATCACCCAGACTTACCGAGATACTGCCCGATAATCAACCTGTCGGGCTGTTTTGTAGGGGCAGACCTATGTGTCTGCCCTCATTATAGGGCGCACACATAGGTGCGCCCCTACATCACACGTGAGACGAACGACTTAATCCCCTGCGCCGCTGGTGGCAGGCTTCGGCGTGGTGAGTTCACGGGTTTCCGGCGGCAGTTCCGGCGGCCCAAACTGATCGTCAATCGCGTTCAAATAAGCGTAGGACGCCTGCGTGCCATAACCATACGGGTTCTTGAACGGCACCGGATCGCCAACGAAGTTGTGTTCCGGCGGCGGCGAGGTCGTCGCCCATTCGAGCGTGAGCGCGCGCCAGGGGTTCGCGCCCGCGCGTTTGCCGTGTGACAGGCTCCAAATCATGTTGAAGATCAGGATGAACGTCGCCAGACCGAGCACGAAGGCCGAGAAGCTGATGAGATCATTCAAGCCCTGATATTCCGGCGCGTAGATCGCCACGCGGCGCGGCATCCCCTCGATACCGAGCAGGGTCATCGGGAAATAGGTGAAGAAGAACGAGACGAAGGTAATCCAGAAATGGATTTTGCCGAGCCGCTCGTTGAGCATCCGTCCGGTGATCTTCGGGAACCAGTGATAAATTCCGGCGAAGATGGCGAACACCGAACCGCCGTAGAGAACGAAGTGCAGGTGGCTGACGACGAAATAGGTGTCGGTCACGTCGATGTCGAACGGAATGGAAGCCAGCATGACGCCGCTGATCCCGCCGATCACGAACATCGAGAGGAAGCCGAGCGCGAACAGCATCGCGGCGCGGAAGTGAATCTTGCCGCCCCAGATCGTGCCAAGCCAGCTAAAGATTTTGATGCCCGTTGGCACGGCGATGATCATCGAGGTGATCATGAAGGGGATACGCAGTTCGGGCGTCAGGGAGGTGAACATGTGATGTCCCCAGACCGTGAAGCCGACCAGCGCAATCGCCATACTGGAGAGCGCAATCGCGCGGTAGCCGAAGA
Organism: Phototrophicaceae bacterium; assembly: GCA_035545875.1. Classification (GTDB taxonomy): domain Bacteria; phylum Chloroflexota; class Anaerolineae; order Aggregatilineales; family Phototrophicaceae; genus Flexifilum. The sequence goes on from DASZXN010000122.1 coordinate 4,883, forward strand.
TCGGCTTGCGCGAGTGGGTCGAGAGGACTTCGCTGAGGATGCCGAAGCCGGGCAAAACCATGATGTAGACAGCGGGATGGCTGTAGAACCAGAAAACGTTCTGCCAGAGCAGAACGTCGCCGCCCTGTGCCGGGTTGAAGAACGAGGTTCCGGCCACCCGGTCGAGGATCATCAGAGTGAGCGCGCCCGCCAGGAAGGGGGTCGCCAGCACCGCGATGATCGCAGTCGCTAGGATCGCCCAGACGAACAGGGGCATCTGGAAATAGCCCATGCCTTCGGGACGCATATTCTTGATCGTAACGATAAAGTTGATCGAGCCGAGGATCGACGAGAGGCCGAGCAAGTGCAGCGAAATCGCCCACATCGTTTGCCCATCGCCGCTAAAGAGCGTGCTCAACGGTGGATAGCTCGTCCAGCCTGCTTCGGCTTGCCCGGCGAACCAGCCGAGCAGCAGGAAAATACCTGCCGGGAGGATCAGCCAGAAGGCGAAAGCGTTCAGCCAGGGGAAAGCCATATCTTTCGCGCCGAGCATCAGCGGCACGAGATAGTTGCCCAGCCCCGCGAAGAACGGGATGATGAACAGGAAGATCATCACCGTGCCGTGAATGCTGAACAACTGATTGTACTGCTGCCCCGTCTGCATCACGTCGAGGCTCGGCGTGAGCAGTTCGGTGCGGATTAGTTCCGCCAGCGCCCCGCCGATAATCATGAAACAGAGCGAAGTCACCATATACTGGATGCCGATGACTTTGTGATCAACGCTCCAGCGCAGATACTTGCTGATGCCGGGGCCGTGCTCCCCTTCGGTAGCTACCCCAGGCAAAGGTCGTGTGATCGTTGCCATGCTCTCTCCTGTAAAAACGATTTCTACTATCGCTTTAGTGCTCACCCGCTCTCTTAGGAGAGCGGGTGAGGTTTGACTTCTATTTCTGCGTCAGCAGGAAGGCGACAATCGCCTGCAAATCGCTGTCGGGCATATAGTTGGTCTGATCCGCCGAGTCGTGGAACTGCGGCATGTCGTTGGTGAAACCGGGCACGATGAAGGCTGCCGGATTGCGGATCGAATTGGTGATGTATTGTTCGGCGGTCTGCCCCGCGACCCGGGTCGCGGCGCGCGTACCCACGCCGTCGAGATGCGGGCCAATCGTCCCTGTCCAGTTGAGCGCGCCGAGCGTATGGCAGGTCGGGCACGGATACGCGCCGCTGGCGAGGATTTGCTTGCCCAGCACCGCCGGGTCGGTCGGCGGGAACAGCACCGCTTTCGCCTGCGGATCGTAGAATTGACTCATATAATCGGCTTCGCTTGAATGCACCACCAGCCACGAGCCTTGCAGCACGCCATCGACCACCGATCCGGCCATGCCGCCATGCCCCGTACCGCACAACTCGGCGCACTCGATCCGGTACACACCGTCTTCAATCGGCGTGAAGCGCGTATCGGTCGTGCGACCGGGCAGAACGTCCTGCTTGACGCGCATCCCCGGAACCCAGAAAGCATGATTCACGTCTTCCGAGTTCAGCAGCACGTGCATCGGCTGGTTGACCCACGTATGAAGCTGTGGCGAGTTGAAGGTGATCGATTTGCCCGCGTTCAGCGCCGCCTGCGTATCGGCGGGAAGCTGATCCAGCGTCACGCCTTCCGGCAGCGTGTCTTTGGTGATCGAATAGGTGAACGTCCAGGCGAAGCGCTGCGCCGTCACGTTGATGTCCATCTCGTTGGGCACGGGCGCGAGGATCGAGTTGTAAACGGTATAGCTGTAAACGGTCAAAATCAGGACGATGATCGCCGGAATGACCGTCCACGTAAATTCAAGTGTGGTGTTGCCGTGAATCGGCGGGCCGTCGCTGTTATCCCCCTTGCGGTGGCGGAAGCGAATGACCGAGTAGAGCAGCACGCCGTTGACGAGCAGGAAAATCATGCCGCCGATGGCGAGCATGAAGCGGAACAGTGTATCGACCTGAAGGGATTGCGATGACCCCTGCGCCGGGAAGATGCTGGGGGTGAACGAAGCAATCAGCAGACCCCCCAGGACGATTGCCAATCCAGCCGCAATAATCCAGACCAGGCTCATCGAGCGATTGTTAGAATTGAGGTTGCCTAGATTCATGCACAACGTCCATCTATAGAGGAGCGAAGGATCAAACAGCGCCCAAACGGGGTTTGCCAGCGCCGGATAAACCAATTGTTATTTTTTACACAAACCGTACTTCGATTGTACCTGACTCTCTCGCGATTGGCAAATAAACCAGCCGCGCACAGCAATGGTCTCATTTTAGCGCGATTTGTGTCGGAAGTGGGTGGGAAAGTGTAATGAATCAGGGTCATCGCATCAAAATGAGATTGAAAGTCACACAGGGTCATCACACAGGGTCATCAGGAATCGTAGGGACGCGATGGATCGCGTCCGTTGTAGCGGACGGCATGAATGCCGTCCCTCCGAAACCCCGTTCACCTTTTATGACCCAAACAGAAATTTGATCCGATGACCCTGTGTAATGAATCGAATTGGCACCTGCCTTGCCATTGCTGTCAAACTCCTTTACACTTCAGCCGTTCCCCGAAAGCAGATGGGCGCATCTGAGAAGTGAGGCTTGCTATGAGCAGCATCGTCGGTCAGTAATCACAATCGGGATTGGTTTTTCTCCTGGCGTCCGACCGCACGACGCGGTTTTGACGTTCGTGATTGCGCGCTGACTTTGCCTTGCACATGGAGTTGCTTAAGCTCATGAAACGCCTGTTTTCCGGCCTCGACCCGGACTTTCTCAAGTTGTGGATCGGGCAAACCGTCTCTGAATTTGGCTCGCGCATTACGCGCGGCGGCCTCTCCCTGATCGCCGTGATCACGCTCGCGGCGACTCCCAACCAGATGGGTATTTTAGCGGCAGTTGGCTCGCTGCCCGTGCTGCTGCTGGGCTTGTTCGCGGGCGCGTGGGTAGATCGCCTGCGCCGCCGTCCGATCCTGATCATGATGGATTTAGCGCGTATGGCGATTCTGCTGACGCTGCCGCTCGCTGCGCTGACCGGGCATCTCGGCATGGGGCTGCTTTACGTCGTCGTCGTCGTCACGAGCGTGCTGACGCTGATCTTCGAGTCGGCTTACCGCGCCTATCTACCCTCGCTGGTCGCCCGCGAGCAACTGGTCGAAGCGAACAGCCGCCTCTCGACCTCCGAGTCGCTGGCGGAGATCGGTGGGCCAGCGCTGGCGGGCGTGCTGATTCAGGCGATCAGCGCGCCGTTTGCCATCATCTTCGACGCGCTCTCGTTTCTGTTCTCGTCCTCCATGACCCTGCGGATTCGCAAGCGCGAACCCGCGCCTGCCAGATCAACCGAATCGGAATCGATCTGGCGCGAGATCGCCGAAGGTGTGCGCGTGGTCGCCCGCGATCCGCTGCTGCGCTCGCTGGCGATTTGCTTCAGTCTGCGCAGCTTCTTCGGCAATTTTTACGCCACGCTCTACGATATTTATGGCATCCGCGACCTCGGCCTCACGCCCAGTCTGCTCGGAATTGCCGTCGCGGGCGGCGGTGTCGGCGCGCTGATCGGCGCGCTGCTGACCGAGCGTATTCAGAAGCGCTTTGGCCTGCGCACCACGCTGATCGGCGCGTTTCTGCTGAGTTCATTCATCGGCGTACTCACGCCATTGGCGGGGGGATCGGTGGCGCTGGCGACGCTGATGCTGATCATGGCGCAGATCATCAGCGATGGCGCGATGATGGTCTACTGGATTAATGCGCTCAGTCTGCGCCAGATGATCGTGCCGAATCACCTGCTCGGTCGCACCAACGCCAGCTTCGGTTTCCTCGAACAAGGGATCGCTCCGTTAGGAGCCTTGATCGCGGGGGCGCTGGCGACTAGCCTCGGTGCGCGGGCAACGTTGTGGATCGCGGTGCTGGGCGGCATCGCCAGCGCGATTTGGTTCAGCCGCTCGCCTGTCCGCCAACTCGATGAGCGCGTTTTCGAAACCAACGCCGGAGTCTAGGGTTACAGTAGTGGTGCGGGATATGAAACACTATCCCGCACCCGCGCAGATGAAGGGTTGATTGGAAATTAAGCCTTTATCTTTGCACAAAAAAGAATAAAGGCTATGATTTCGTCCGCCCTATGCTAGAGTTAGTAATCCTTAACCCTCATTCGTCCTCTATTGGAGCAGATTCCAGCGTGACTATTGAAACATCCCAACCGTCTATTGCGTCTAAAACCAAGAAAATCCCCTGGCAGCAAGTCGTAAAACCCTATCAAAGCCCAGATAATCGCCAAAGCATCATTCAGGTGCTCACCAGCATTCCCCCCTTTTTCGTCCTGTGGTACATCACCTATCGCACCCTCGCCCTGAATTTCTACCCGATAACGCTCGCCTTCGCCTTCCTGACGGCGATGTTCGCCATGCGCTGCTTCATCATCCTGCACGACGCCGGACACGGATCGTTTTTCAAGGATCAGCGGATTAACGATGCGCTCGGCATCATCTGCGGCATCATCACCTTCACGCCCTATTTCGCGTGGCGGCACACCCACGCGATTCATCACTCCTCGTCCGGCGATCTGGATCGGCGCGGCATTGGTGACGTGTGGACACTCACCTACGACGAGTGGAAGAAAATGTCGTGGGGGATGCGCACGTTCTATCGCATCTACCGCAACCCGTTCATCATTTTCGTGATCGGCCCGACGATTGATTTCGTCATCCTTCAGCGCCTGCCGATGGTCAACGTTTCTGAAAAGCCACGCGAGAAGAACAGCGTCGTCTACACCAATCTGACGCTGCTGGCGCTGGCGATCCTGATGAGCCTGCTGATCGGTGTGAAGGATTTCCTGCTGGTGCAGATGCCGATCATTGCGATGGCCTCATCGCTCGGCGTGTTCCTGTTCTACGTTCAGCACCAGTTCGAGGATGCGTACTGGGCGCGTCACAAGGACTGGAGTTACTCTGAAGCCGCGCTGCACGGCAGTTCCTTCTTCAAGATGGGGCCGATCATGCAGTTTTTCACCGGCAACATCGGCTATCACCACATTCACCACCTCAGCCCCAAGATTCCCAATTACAAGCTCGAAGCCTGCCACTATGAAAACGAGATGTTCGAGGAAGTCGCCGTGATGACGTGGCGCACGAGCCTCAAGTCGCTCAAAATTCGCGTGTTTGACGAAGATCACGGCAAGATGGTCGGCTTCCACCGCTCTGAAGATGAGGAAATGGTCGAAGAACCTGTCGTCGCTGATCTGCCGACGACTTCCGGTAGGTTCGCTCCAGCCGAATAACCTTCAGCGGCAATAAAAAGTAGGGGCAGGTTTTAAACCTGCCCCTCGGCTCAAGATAAGCCGCTGTTTGACCCCACCCCCACCCCGATTTCAGCTGAGGAAAGGACACC
>DASZXN010000123.1:0-23671 GCA_035545875.1 Phototrophicaceae bacterium
CGCCCTTTTGATTTGGTCGTCAGCCTGAGGTACTTATCACGAGGCCATCGTCACCGTAAGGTGCAGCAGAAATAATCCGTTCCCCTGAACATCGACTGAGCCAGCGACAGCGGTCATCGGCAGGGGCGGCGTGCGCTGCTCACGCAGGTTATAGAGATCAATCGTGCGCGGATCAGCGTAAAACAGGGCTTCCTGCCCGGCATCGAAAGCGCTAATCGCGCTGACCGCCGGAGACGTAGGGGTCTGCTTCTGAGCCGCGTCGAGTACCGGTTGCAGCGTGCTTTCCTGAGTCACGAACAGCACGTTTTTGTCGATAACGCCGAGCGCGAAACGGTCGGCGATGTTCGGCACGCTGATATACGTGATCGGCGTACCGCTGACCGTGCCGTGATCGACATTCATCAACTGTTGACCACTGACCGGATTGATCAGGATGAGATGAGAAGCGTGATCGAGCGCGTCGATAATCTGCTGTGGATCGCTGCTTTGCAGGTAAAGCGCCGCGCCGACAATCGGGCCTGCGCCGGGGAATACCGCGACCGCGTATTCGCCGTCGATCAGGCTGTAAAACTGGTCGAGCGGCAGGCCGGACAGTGAGGTAACCTGAGTGATGAGGGGTTGAAACTGAGTGACCAGCGCGTCTGCCGTGATCGGCGCGGCGGGCGAGGGTGTTGCTGGCAGCGTAGTTTCCGCGCCGCCAACCAGAGCATGGAATTCGCTCGTGATTGGTGTGCCGGAAAGCGCCACCTCCAGCAGCGGCACGGCGGCGGTCGCCAGATCATACGAATCGACGACAAAGAAGCTGTTGCCCGGAATCAGGTGGATGAGCGCCGTGCCTGCGCTCGCGTTGGGCAGCGTCGGCGCGGGATATTGAGTATTGACGCTCAACGCTCCCGTCATCTGGAGATTGCTGCCCGTCATCTGAAACGCCAGTCCCATTCCGTTGAGCGCGGGCGATTGGAGCAGCGCGTCTTCCGCCGCCGACTGCGCCGGATGCAGGCGCAGCCCGGCCTGAAACAGCGCCACAGAAGACGAGGCGGCGGGCGAGGATGCCAGCACACCGGCGACGTAAGCTGGGCTGGCATAGAGGATCGAATCGGCATTGGCAGGCAGCGCGGCACGCACCTGCTGATACTGCGGATTGTCGCTCAGGCGCGCCAGCATTGGCGTTTTGACGAACTGGCTGATCGCTGTTGGAGCGCCAAGCCAAATGACGTTTCCTCCCACCAACAAGCTGGCTGTGCTGGTTGTGTACAGGTTGACACCCGCGACTGCCTCCGGCGTAACTCCGGCGGTTGCTTTAGTGATGAAGGCGAGCGCGCCGCTGGCATCATGCACAGGCAAAACGACAATCTGGCTGGCGGTGTCGTCAAGGCTCATGGCCGCGATTCCGACGTGATCGCCCAACCAGGGCAGTACGTCGGTTGTGATGTCAATGCCCGGCAACAGATCGCTAATTCCTCCTAGCAAAATGCTGCTGGGAAGCGTGGGTTGGCCGGGGTTCAAAAGCTGCTGGCCGAAATTGACAATTTGGTCATTGTCGCTCAAGCCGGTGCTGTCGGTGCGCGTTTCAGCATAAAGTGGCGTGTCGGCAGGGAGATACGAAGCGGGATCAACCGTTGCCGTTTGCGCCAGCACGGGAGTGCTCAGCGCCAGTAAAACGCCGATTAAAAGCAAAAGAAGCAGTCGTTTCATTCGTTTGCAAGTCCTCATTCCATATGAATGACTATACAGCGAGACTCGACTGTTTTGCTACCGTGAATCCCATGAGACGCGGATCATGTAGGTTTTCTCGTTGATCAGCTAGAAAATCTGAGCTAGGCTTATGCGCAAATGGAATCGGGGTGGCGAAAGAGGGCAGGATGTCTGAGGCGGGGGCTTTCAAAATCACGGCGACGCCGCATCTGCGCGTGCGCGACGCGGCGAAAGCGATTGAGTTTTACAAGCGCGCATTCGGCGCGGTTGAAGTTGAGCGGCTGACGCTGCCCAACGGCATGATCCCGCACGCGCAGTTGAAAATCGGCGACGCGCCGTTCTCGCTCGGCGAAGAAGCGCCGCAGGAGGGATCGCCCAGCCCGCAGACGCTCGGCGGATCGGCGGTCGGCATCGATTTGCTCGTGCCGGACGTGGACGCGCTGGCGGCTCAGGCGGTCGCGGCAGGCGCGGTGATCGTTTACGAGATCAAGGATCAGTTTTACGGGCTGCGCCAGGGGCGGCTGCTCGACCCGTTCGGGCACATCTGGATGATCGGCACGCCGATTGAAACCCTATCGCCCGAAGAGATGCAGCGCCGCTTTGACGATTTGCTCAAAACGCAGTCGTCAGGGTGATCAGGGTGATCAGGGACGGCGAATTTTGGTCGAGTCGCGCACGCGCAGCGTCGAGAAACTCTCGATACGCCGTGCCAGAAGGGTCGGATTTTCCAGCCGCTCGAACAGCGCTTTCGCCATCTTTTCGCCAATATCGTGGGGGTCTTGGGCAATAGTTGTCAGGGTAGGCCGCACGATCAGCGCTTCGGGGATGTCGTCAAAGCCAACGACAGACACATCGTCCGGGACGGAGTAGCCCGCTTCCTGAAGTGAGAGGATCAGGCCAATCGCCATCAGGTCGTTGACGATGACCAGCGCGGTGGGCAGCTCGCCCTCGGCGATAAATTCATGCGCGGCGCGTCTGCCGCTTTCCAGTGTGAAATCGCCCATTTTCATGAAACGTGGATCAGGCTCCAGACCACAGTCATTCAGGGCGCGCAGAAAGCCATGCCGTCGGCGCGGGCCGGGCGGATAGTAATCGGCAACCCCCAGATAGCCAATTTTGCTGTGACCACAGTCGGCGATCAGCCAGCGCGTCGCGTCGTAGGTGGCGCGCTCATCGTTGAGAAACACCACGTCGATATTCGGGTGGACGATGTATTCCGCCAGCACGACGAACGGAATGTGTGTCTGCGAAACGTAGTGATCGAGGTCGGCGTTGCTCAGACGAATCGGCACCATGATCGCGCCGTCAACGCCGCGACCGAGCACAATCTCGCAGAAATGGCGCTCATTCTCGTAGAGATGATCGCTGTTGGAGATCAGCATCTCGTAACCGTGCTGCCGTGCCACATCCTGCACAGCCCGCGCCATCACGTGATAGAAACCATTGGACAGATCGGCAATCAACAGAGCAATCGTCTGGGTACGCTGGGTGCGCAGGCTGCGCGCGACCGCGTTGGGACGATAACCAAGCTGCTGGACGGCTTCCAGCACGCGCTCGGTGGTCTTTTCGCTGATGCGACCGGTCATCTCGCCGCCGTTGAGCACGCGCGACACCGTTGGCTGGGATACCCCGGCCAGTTTTGCTACATCATACATCGTTGGACGCTTGCGCTTGATCGGCGTCGGCTTCTTGGTCATCGGTGAACTACGTTCGATTTTTTGATCAACAGGACGAGTGAGCGTGACAATGGATCAATTATACACCCACGCAAACCCGAATTGTGGACGCAGCTATCGACGTGAGCGGTGAAGGTGTTCACCCCATGATGAGACCATCCGGGCGAACTGCTTGACTTATCCACACGAGACATGTTACCATAAGTCAAGTGTGCATACGAATACATACTTTTAGCTACGCCGAGTTAGACAACGATGCACACGACGAGTTAAATCGTTCACTGGTAGCGTTTTACGAAAATAGCTTATGCCAGCACCTGTTCTGTTTAAATTGCCAATCGACATTCTTCCGAGTGAGTGTGACCGTTCCCATCAACACGGCACACGCACTTTTGCGTTCTCCAACACTTCGTATACCCGTCTCCAGCCAACCGCCGGAGTATCCAACCGCCGCGCCAGTGGCGCAGCCCATGAAAGGAGGTGACGCCCGCGCAGGCTCGTCCTTGTGGCGATGAGTTGATTCACCCGAAGGTTAGAAACAACGCACATAGTTCTGGATTTCGTTGTTGAAAGAGGAGCAATTAAATGGCAAAGCGTAAATCTTTAATGGGTGTTATGGCTGGCGTCGTCGCGACTGGCGCGTTGCTGGCGATGTCGCTGGGCGTTCAGGCGCAGGCGGCGACGGAAGCCCCCACCCCCACGCCGATCCCCTCGATGGATCTCGGCACAGGCGGCACGCACATTCAGTTGTGGGATGGTTTGACCGGTTCCGACGGCTCGACGCTCGACAGCATGTTGAGCCAGTTCGTCAAGGAAAACCCGGACATTTCGATCACCGACGAGGAAATCGACTGGAACACGTTCTATGCCAAGCTGCAAGCGGCCTTCGTCGCGGGCAACCCGCCGGACATGTTCATTTTCCACGTCTCGGAAATCCCGGTATTCGCCAGCCTTGGACTGCTGCAATCGACCGACGACCTGTATGACGACAACGGCGGCCCGCTGCCCGCAAAGGACTATGCGGATCCGGCGTGGAGCGCGCTGACCTACGATGGCTCGCGCTACGGTGTCCTGCTCGACAATCACGGCTACAGCACCTGGATCAACACCGACCTGTATAAAGCTGCTGGCCTCGATCCGACCAAGGAACCCGTTGGCTACGACGACATTGTCGCCACGATGCAGAAGCTGACACTCGACAAGAATGGCAATAACGCCGCTTCGCCGAACTTCGACCCGAACAACGTCGTCCAGTGGGGCTTCGCGCCGGACTGGTTGCACTACTACTTCGAGAGCGTCATGTTCCAGAACGGCGGCACGGTCATCAGCGCCGACGGTAAGACCGCGACGATCAACTCGGATCAGAACGTCAAGACCCTCCAGAGCCTGATGGATCTGACCTTCAAGTATCACGTTGCGCCGCAGTTCGCGGGCTTCGATAGCTGGGGCGCGTTCGCCGCTGGCAAGCTGGCGACGATTGACACCGGCACCTGGTTCCTGAACGAAGCGAAATCGACGGGCCGTAACTTCATGGCCTGGCCGGTGCTTCAGATGGGGGCCAACCCCGGTGTGCTCTTCAACGGTCACGTGATGCAGGAGCCTGCGGGCATCAGCAGCGACAAGAAGGCTGCTGTGGACAAGATCATGGAATGGGTCTCGAACCACGACGACCTGTGGGCGGCTTCCGGTCAGGTTCCGGCGCGTATCTCTCTGCGTGACGGCCTCGACCCCAGCAAGTTCGTCAGCAATACGGTCATCGGCAAGACCTTCCAGGAATACGGCCATATGTATCCTGTGACACCCACCGAACTTGACATCGCCAACGCGGAAGACCCCGATCTGAGCGCCGCGTTCGCCAACCAGATGACGGCGCAGGCCGCCCTGGACGATGCCAATACCCGCATCCAGCAAATTCTGGATCGCGCGGCCTCCAGCTAAGACTGGCTGAAGTTACCTGAGCTTTACCGCAGGGGCAGATGCCGCTTCTTCGGAAGCTACATCTGCCCTTCGCGTATCTGTTACCTCGTCGGGATCGGCTCTGCTGGCGCGAATTCTGGCGATAATCATGAAAAGTCCGCTAGCCAACTAAGGGAAGTTTCACTATGTCAAATCCACAGAGTGCGATGGGAGAGGCAATTTATCGACCAGCCCGCCGCCGATTCCAGATCACGCTGCGCGTCCGTGAAGCGCTGGTGGCCTACTTGTTCCTTGTACCTTTCTTTATCTTTTTCATTGTGTTCGTCCTGCGCGCGGTTGTCTACGCTTTCCAGATGAGCTTTTACGACTGGAAAATCCTCGCGCTCAAACACCCGTATATTGGCTTAGGAAATTATCAGGAACTCTTAGGAGACGCTGTCTGGTGGACTTCGCTTAAAAATACGCTGATTATGGCAATTCTGATCGTCGTCGGCACGACCATTGTGGCGCTGTTCGCCGCTGTCGCGCTCAACCGCCCCTTGAAAGGCGGCAATTTCTTCCGCGTGCTGCTCTACGCGCCGAGTCTGCTCTCGGTCGGTGTCGTCGGCACGACCTGGCAGTGGCTCCTGAACACCCAGTTCGGCATTATCAACTATGGGCTGTCGCTGCTCGGTTTCTCGCAGATCAACTGGTTAGGGAGTTCCGATCTGGTACTGCCAGCCATCAGTTTGACGACCATCTGGTGGGGTTTCGGCTTCCCAATGCTGATCTTTTTAGCCGGGCTGCAAGGCATCCCGGAAACGCTTTATGAGGCGGCGCGCATCGACGGCGCGAATGGCCGCCAGTTATTCTTCTACATCACGCTGCCGCTGCTGCGCCCGACCATTCTGTTCGTGACGGTGACGGGCTTTATCGCTAACTTCCAGATTTTCGGCCAGAACTACATCATGACGAGCGGAGGCCCCGGCTATGCCTCCTTCAGTGTCATTTTTTATCTCTATCAGAAAGCCTGGCAGGGCTTCCGTATGGGCTACGGTGCGACCATCGCCATCGCGCTGGCCGTGATCATTATGGTCTTTACGGTGACGCAGTTCCGCTTGCTAGGTCGGCGTGTGGAGTATTAAGAGATCAACTATGGCTACGATGACGGAAAACCTGCCCGCTAGAGCACCTTCGCGCCGACCATTCTTCCGTAATTTCGGCGCTTACACCTTCCTGATCCTCCTCGGCATCCTGATCGCGTTTCCGCTGCTGCTGATCCTCTCGCAATCCCTGATGACCAACCAGCAGATGTATCAGTGGCCGCCGCCGATCATTACGCTGACGCCAACACTCGATAACTACACCAACCTGTTTACGCGCCCGGATTTGATGCTCCCGCGCTGGCTGCTCAACAGCCTCTACGCCGCGTCGATGTATACGCTGGTTGTGATCATCGTCTGCGCGCCGGCGGCCTATGCTTTTGCCCGGCTCAAGTTCCCCGGCAATACGGCGCTGTTCTTCCTGCTGCTGATCACGGTGATGATCCCATCGCAGGTCACGCTGATCCCCAACTATCTGCTCATGCGCGACCTGCACTTTCTGGACAACTTCAACGCGCTAATCTGGCCGGGAGCGGCGAACGTCTTTGCGGTCTTTTTGCTCAGGCAGTTCTTCCAGCAAATTCCACAGGAGTTGGAAGAAGCGGCGATTCTCGACGGGGCGAGTTACTGGGGACGCTTCTGGCGCATCATCCTGCCGCTTTCCGGCAATGCGCTGACCGCGCTCGGAATTTTCGTCTTTCTCGGCAACTATAACGACCTGTTCTGGCCGCTGATCGTCACCAATAGCCTGGAGATGCGCACGCTGCCCGTCGGCCTGACGATCCTCAACTCGTCGTATGGTGAACTCTACCGCCCGACCGTGCTGGCCGGGTCGGTCTTTGCCTCGGTGCCAATTCTGATTGTCTACGCTGTTTTCCAGCGGCGCATCATCAAGGGCGTGACCCTGACCGGGATGGGGGGACGCTGACGACGGTCGCACGCTCTCGGTGCGATCTAAGCAGAATAGCAGTTCTCGGCGGGAGCGCAATCGCTCCCGCCAGCTATGTCTTTGTCTATATCTGAGTGCGCAGAGCATTGATCCTGCACTTACCCAACGAGGGGTGGCCTATGTCCGGTTCGCAAGCACAGATTTACCTGGATACCCAGCGCGTCATCAGCCCGATTTCGCCGCTGTTGTTCAGCGGTTTTGCCGAGCACATGGGGCGCGAAATCTACGAAGGCATCTACGATCCCGCCTCGCCGCTGGCGGGGAAAAATGGTCTGCGCAGCGATGTGCTGGCCGCGCTCAAGGAACTCAACTACCGCTCGATCCGCTACCCCGGCGGCAATTTCCTGAGCGGCTATCGCTGGCAGGATGGCGTTGGCCCCAAAGATCAGCGCCCACACCGCCGTGATCTGGCCTGGAACTCGCTGGAAACCAATCAGTTCGGCACGGACGAGTTCATGGAATTCTGCAAGGCGATTAACACCGAGCCGATGATTGGCGTGAATCTCGGCACGGGCACGATTCAGGATGCGGCTAATCTGGTCGAATACTGCAACGGCGCGGTCGGCACGCAGTACGCCGACATGCGCGCTGCTAACGGCCATGCCGATCCTTACGGCGTGAAATACTGGTGCCTCGGCAACGAGATGGATGGCCCCTGGCAGATCGGCCACCTCGACATGGACGATTACGGCAAGAAAGCCCGCGAAGCCGCCAAGATGATGCGCTGGCACGATCCCAACATTCAACTGGTGCTGTGCGGCTCGTCGAACACGCACATGCCGACCTATCCCGAATGGGATCGGGTCGCGCTCGAATACTGCTGGAATCAGGTCGATTATCATTCGATGCACTATTACGCGGGCAACCGCGAGGACGACACCGCCAGCTATCTCGCCCTGAGCGCCGAGTTCGAGAGCTTCGTCGATACGCTGACGGGCGTGCTGCGCTACGTCAAGGCCAAGAGCCGCTCGAAGCACGACGTATATCTCTCGTGGGACGAGTGGAATGTCTGGTATAAAGCTGCCGGAGCGGAACACAACACCGGCCACTGGACGCAAGCGCCGCACCTGAGCGAAGAAGTCTACAACCTCGAAGACGCGCTGGTCGTCGGCCAGTGGCTCAACGTGTTCCTGCGCAAAGCCGACGTAATCAAGATCGCCTGCGTCGCCCAGATCGTCAACGTGATCTCGCCAATCCACACCACCCGCGATGCGCTGCTCAAGCACACGACCTATTACCCGATCATGCTGTTCAGCAAGCTGGCGTCGGGCAGCGCGCTCGACGCGACCGTTCATGCGCCGCGCTATCAGACCAGGCAGTTTGGCGACATGCCGCTGATCGACGTGTCAGCCTCCTACGACGCGGAAAAAAGCGCAGGCGCGGTCTTTATCGTCAACCGCAGTCAAACCGACAGCCTCGCGGTCGATCTGAACTGGCAGGATCGCGCGCCCAAGTCGATCAAGGCTGTCTATCAACTCACGGGCAGCGATGCGAAGGCCGCTAACAGCTTCGAGAACCCGAACAATGTCGCCGTCAAGCAGGTCACGCCGCCCGCACTCGACAACGGCCAGGCGACACTGGTGCTGCCGCCGCTCTCGTTCACGGCGGTCGAGGTCGCGCTGTAATCTAGCCAACAGTGATGTGCGTAGGGGCGCAGCGTGCTGCGCCCCTACAGGGTTCACGAGATCAGATTATTCCGTAGGGGCGTTCAATTGAACGCCCCTACAAATACATCCAGATGTGTGTTTTCGTAGGGGCGGGTTTAAAACCCGCCCCTACCCATTTACGGCAAATATTAATGTGAGGGCAATCGCATGAAAGCTATTCGCTTGCCGCTGTCGCTGCTGATCCTCTGCTGCTTTTTTCTGCTGACCATGACCATCACTTCTGCGCAATCGTCAACCGAGCAGCCGGGAACGTTTCATAATCCGCTCATTCCCGATGGGCCTGATCCCTGGCTGACCTACTACGACGGCAACTACTATCTCGCCACCACGACCGGATCATCGGTGCTGACGATGCGCAAATCGCCGTCGCTGGCGGGGCTGTCAGTGGCTACGCCCATCGCTATTTACTTCGAGACCGATCCCGCGCGCTGCTGCAATATGTGGGCACCGGAGTTCGATCTGCTCGACGGGCCGGACGGCCTGCGCTGGTATTTCTACTACACGGCAGGCCCATCGGGAAGCAACACGGATAATCAGCGCTCCTACGTGCTCGAAAGCGCCGGAACCGATCCGATGGGGCCGTACACCTTCAAGGGCAAGCTCTACGACCCGCAGAACGATGTCTGGTCAATTGACGGCAGCGTCATGACGCTGGACGACAAGCTCTACTTCCTATCGTCGATGTGGGTCGGCAGCTATCAGGAATTGATGATCGCGCCGATGAGCAACCCCTGGACGTTGAGCGGCGCGCATCACGAGCTTTCACAGTCGCAGTACGATTGGGAGAAGGTCGGCCTGAACGTCAACGAGGGGCCGGTTGCGCTCCAGCATGGCGACAAAACTTTCATCATCTACTCGGCGAGCTACTGCAATACGCCCGATTACAAACTGGGGATGCTGACCTACAACGGCGGCGATCCGCTCAGTATGGCCTCGTGGATCAAGAATCCGCAGCCCGTGTTCCAGCGCTCGGATGCCAATGGCGTTTATGGCCCCGGTCACAACGGCTTCTTCAAATCGCCCGATGGAACCGAGGACTGGATTGTCTATCATGCGAATACGTCGCAGGCGGACGGTTGCGGCGACACGCGCTCGACGCGCGCGCAGAAATTCACCTGGAACGCCGACGGCACGCCGAATTTTGGTGTTCCAGCCGCAATCAACCAGGAACTCGCCGTGCCGTCCGGTGACACGGGCGCAATGCCGCAGCCGTTGTTCCCCGCCGATTCGGTCACGCGCTTTGAGCAGTACGGGCTGAAAGACGCTTTCCTGCGCCACATGGATTTGACCTTCCGCGTCGATTTCGACGTAACGCCGATTGAGGACTCGGAGTTCGCGCTCGTGCCCGGTCTGGCTGATCCTTCGGCGGTGTCGCTCGAAGCGGTCAACGCGGGGCATTTTTATATCGGCCACCAGAAGAATCTGGTTACGCTGGCGCTCGATGATGGCAGCGATGCCGTGAGCGCCGCCGCGACGTGGTGGGTTCGCCCCGGTTTGGCCGACAGCAGCGCGATCTCGCTGGAGTCGTATGATCAGCCCGGCTACTACCTCGGCAAGCTGATCAGCACGACCGCGCTGGTCAAGCTGACCGCTTCTTCACCCAAGATTCAGCGTGAGGATGCGACGTTCACGGAAGTTAAAAGCGGGTCATAATCCGATTTTATCGCGTGCGCCGCCCGACGTTCAAAACGTCGGGCTACGAAACCCAAGTCCCCTGAAGGGGACTCAAAACCAGCCGAATCATATCGCAGCCGTCTAAAGACGGCTTGGGTTTGCTAGCCGGAGGCTTCGAGCCTCCGGCGGGACAAAATCAACGTTAGGCTATTTTAAAGGGATGCACTCAGCACTACAGTCTTTGCGTCAGCAGATAATAAGCGTCGTTCCAGCGCAGTTCTTTCTTGAACTCGGAAATCTGCGTGGTCTCGTCAATACGCAGGAACTCGATCCCGGCCATCTCCGCGAAATCTTCCATGTGTTCGGCGGTCAGCGACAGGCTGTAGCCCGTATGATGCGCGCCGCCCGCGTAAATCCACGCTGCCGCCGCGACTTTGAGGTTCGGCTGCGGAATCCACAGCGCCCGCGCGACCGGCAGCTTCGGCAGCGGGTGATCGGGCTTGACCACTTCGACATCGTTGACGACCATGCGGAAGCGGTTGCCCATGTCCATCAGCGAGACGTTGATCGCGGAGCCGGTTTCGGACGTGAACACCAGCCGGGCGGGATCGGCCTTACCGCCGATGCCGAGCGGGTGAACTTCAAGGCTCGGCTTGCCAGCGGCAATCGATGGACAGATTTCGAGCATGTGCGCACCGAGGACTTTCTGCCCCTTCGGGTCGAGGTGATAGGTGTAATCCTCCATGAACGAAGTGCCGCCCTTCAGCCCGGCGCTCATGACCTTCATCGCGCGCACCAATGCCGAGGTTTTCCAATCGCCCTCGCCGCCGAAGCCGTAACCCTCGGCCATCAGGCGCTGCACGGGCAGGCCGGGAAGCTGGACGAGGCCGTGCAAATCCTCGAAGGTATCGGTGAAGGCTTTGAAGCCGCCTTCGGTCAGGAAGCGGCGCAGCCCCACCTCGATGCGCGCGGCCTCGCGCACCGACGCATGGCGCGCGCCGCCCGTGCGCAAATCCTTCGCGACCGTATATTGATCCTCGTATTCCTTGACCAGCGCGTCGATCTCGGCGTCGCTCACTTGCTGCACCTGATCGACCAGATCGCCAACGCCGTAGCCATGCACTGCGTAGCCGAGCTTCTGCTGGGCCTCGACCTTATCACCCTCGGTTACGGCGACCGAGCGCATGTTGTCGCCGAAGCGCGCCAGCTTCGCGCCCTGCATGTCGTGCCAAGCGGAGGCCGCCCGCGACCACACACTGATGCGCTCCTGCACTTCGGGATCGTTCCAGTGACCAACAATTACCTTGCGGCGCATCCGCATCCGGCTGACCATGAAGCCAAACTCGCGGTCGCCGTGCGCCGACTGGTTCAGGTTCATGAAGTCCATGTCGATGTCTGCCCAGGGGATGTCCTGATTGAACTGGGTGTGCAGGTGCGCGAGCGGCTTTTGCAGGGCGCTCAACCCGGCGATCCAGTTACGCGCGGGTGAGAAGGTGTGCATCCACGTGATCACGCCGACGCAGTTGGCGGCAGCGTTGGCCTGCATACAAATGCTGTGAATCTCGTCCGAAGTGGTCAGCACGGGCTTAAACACGATCTGCACCGGGATCGTCCCAGCGGCGTTGAGCGCCCGCACGATCTCCTGCGAGTGCTGCGCGACCTGCTGCAAAGTCTCCGGGCCATACAGATGTTGGCTGCCGGTCAAAAACCAGATTTCAAAGGCATGGAGGTTAATCATGAGTGGGTTTTCCTTTAGTGAGTAAAAAAGCTTTTAGCAATGAGCGGTTAGCAATCGGCTTTCAGGTTTCAGCAAAAACAGCCCTAATTTGTTCTTGAAGGGCGGGTTTGAAACCCGCCCCTACAATTCCCGCGTTCCCATCTTTTGTAGGGGCAGGTCTCAGACCTGCCCATAGGCATCGAGTTAAGGTTCCAGTCTTAGCCCTCATCCCCTGCCCTTTCTCCCTCAGGGAGAAGGGAAAACCAGAATTTCAGGGTCTTAAAGTCCCTCGCCCTGAGGGTGAGGGCTTAACTTGATGTGCATGGGAGCAGGTCTGAGACCTGTCCACGTATTATTGGTATTATATAATGTGAACGCTCACACCAATACATCCAATGAACCCTGTTCGTAGAAGCAGTTTTAGCTAATCGCTAACGGCTGTTTTAATCCTTCTCCGTGATCGTCGGCCAGCCGTCCGCATCCCAGATGATCGGGTTGATACGCAGCGTCGGCGAGCCGCCCAACTGTGCGTCGTAGGCATGATAGGCGATGTAATAAATGCCGTTGTCGATCAGAATGCCACAGTGACCCGGCCCCTTCCAGCGATCCGTCGGAAAGGTGATCTGCGTGCCGCCACCTGTGAGCATCGACACGCCATCCTGATCGACGTACTCGCCTGTGACCTTTTCCGAGCGACCCACGCGCACGTTATAGGTGCTGGCCGCGCCCTGGCAGCAGTTATCGAATGAGGCGAACAGGTAATAGTATTTCTCGCGCCGGACGATGAACGATGCTTCAAGCGCGTCGGGAGCAGGCCGCTGGGCAATCGAGTAGAGCGTCGTATCTTCCTGCGACGGTTTGCGCGTCGTCGGGTCGAGCCGCACCAGCTTCAGCCCTGACCAGAAACTCCCGAAGGCGAGCCAGGGATTACCATCGGCGTCGAGGACGAAATTCGGATCGATGCAGTTGTAGTCGTCCTTCTTGAACGACTGGATCACCAAGCCCTCATCGACCCAGTTGAAATCCGGGTCTTTTGAGTTCAGCGTGGTATTGGTCGCCAGCCCAATCGCCGAGAAGTTGCTGCCAAAGGTCGAGACGGCGTAGTACAACTGATATTTGCCATTGTAGAAGGAGATGTCGGGTGCCCAGATGTTGGTCGCGCCGGGGATGGCCTGAAATGCCCAATCGGGCATACTGGGAAAGACGCTCACGGGAAAGGGACTCGACCACGCCAGCAGATCGGGCGAAGTACGCACCGGAATGCCATCGCCGGTACAGAACACGTAGTAGGCGTCCTTCGCTTTGATGATACAGGGATCGTGAACCTGACCGATCACCCCGGTCAGCGGCAGCGGATCATTCGAGGGCGGTTCGACTTCGGCGGTCGGCTCAGGCGTCGCCTCGGCAACCTGAGATGGTTGCATTTTGGCGACCCAGGGGCTAATCCCGATGCTCGCGCTCGCACCGATCACGAGGCTCGACCAGAGAAACTGACGGCGTGTCACAGGCATAAGTGGTAGTTCCTTTTCGCAATAAGGGCAGCAGCGTCACGGCAATTTTAGCGACAATAAGGCATTATGTATTCGAATGCACGAGAGTGTATCCCGTTTGCGGGAATTGTCAATCAGACGAGGGAAAAACTCAGGGTCATCGCATCAAAATGGGATGAAAGGTCATAAAGGGTCGCAATGAATCGTAGGGACACGATTTATCGTGTCCGCTCCATCGGACGGCATGAATGCCGTCCCTACAAAACTCATATCCTCCCTTATGACCCAAAGTAGAGATTTAATGCGATGACCCTGGGGACAAACTGTACGCGGTGGAATTTGTAGGGGTGGGTTTGAAACCCGCCCCTACGGAGAACGCGCGAGGGCGAAATTGCCGCGACCTGATTACTTCTCCAGCGCGGCGACAGCCTTCTCGACGCTCTCGACAGGCTTGACGTTGAGCTTCTGATCCATCAGGATGCCGTTTTCGTCAATGATCCAGTGTGAGCGGATCACACCCTGATAGGTCTTGCCGTAGTTGGTCTTGTCGCCCCACGCGCCCCACTGCTCCAGCACGTGATGGTCGAGGTCACAGAGCAGGTCGTATTGCAGACCCTCTTTCTGCTTCCACTTCAACTGATCGGCGGGCTTGTCGGGGCTGATGCCGAGCACGACCACATTTTTCGCCTCCAGCTTGGGGAACTGGTCGCGGAAGCCGCACGCCTGAGTCGTGCAGCCGCTTGTCCCGGCAGCGGGATAGGCGAACATGACCACCTTCTTGCCGCGATAATCGCTCAGGTGGACGGTCTGGTTGTCCTGATTAACCAACGTGAAATCTGGCGCGAGTTCGCCAACTTTGAGCATGTGCTTCACTCCTCTGTTCAATACGCGGACGTTGAATGATCGATAGCCGGACTGCTGCACCCCATACGGCTGGCGATGTTCAACGCTGATGGATGCTTCCGATCATACCCTTTTAGTCGCACAGGCCAAAAGATCGGTGCGCGCATGGTACGCAGACGATTTCACCTTCCGCTCATCCAGTACAGGTATCGTTAGCGCACGTAATGGAATGAACGCGGCTCAAAAACCTGATGAATTATGGTATCCTTCCCTGACTATGATCCAGAAGCGAACGCTCTACTCTCTACTTGGCCTGCTGGTTCCACTGGCGCTCCTGCTGTTAGCCTACTGGCCGATCCTGCAACGGATTCCCAACGGCTCTGACTATTACTACATGCTCGACGTGGGCGAAACTCAGGTCGTGCTGAATAAGTGGGGCACGCTCCACGCGACGGGTTATCCGCTCTACGTGATGACGGGGAGTGCGCTGGTCATGCTGCTGCGCGCCTTCGGCATGAATCCGGCGGCTGCGCCCGCGGTCGTCTCGCTGATCTGGGGACTGCTGACCCTGACGCTGATCTACGCGCTCGCGCTGCATCTGACCAAGCGCCCGCTGATCGCCGCCGGGCTAATCCTGCTCTACGGCCTGACGCGGACGATGTGGGTCTACAACGACGTTGCCAAAGAATACACCTTCACGATGTTCCTGCTGCTGCTGCTGCTGCTGATCACGCTTTGGTCACCACCCATATCAGGGCGGCTTTACTGGCTGGCACTGATCGGCGGGATTGCCGTCGGGCATCATCGCGCGCTGGCATTGGCAGCCCCGGCGCTGGTGCTCGCCGTCTGGTCAGAGTTGATCGCCTTCATTCGCAAGCGACCGATCCGGCTGCTGGCGCTGATCGGCCTCGCGCTGATCGGGCTGCTGCCCTATGCCTATCTGTATTTTCGCGGGCAGACGGGCGCGCTCTGGGTTTATGGCTCGCCGGGAACGCTGCCGGGATTGCTCGATCAGTTTTTCGGCAAAGAGGCTGATCACTACGTCGGTCTGCCCAGCACCCTGAGCGGTATCCTCGCCAATATCAACCTGATCACCTCGACTGTGTTCATCGACGTGACGGTTCCCGGTGTACTGCTCGGCATCGTCGGGCTGATCGTCGGGCTGTGGACGCCCAGGCATCGCCGCGCCGCGCTGGTCATGCTGCTGATAGGCGTGGCAGCTTACAGCTTCCATGCCCTGTTCTACACCGACATCCTCGCGGCGCTGATTCTGATGACGACGCTCAGTCTGTCTTTCGGCTGGCTGTTTTTGGCCGACGTACTCCTGTCATTGCATTGGTCAGACAGCTTTCGCCAGGGTGGGGCTAGGCCCCGCCCTGATCTGTCGGCGACATCCCGCCCCGCCTCGCCCTATCACGGCATGGAAGATGTTTCAGCACAGGCGGTAACCTCGCTGTCGCTGCGCGCGCGCGCCGCCCAGCGTGAGCGGCAAACGCCGCTCGCCGGAGCGCTTATCCTAATCGCCGTGTGCCTGATCTTCGCCTTCTACCAGTACCAGATCAACACGCCGTTCATCAGCAGCCTGACGACCGATCCAACCGGACAGCAGACTATCGCGATGGCGCAGCACACACCGCCCGGCGCGACACTCATGCTGGCATGGGGGCCGCGCTATTTCGCCGTCGGCTTTGCCCGTGACGTGCTGGGAATGCTGCCCAGCATCGGGCTGGCTGATCACAAAGCGGACTACAAAGCGATTCTCAGGCAGGGGGAATTGGTCACTGCGGAGTATACGTTCTACAATCAACCTGTAAGCTGGTGGGAGCAGCAGATCGGCACGCCAATTTATCTGCGGGCAGTCGCGCCTGATCTGGTGCAGATCGACACGCAGCCGGAGCTTGAACCCGCTGATCCTGACGCAACGACCGATGTCGATGAGCTGGCGCATCGGATCGACTGCCTGCCGGACATGCTGGTGCTGCGTATCGCCTGGCACGCCGAAAGGAAACCGACACAGGACTTGAGCGTGTTCGTCCATTTGCTCGATCACAGCGGCAGCATGATTGCGCAGGACGATCACAGCGCTCCGGTTTACGGCTGGCGACCGCTGACCAGTTGGGTGCCGGGCGAGGTTGTCCGCGACGTGTATACACTGCCGCGCAAGCCGAACGCCGATGCAATCAGCTATGGCCTGTACTGGCAGCGTCCCGACGGCTCATTCGACAACGTGATAACCTATAACCTCCCGGTGGAGTGTGGATGATGCAAACACAGGCGAACCGATCCGAGCGAATCCAGACCCGTCCCGGCGTGTGCTGGTGCGTGCCCATCCTCTGCCTCGCTCTGCTGATCGCCGCCTGTTCATCACCTAACGCGACCCAAAGCGCCGCCATTTCGACTCCGGTCGTTCAATCCAAGCTGCTGGCGACACTGTTCATCTCGCCCACGCCCAACCAGCAGGAGCAGGATGCGACCCGGCTCGCCATTCACGCCTCGACGCCGACACCCGCGCCGACCGATACGCTCGAACCAACCGCCTATATCGGCGTGTTCATGGGCGACGCGCAAGGCGTCGATGGTGGCGTGCCGATCCTCAACCCGACCGAGATTCAGGGCACGGTGGTGATCCCGACACTCGGCGCTCCCGGCTGCGCCTACCCGGTCGATCCGGTCTTTGGCACGGGCTGGACGAGCAACAGCGCCGCTGCCGCGAACCTGAACTGCGCGGGCGAACCCGCCAACTCCTACGTCGGCACGGGGCAGATTTTCGAGCATGGCGTCATGTACTGGATACCAAGCGGCGACATCTGGGCGATCTCGCCCAGCAGTGGCATCGGCGGGCGCTTCTGGCACGTCGATCAAGCGCCGCCCGATCAGGGCTGGGTCGTGCCCGCGCCCAACGGCTTGCAGATGCCGCAAAACGGCTTCGGCGCGGTCTGGAAAGCGGTCGATGGCGTGCGCCAGACGCTCGGCTTTGCCCGCGTCAACGAGCAGTCGGCGTCGCTGGCGGTGCAGCGCTTCGCCAAAGGCGCGCTGATCCGCGACGAAACCGCCGGGCAGACGTTTCTGCTCGTCGGTACGGACGACGGCACCGCCTACGGGCCGTATTAGCGCTTCAACCTCAGGAATCGGCACAAACCTCGTAGACCTGCTGGTAGTG
Organism: Phototrophicaceae bacterium; assembly: GCA_035545875.1. GTDB lineage: Bacteria > Chloroflexota > Anaerolineae > Aggregatilineales > Phototrophicaceae > Flexifilum. Next base: position 17,811 of record DASZXN010000123.1, read on the forward strand.
CAGGAGCACGATTGATCGTGCTCCTATGGGATTCGTGCCCGTTCTGATCTTGTGCCGCTTGACAAACTAATGTGATTAGTTTATAGTCTAAATATGTTAGTTTTGTGAGGTGCAATCATGCGCGTTCAAACACACGGCAATAATCTCATTCAGTTAAGCATGAGCTATTTCCCCTGCAACTGCTATCTCGTAGCTGAAACCGATGGCTTCACCCTGGTCGATACCGCGCTCAACAGCGCGAAGGGTATCCTCGCAGCCGCGCAGCGCTTCGGCGCGATCAAGCGCATCGCGCTGACCCATTGCCACAGCGATCACGTCGGGTCGCTCGACGCGCTCCACGACCTGCTTCCTGATGTCGAAGTCTCGATTTCGGTACGCGATGCTCGGTTTATTCGCGGCGACATGAGCCTCGATCCGGGCGAGCCGCAGGAAAAGCTGCGCGGTGGCTACGTCGTCGTCAAGACCGTGCCCAACCGCCTGCTTCACCCCGGTGATCGCGTCGGCTCGCTTCAGGTGATCGCATCGCCGGGGCATACGCCGGGGCACGTTGCTTTCCTCGATACACGCGACAACACCCTGATCGCGGGCGATGCCTTCAGCACGCAGGGCGGCATCAGCACGGCGGGGACGCTCAGGCTGCTCTTTCCGCTTCCCGCGCTGGCAACGTGGGATAAGCCGCTCGGCCTGCGCAGCGCCGAGTCGCTGCTACAATGGAAGCCGACTCGTTTGGCGACCGGGCATGGCAGCGTTCTCGACAACCCCGTCCCGGCGATGCAACAGGCGATTGACGAGGCGCACCGCAAGCTGGATGGAGTTATTCATGGCCGTGAGACGACACATTGATCAGGCGCTGGTCGTGCAGACCGCTATTGCCCTCGCCGACGCGAACGGCTTCGAGGCGGTGACGCTGGCAGCAGTCGCGGAGCAGTTGGGCATTCGCATCCCCTCGCTCTACAACCACGTTTCCGGCCTGCCGGGGCTGCGTTATCAGATGAGCCTGTGGATGCTGCGCGAATTAGCCGAGCAGATGCGGCGGGCAGCAGTGGGCAGAGCGGGCGGCGACGCGCTCATGGGCATGGCCGACGCATATCGCGCCCTAGCGCACGCCCATCCCGGCATCTATCGGGCATCGCTGCGCGCGGCCTCGCCCCATGAACCTGAACTGACGGCTGCCGCCAACGAACTGCTTGATCTGCTCTTCGTGACGCTGCGTCCCTACAACCTGAATACCGAGGACATGCTCCATACGATCCGTGCGCTGCGCAGCGTCCTGCATGGCTTCGTCGATTTGGAAACATCCGGCGGTTTTGCCATGTCGCTCGATCTGGACGAGAGTTTTCATCGCTTGATGCGCGCTTTCATCAGCGCGATTCAGGCCAGCGCGGAAGCTTGACAGTCTGGTGCGGGCTGACGATAATCGCTCGCCAGAGATGAGGCGAGCAATCATGAACCCGGTCATTACCAATCTGGATGAAGTGCGGCGGTTGGCCGCCGAGCGGCGTGCGGATTTCGATGCCCTGCGCGCGGCGCTCGAATTTGACGGCACGCTCACCGACGAAGCGCTGGACGAACTGGTCGAGCGGATTGCCGCACCGATCATCGCGGCAATTGACTGCAAGCAGTGTGCCAACTGCTGCCGCGTTCTCGACGTGTGCCTCGTCCCGCCCGACATTGATCGCTTATCAACGGCGCTGAATATCTCGATTGACGAGGTGGTGGATCGCTACGCCGACGAGGAACTCGGCGCGGTACAGGGCGAATGGGCAGTAATCCCGGTCAAGCCGTGCCCGATGCTGCGCGGCAACCTCTGTTCGATCTACGCGCATCGACCGCACGCCTGTCGCATCTATCCGCAGTTCACGCCCGACTTCCGCTACAACATGGAGGACACCATCGAGGGCGCGTCCTACTGCCCGATCATCTACAACGTTCTCAGCGAACTTGCCGCGCGGGTCGATTCGCTGCCGCCGGACGGGGAATAACGCTTAATCGCTGATATTCGTAGGGGCGTTCAATTGAACGCCCCATGCGCACCCAATTAAGCCATTTCAATGAACAGCATCGCTTGCCCCGCCCGACGTTCAAAACGTCGGGCTACGAAACCCAAGCCTGCTGAAGCAGGCTGACCGACCGCAGGAGAATTTGCCAACCCTCTTCAGGGGGCTTGGGTTGGCTAGCCGGAGGCTTCGAGCCTCCGGCGGTACGAGCGATAATGCTGGAATAATCGCTTATCTTGGTGTCTATAGGGCATTCAATTGAACGCCCCTACACAGATTACCTGCTATTGTTTTTTACTCAGCACTCGGTACTCAGCACTCAGCACTCAGCACTCGCTTTACGGACAACTTCCCTTTTGCAGCGTATAATCGACCTCGCGGCGATTGTCGCCCTCGTTGCTTTCGGGAATCTGGTTATCAGGATCGATAATCAGGATGATCGTGTGCTTCTCGTTGTAGTAGGTCGAAACCGTAAACGGCATATTGACGCGGAAGGTCTGGTTCGGCTGCAAGACCGGGAAACCGCCAATCGTCGTCTGCTGGACGGAACCGTCCGCCGCGCGAATATCCTGCACCGAGACCGTCCCGCTCGCGGACGTCGCCTCGCTGCCCAGATTCGCCACGTCCAGCCCGATATTAAACGTCTGCTGGCACGTTGGCTGACCGACGCTCAGTTCGACAATTCCGGCGACCAGATTGGCGCTCGACGGCGGCGAAGTTGGCTGTGCTGGAACGGGCGTCGGCGGGATAGCCGTCGGCAGCGGTGTCGGTGGGCCAGGATCGCGCGGGAGTGACGCCAGATCGCCCGACGCCTGCGAGAGCGCCGCGTAGACCCAGCCCGTGCCGCCGCCGTACTGAACCTTGTACCACGTGCCGTCCATGCTCAAAGCGACGATTTGCGCGCTCTGTCCGGCGGCGAACGCCCCAATCGGCGGATCGAAATTCAGGCCCGGCCCGCTGCGCACGTTGATTCCCTGGGTGAACGAGGCGGTCGGCGTAGTCGAAGTTGGCGAGGCCGAAGCAGGCGCGCCGGAAGTCGCTGCCGAAACGGGCGTGGCGCTCGGATTATTGGCCTGGGTGGTCGCGCCGGTGGCGTTCGCGCCGGTGGCGTTCGCGCCAGTGGCGTTCGCGCCGGAAGCGGTTGGCGCGGAGCTGCTGTTGGCCTGCGTCGGCGCAGCATTGGTCGGCGCAGCGACATTGGTCGGCTGTCCGTTGGATGATTGTCCGTTCCCGGCCATCACTGTGATCTGCACGGCTGCCGGAGCGCTGCTCGATCCATCGGCGCGATAGGCGGTCACGCCGATATTGTGCGTGCCGTCGCCGCTGGCTGACCAGCCATGTGTGACGTTAAACGCCGTCGCGCCCGTCGGATTGGGCGTGCTGAGAGTCGCAATCGTTTGGCCGTCGATCACCACTTCCACCCGGTCGATGTCCTTGCCCGCGTTGCTGATGGTGGCCTGAATGTTGACGACGACTCCTTCCAGATAGGTCGCATTGGGCTGCGGCGAGAGAATACTCACCACAGGCGCGCCGCTGATCGTCTGCTGGGGAACGAGGGCTGAATTGTTGAGCGTGCAGCCTGCCAGCAGCGCGATCACGAGCAATAAAAGCGCTCGATGACGCGAAAGTAAGCTCATACGCAATACTCCTCAACGTTCGCACGCAGACTCTAGCGCATCCAACCCGTTTCTGCGACTTGAGCGTATTGAAAGCGCCGGGTATTCGTAGGGGATAGGGTTTGGGGGAACAAGATGAAATAGCGTGGAACTCATCTGCCCCCCAGGGTCATCGCATCAAAATGAGCTTGAAAGTCACACCGGGTCATCAGGAATCGTAGGGACGCGATGGATCGCGTCCGTTGTAGCGGACGGCATTCATGCCGTCCCTACGAAACCTCGTTCACCTTTTATGACCCAAACAGAAATTTGATCCGATGACCCTGATCTGCCCCCGTATCGATCACGCTGGAGCGATCTTCTGGCGCAATCCGGCAGTCTCGGATCATAATTACAATCATCCAGATCGATTGAAATTGGCGATTACTTAATGTCAGCCAACCGCAGTATGAAGCATAATTTAAGGCAATGAGAACGTTTCAGCCTAACACCGCTGAAACGCTGAGGTCTATGAACAAAACCGTTCGCCCTCCCGCGCTGCGGGACGATCTCCTGAAGATTCTGCTCTTCGCGCTGATTTGTCTGCCGGTCGCACGGCTCGGCCCAATGTTCGCGTTTGAGAGCAGCAACGTCTCACTGGTCTGGCCGCTAACGGGCGTCGCACTGGCGGCTATGCTGCTCTACGGGCGCAGACTGTGGCCGGGCTTGTGGCTGGCGCTCTTGATCACCAACCTGCTCAATCACACTTCCCCTTTGATCTGCTTCGGGATCGCCTGCGGCAGCACCGCGACCAGTTACATTGGCGCGCGTCTGCTCCAGGATTACACCGATTTCCGCTTCTCGATGGAACGCATTCTCGACGTGCTGAATTTCGTCGTGTTTGGCGTGATCCTCACGCCGATCATCGGGGCGATCATCGGAGTCATGGTCTTGGAACTTGGTGGACAGATTCGCCCCGGCAATTTCGCGTTCGATGCCTTCACCTGGTGGGTCGGCGACGCGATGGGCGTGCTGATCGTCGCGCCTGCGCTGCTGCTCTGGAGCAAACCCAAGCTGCCGACGCGCAGTCGGCGCGAGTGGGTCGAAGTGGTGTTCACGTCCGGGCTGCTGCTGCTGCTTGCCATCGCGGTTTTCGGCGCTGGCCTGATGCCGCGCAGCTTCTACCCACTGGCCTATCTGCTTTTCCCGCCCCTGATCTGGTGCGCGCTGCGCTTCGGTCAGCGCATCGTCTCCACGCTGATGCTGATCATCTCGGCGCTGGCGGTGATCGCCACCGCGCGGCAGTTTACCAGCTTCAACATGTCGATGATCTGGACGAGCCTGCTGTTTCTGTGGGCGTATCTGGCGGCAATGGCGTTCACGGGGCTGCTGCTGGCGGCAACGCTGGCCGAACGTCGGCAGGCCGAGCTGGTCGTGCGCAATCTGGAGGAGCGTTTCTCCAAAGCGTTTCAAGCCTCGCCGATTGGCATGTGCATCACCACGCTGGAAGATGGCGTCTTCGTCGATGTCAACGAGGGCTACTGCGAGACGACCGGCTACACCCGCGACGAGGTGATTGGCAAAAGCGCGGTGGAATTGAACATTTGGGAAACGCCGCAGGCACGCGCCGATCTGATGGATGTGCTGCGCCGCGCGGGTTCCGTCCATCAATTTCCGCTGCGAATGCGCAGGAAATCCGGCACGTTCATCAATGGGCTGCTCTCGATAGAGCCAATCGAGCTGGAAGGCAAACGCTGTTTGCTCGGCTCCTTTCAGGATACGACGACGCAGTTGCAGACCGAAGCGGCGCTGCGTGAAAGTGAGGCGCATTACCGCCAGTTGTTTGCAGGCGTCAATGACGCAATCTACGTTCACGACATGGAGGCGAATATTCTCGACGTGAACGAAGCCACCGTGCGGCGGATGGGTTACAGCCGCGACGAGCTGCTCAGGATGAAAGTCACCGATCTGGATGCGCCGGGGTTTGCTTCCGGCTTCAAAGCGCGCTTGAACCAGCAGCTTGAGCAGGGCTTCCTCGACCGGATCGAGGGCGTGCAGATCGCCAAAGATGGGCGCGAAGTTCATCTCGACATCAGCACAAAACTGATCACCTACAAAGGTCAGCCCGCGATTCTGGCGGTTGACCGCGACATCACCGAGCGCAAACGTACCGAATCGATGTTCCGAGGGCTGCTCGAAGCCGCGCCGGACGCGATGGTGATCGTCAACGAGGAAGGCACCATCGTGCTGATCAACGCGCAGACGCAGC
>DASZXN010000124.1:0-5379 GCA_035545875.1 Phototrophicaceae bacterium
GCGACATGCCCTCGACCCAGAAGCGCGATCCCTGTGACCATTCCCAGTCCCACCAGTCGTCGGCATCACGGAAATAGAGTGTCGCTGTGTGCAGTTCCGTCCAGACGCGAGCGAATCCCGCTTCCGTGAGCGCGGCTTCAGCGAGCTGCGGTGTGCGCAGACGGCGCGGCGCGATCCATGCGGCAGGCGGCTGGAAATCGGGCGGAAAGACCGCCTTCGTCAGATCGAACAACCACATCCAACGCGCTGTGTCCTCGCCCGGCTGATTGGGGATGCTGGCGGCGAACACGCCACCCGGCTTGAGCAGATCGCGCAGTTTAGGCAGCAGCCGCTCGTAATCGAGGAAGTGAAGCGCGTAGCCGCAGGTGATGAAGTCGAACGCATCCCGCTCGAAAACCGGATCGTCGGCGTCCATCAGCAGCATCGAGGCTTGCGTCAGCCCGCGCCGCTCGATTTCCGCCTGCGTCAACGCGGCCATCTCCGGTGCGAGGTCGATGCCGATGACGCGCCCGCCCGATCCGGCTTTCTCAGCGGCAGGCAGAAGAAGCGCACCGCGCCCGCTGGCAATGTCGAGCACCTGCGCGCCAGAGGGAATGTTCAGCCGCTCGATCAGCAGGCTGCCGAAATACGTGAACTGCTTCGTACCGACCTGACCGTAAAGGGGCGCGGCGCGATTGTACATCCCGACGACAGTCTGCTTGAACTCGCTTTCCATGATCATCCTTTCGGCCTCGTGCGATATGCCTGCATGAGCGCGTCTAATGATTATGTGATGCGGATTTGTCTTTCGCGTCATCCCTCAATGGTTTACAATGGAAGCCATTTCACAGCACATTTCGGGAGTACCTCTCATGGCAAAGCAGTACGATCTTGTCGTATTAGGCGCAGGCGTCGGCGGCTACGTCGCCGCGATTCGCGCGAGTCAGCTTGGGCTAAAAACGGCGATTGTCGAGAAGAAATACTGGGGCGGCGTCTGCCTGAACGTCGGCTGTATCCCCTCGAAGGCGCTGCTCCGCAACGCTGAACTCGTCCACATCTTCAAGGACGAGGCCGATAAGTTCGGCATCAAGGCCGAGGGCGGCGTCTCGTTCGATTACGGCAAGGCGTTCAAGCGCAGCCGCGATGTCGCCGACGGGCGTATCAAGGGCGTGCATTTCCTGATGCGCAAGAACAAGATTGACGAGTACGAGGGCTGGGCAACCTTCACCGATCCGCACACGCTGGACGTGGAACTCAACGCGGGCGGCAAGGAAACGCTGACGTTTAAGAACCTGATCCTCGATACCGGATCGACGACGCGCCTGCTGCCCAACACGAAGGTCAGCGCGAACGTCGTCACCTACGAGGAACAGATCATGCAGGATAAGCTGCCCAAGTCGATCATTATCGCGGGCGGCGGCGCGATTGGCGTCGAGTTCGCCTACGTTCACCACAACTACGGCGTCGATGTGACAATTGTCGAGTTCCTCGACCGCTTGCTGCCGCTGGAGGACGAGGAAGTCTCGGCGGAACTGGAGAAGCAGTACAAGAAGGCCGGGATCAAGTTCATGACCAAGACGCGCGTCGATCAAATCGAGGATACGGGCAAGGGCGCGAAGGTCACGGTCACGACGGCGGATGGCAAGCAGCAGGTATTGGAGGCGGATCGCGTGCTTCAGGCGATTGGCTTCAAGCCGCGTGTCGAGGGCTACGGCTTAGAGAAAACGGGCGTCAAGCTGACAGATCGCGGCGCGGTGGCGATCAACGAGAAGATGCAGACCAACGTTCCGCACATTTACGCGGTCGGTGACGTGACGGCGAAGGTCATGCTCGCGCACGTCGCCGAAGCAATGGGCGTGATCGCGGCGGAGAACGTCGCGGGCGCGGAGACGATCACGCTCGACTTCGACATGATGCCGCACGCGACCTACTGCCAGCCGCAGGTCGCCAGCTTCGGCTACACCGAGAAGCAGGCGCGCGAGAAGGGCTACGACATCAACGTCGCCAAGTTCCCCTTCCAGGCCAACGGCAAGGCGCAGGGTCTGGGCGATCCGGTCGGCTTCGTCAAGCTGATCAGCGACAAGAAGTACGGCGAAATCCTCGGCGCGCACCTGATCGGGCCAGACGTGACCGAACTGCTGCCCGAACTGACGCTCGCCCGCTACGCCGAACTGACGCCAGAGGAGATCGCGCGCAACGTTCACGCACACCCGACCCTCAGCGAAGCGCTGCTCGAAGCGGCGCACGGCCTCGAAGGGCACATGATCAATCTGTAGTCGGTAATGAGTAACGAGAGGAGCGGCTCCATCAGCCGCTCCTCTTTTGTTCTCTGTTGAGGATAGCGTCTCAGCGCCAGCTTACGGGATCGCTGACCGGGAGGATCGTCGGCAGCGAATACGTTTTCAGGGTCGCCATGTCGAGAATTTGCATCTGGAAATCGGAGAGGTAAACGATCTGCCTGCCGTCTGGCGACCACGTAGGCATCGTCGCGCTATGATCACCCGTCAGCCGCTGCATTCCCTGTACGTTTAGGCGCAGTTGGTACAAATCCGTCCCTAGTTGATCGCCGAGCGCGGAGACCGTGTTGGCGTAAAACACCAGCGTTCCGCCTAATGGCGACCACGCGGGCATATACTCAGGCGACGAATCGTTGGTTAGTTGGTGGACGACTCCAGTATCAACGCCGACTGTGTAAACTTCCTCGGTCGTGCCGTCGTTGCTGATCGCCTGAATGTAGGCAATCTGCTTGCCATCCGGCGACCACGCGGGCGAATCGGCGCTAAACGCTTTGGGCGTCAGGTCGCGCACATCCGAGCCATCGGCGTTCATGATAAAGACGTGCGAACGACCATTGCGATTGGACGCGAAAGCAATTTGTTGGCCGTCCGGTGACCAAACGCCGCTGCTATCAAGCGCCTGATCCTGCGTCAGATTGACGATGTGGGTACCGTCGAAGTTCATCACGTAGAGATCGGTCGCGTTGTCGTCGCTGCGCTGCGCGGTAAACAGGATATGCTGACGATCCGGCGACCAGTTGACCTGCTGCTCCTCGATCAAATTCTGCGTCAGGCGACACAACCCTGCTCCCTGCGGGGTCATCAGGAAAATCTCGTTATTGTCGCCGATGCCCATCGTGAACATCAGATCATTCGAGTAGTCGGCGTTGAGATCGCAGCGCGGCATCGAGTAATCGGCGGGAGTCGCCGTCATATCAGGAGCATTGGCATCATTGTCGCGCATGATCCGTGCTGTGTTCAGCGGCGGACTCGGATCGTGGCTGAGGGTTGGCCGTGCCGTTACGGTCGGCGCAGGCGGATGACACAGCGGCGTGAAGCGGCAGAGCAGCGATCCGTTCGTCACGAACATACTGAACAGCAGCACCCCCGCGCAAATCAATACTGCGCAGATAGCGATCAGCAGTGGAACTGACACGTAGGTCTTCTGCGACCAGCGCGGCGGCGGGCGCTTCTTTGGCTTCTTGTACTCAGCGGCAGTTCCATCATCGATCAAAACCGTTCCCAACGGCGGACGCTTCTTTTTCTTTTCGTCCTCGCCATCTGGCGGCAAATCGTCATCGTTCAGAAGAGATCGCAGCGATGGAGGCGGTTGCTTGGGCTTTTCGCCCGCGTCCTCGCTCTCATCGTTCATCTCATCATCAACTGGAAATTCTGGCATCGGCAGCCTCGTTCTATACCCCTGTCTTATGATAAAGGCATTGGCAGCCCCGTTGCACAAGCATCGCGTTGCCGGAGGCGGGGAAAGGCCAGCGACGGAGAGCATTTTTCGTCCGCCGCAACGGATCGGCGCTACAATGCGTACAGTAAGGATGACGAAGGAGAATCCGCATGAAGTGGCTGCGCCGCATCCTGTTTGCAATCCATTTGCTCGCCTACGCGATTGCGTTTATGGCGGTCGCCTTCTCCAACAGCTACATTTGGCAGCAGATGCAGGCTGCTGTCTTCATCCTCATGCTCTGGACGCCGCTGATGCTCGTGCATGTCGCGCTGTTCTATCGTGGCAGCGGGCATGGCGACGCGCGTCAGTTGGAGCGGCAGGCGTATCGTGACGGCTATCAGGATGCGATGCGCCAGCTTGCGGATCATTCGTATGAACGGCGGCAGCGCATCGCGCTGGACGACGAGGGCGAACTGGTCGAAGTCCCCGTAAAGCGCAAACGCGATCTCTGATCAAGCGAGAGCGTCTGCTTTCTCGCTGAAGATCGCTGCCGCGTATTGCTTAACGCCAGCTAACCCGCGAAATGTTCGGATGATTGAGCGTGAAAGCGCGTGTTTCCACGCCGCTCCGATCCAAAATCTTGATCTGGTCGTCGTTGGCATAGGCGATCTCGTCGCCTTGCGGCGAAAACCCCAGCCCCGCATAGCTGAATGGAATTGCCCCGAACGGCTGTACCGATTGATCCGTCGTGTTGAGCGTAAAATACTGTGGCCCATAAAAGGTAGCACTTCTGAGCAGCGTGTTGGTTGTGATGTACAGAATCGATTCGTCTGGCGACCAGCTTGGATCGCTTGCTCCAATACTGGCGTTGCTCAGAGTCTCAATCTTCCCCGTACTCACTTCGACCGCATAAATTTGCGCATTGTTTGGGTCAGTCTGCGAACTCGCGCTGTAAGCGATCCGTGTGCCATCCGGCGACCAGCTTGGAGCACGTGCACCCAGCGCGCCGGGAGTCAAGTCGCGAATGTCCGAGCCGTCCGCATTGACGACATAAATTTCCTTACCGGGGCCGCTAGGGTCTTGTGAGTCATAGGCGAGCCGCGTGCCATCCGGCGACCAAACCGGATCGAAATCCATGCGCTGATCCTGCGTCAGGTTGATCATGTTCGTGCCGTCGAAGTTCATCACGTAAATATCGGTCGCGCCGTCGCCGCCACGCTGCGATACGAATGCGATCTGTTTGCGATCCGGCGACCAATCGACCTGCCCTTCCTCAATCAGATTATCGGTCAGGCGGCAGAGGCCGCTTCCGTCTGCGCCCATAATGAAAATCTCGTTGTTGTCGCCCGCTTCCATCGTGAACATCAGATGATTGCTGTAATCAGCGTCAAACGCGCAACGCGGCATTGAATAATCGGCTGGCGTGACCGTCACATCCATAAATTGCTCCCGATGCGGCGTCGAATCGGGAACGGGGTAGTGCCGCACGCGCGCCTGATCGTAGGGCGGACGCGGATCATGCCCGATCAAGGCGAGCAACTCGCCAGCCGTGCGATCCGAACACAGCGACGGAATCCGGCACAGCAGCGAGCCATTCGTGATCGACATGCTCAGGAGCAGCACCGAAGAGCACACCAGCAGCAGACAAATCGCCAGCAACAGCGGAATCGGGATCGCCCTTTTCCGCCACCGTCGTGACGGCGGGCGCTTCTTTGGTTTTTCGGT
>DASZXN010000125.1:0-1624 GCA_035545875.1 Phototrophicaceae bacterium
AGAGCAGCGTCGATACGCTCTATCCACCGGGGCAGTATGCCGCTTTCCTGACCAACCACGATCAGAATCGCCTGATGAACGACCTCGGCAGGGACGTGAACAAAGCCAAAGTCGCGGCTGATATGCTCATGACCCAGCCCGGCGTCCCCTTCGTCTACTACGGTGAGGAAATCGGGATGCAGGGCGCAAAGCCGGACGAGCAAATCCGCACGCCGATGCAGTGGGACACCACGCCTATGACGGCGGGCTTCACCAGCGGCACGCCCTGGGAAGCGCTGCAAAACGACACGGCGACGGTCAACGTGGCGACCGAGGACAGCGATCCGAATTCGCTGCTCAACCACTATCGTGACCTGATTCACCTGCGCGCGGCGCACCCGGCGCTCGAAGAAGGCAAGCTCATCGCGGTCACGAGCGTGTCGCACAACGTCTACAGTTTCGTCCGCCAGAGCGACACGGAAACGCTGCTGGTTGTGATCAACCTGTCGAACGCGGCGGTCGGCGATTACGGTCTGACGCTCAAACAGGGCTTGAACGCTGGCGAGCAAGGCTCGCTGATCGAAGGCACGGATGCTCTGACACAGCCGCAGATCGACGCGAACGGCGGCTTCTCGAACTATCTGCCGCTGGCACAACTGCCGCCGGACAGCCTGACCATCATCCAGTTCAAGTGATACACTAGGCGCAGGGTTTAATGAGGAGCACAAACCAAATGAAACGCTTTTTACTGGCCTGCCTGATCCTGCTGATGGCACAGGCGGCCTTCGCTCAAGCGGCAACGCCTGAAGGAACGCCCGAAGCGGTCGCAGCTAATGCACAAACGCCGGAGGAAATCTGCGCGAATGCAGTTCCGGCGCAAGACCCGGCGACGCGCAGCTTCACCGCTCCTGAACAGGTCTTGCAGCCCAGCGTCGATTACCGCGCGATCTTCTGCACCGGCGTCGGCCCGGTCTATGTCGATTTGCTGGAAAAATATGCGCCGCAGGCGGTCAACAGCTTCGTTTTCCTGGCGCAGAAGGGCTTCTACAACAACACGACTTTCCATCGCGTGATTCAGGATTTCATGGCGCAGGGCGGTGATCCAACCGCGACGGGCACGGGCGGCCCCGGTTACAGCTTTGACGACGAGTTCGTCGGCTTCCTCAACTTCGATCAGCCCGGCTGGTTGGCGATGGCGAACGCCGGGCCGAATACCAACGGCAGCCAGTTCTTCATCACGACGGCGGCCTATCCAAGCCTCGATTACCAGTACACGATCTTCGGTCAGGTACTGGAGGGTCAGGAGAATGTCGGGAAAATCCAACTGCGCGATCCGAACACCGCGACGACGCCGGGAACGGCGCTCAACACCGTCGTGATCGTCACCGATCCGACGACCGTCAAAACAACCTACGTTCCGCCTGCCCCGGCGACTCAGGATGACATCAGCAGGCTGATTGCATCAGTGACCAGTCAGCTTCCGCCGCAGCTTGCGCTCGACAAGACCAACACAGGCATCTACACAACCGAGCAAACCTCGCAGTTCGCGCCTGACGCCTTGCGCAGCGATTATGCGGCTTTCCTGAACAAATATCATCATCAGTTCCGCGCTGGAATGACTCTGACGAACGTTCAGTGTGACATG
>DASZXN010000126.1:0-2018 GCA_035545875.1 Phototrophicaceae bacterium
AAGATCGCAGATATGAAAACGCGGATCGAAGCGAGCCGCCTGCTGATTTACAATGCCTGCCTCGCCAAAGAACGGAGCAAGAAAACAGGCGAGCGCTACACGACCGAGGCGAGCATGGCAAAACTGTTCGCCAGCGAAACGGCGATGTTCGTCACCGACGAAACACTGCAAATTCATGGCGGGATGGGCTACAGCAAGGAACTGCCGATTGAACGTTACTATCGCGATGCTCGCATCACACGAATTTACGAAGGCACGAGCGAGATTCAGCGCATGGTGATCGCGCGCAACGAACTGGGGCTGCGCTGATGAAAGCGGCTGTCTTTTATCAACACGGGTCGCGTGACGTTGTGCAAGTTGTGGACAACCTGCCGGAGATCGAGTCAGCGCCGGGGATGGTGCGCGTCAACATCAAGGCGGTGGCGCTCAATCGGCTCGATTTGTGGGTGCGCGAAGGCTGGAAGGGGCTGAAGCTCGACATGCCGCACGTCTGCTGCGCGGACGGCGCGGGCGTGGTCGATCAGATCGGTTTGGGCGTGACCACTGTCGCGCCGGGAGATCGCGTCGGCATCAACCCGACGATTGTCGATCCCGACTGCCTGAATCTGACCGGCAACGAACTTGACTGCCTCGACATCGCCATCATGGGCGAGCACGCGCAGGGCGTGGCAGCGGAATACGTCAACGTGCCCGCGCGCAACCTGATCAAGCTGCCGGATCACATCAGCTTCGCGGAATCGGCGGCGACGGGGCTGGTCTACGTGACCTCGTGGTACTCGATGATCACGCGCGGCGGCCTGCAAGCAGGCGAATCGGTGCTGGTTCTGGGGGCGGGCGGCGGAGTCAGCACGGCCAGCATCCAGATTGCGAAACTGGCGGGCTGCAAAGTCTACGTGGTCGGCAGCAGCGCCGAGAAATGCCAGCAGGCGCAGTCGCTCGGCGCGGACGTGACTTTTGATCGCTCGGCAGACGCGAATTGGTCGAAGGCGTTGTACTTGGCGACAGGCAAGCTCGGCGTGGACGTGGTGATCGATAACGTGGGGCAGGCGACATTGCCGGACAGCCTGCGCTCGGTGGCGCGCGGTGGGCGGATTCTGATCGTCGGCAACACCAGCGGCTATCAGGCGCAGATCGATACGCGCTACATCTTCTCTAAGCAGATCAGCCTGATCGGGAGTTCGATGGGGCCGACGGCGGATTTCGTCACGGTGATGCGGATGGTGTTTGACGGCAAGCTCAAGCCCGTGATCGGCAAGACGCTGCCGCTGGCTGACATCCGCGAAGGCCATCGCCTGCTGGAAGCGGGCGAAGTGTTCGGCAAGATTGTGCTGGAGTTGTGAGAGGAGTGGGCGCGATGGTGGTTCAGGAACGATTAATCACGGCGGACGAGTTCTGGGAGATCGCGCAAGCGCCGGAAAACGAACGGAAGCGGCTCGAACTGGACGAAGGGGTGATCGTCGAAATGGCTGGATCGAGTCCCACTAACACGGTGATCGCGGCAAGAGTTATCTATTTTCTCAATGGCTATGCAATTCCACGAAATGCAGGCTATGTGACCGGGCCGGACGGCGACTACAAACTCGGTGAGCGCAAAGTACGCCAGCCCGACGCGGCCTTTGTCCTGAAGGCACGGATCGCCAAACTGCCGAGGCACTTCAACTTTGCGCCTGATCTGGCCGTCGAAATCGTGTCGCCAAGCGAGGACGCGCTCAAGAAGGTCAACGAATATTTGCGGGCTGGAACCCAGATCGTCTGGGCAGTCTATCCAGTAGATAAGATTGTCTACGTTTGCACGCTCAACGACGATGGCAGTCTGCGCGGTCAGACCTTTGGAATAGATGACACGCTCGACGGGGGCGGTGTTCTGCCCGGATTTACCCTCCCGGTTCGCGATATTTTCCCGGAGGGCTGATCATGGCATCCATCCTCGGATTTCAAGCACCGCTGCTGCGTGGCATCGCTGATCAACTCAAGCTGACGCCGATTCAGGAAATTGCGCGGCAGCCGGGCGTGCAGGA
>DASZXN010000127.1:0-16673 GCA_035545875.1 Phototrophicaceae bacterium
CGTCGAAAAACCGGTACAGATCATCAGCGGTGAGCGCGGCGTGCTGGTCGATGTAACGCCCAACGACAGCGAGATTTCGGCGGCGCGCGCGCGGCTGGGCGATAACGGCTTCATCGCCTATTACGCCTGCACGCTCGACACCGTGACACAGGCGCAGCGTGCCCGCGAAATGAGCGACATGGCAGCCGCCTTCGGGCTGGCCTACAAGGTCTATAACGCCAACAACGACGCAGCAACGCAGGCCGCGCAGTTGAAACGCGCCCAGAGCGACGGCGCGACCGCTGTAATCCTCTGCCCGCTCGACATCAATCTGCTCGGCGACACGATCAATACGCTGAAAGCCGCCAACATCCCGCTGGCCTATCTCACGCTGGTAGATAGCGGCTTTTATGGCGTTAAGCAGGATAGCAACAGCTACAGCATCGGTCAGCAGGTCGGCAGACTGGCGGGACAGATTTTCAAGCAGGAGCAGCCCCCCCCTGCGAACGTCGTTCTTCTCAACATGCCCGGCTCGGATGTCGGTAGTAACCGGGCGGCGGGCATGGAGGATGGCTTCAGAGAAAATGAGCCGAACGTCACTTTCCTCGGCCCATTCGACGGCTTTACGCAGGACGATAGTTATGCCTCGATCAAAAAGCTGCTTCAGGACAAAACCGCGTTCAACGTCGTCCTGTCCATGACCGACGCAGGCGCTTACGGCGCGATCAAGGCGCTGCAAGAAGCGGGTTTCTCCCCTAACTCGGTGATCGTCGTCAGCGCCAACGGCGAAAGCTACGCGCAGGAATTGATCCGCGAAGGCGAATTTCTGCGCGGCACCGTTGAAATTAACCATCAGGAAAGCTCGCAAATCGCCATCGATTCGATCATCAAGATGCTGGCTGGCGACCCCGTGCCGGAAACGATCAGCGTGACCCCCGGCGACATTCTCACCCGCGACGTGCTGATCGCTAAGGGCAGCAATTAAGGCAGCACTTAATCGGTCTATCAACCCATATTGTTTTCCCCCAATCCAGAGTAAAATTAATTACAACGGTTTGAACGAAATACAATTGTCCGCGCCGAACGCCAAATCAGCGGCGCGAACAGTTCCATTTCACCAGTACATCGGGCGGAAAAACGCAATTGTCCTACGCGACAGGTCGGCAAATAGGCGATTTCGTCATCGAAGCGCCTATCGGACGCGGCGGGATGGCAGTTGTTTACCGCGCACGTCAGCTTTCGGTCGCGCGTCCGGTCGCGCTCAAAGTGATCGAGCTGCACACGGGCAGAAGCGATTTCTTGCAGCGCTTCACACGTGAGGCCGAAGTCATTGCGATGCTCGAACATATCCACATTCTGCCGATTTACGGCTATGGGGTGTTCGAGGACGAACTCGCCTACTACGCCATGCGCCTGATGAATACAGGCTCACTGGAGGATGCGCTGCGCCGAGGGGCGCTGCCACTCGAAGAAGCCCTCGACGTGTTCGCGCAAATCGCCAGCGCGCTTCAGTACATGCACAGGCGCGGCGTGATTCACCGTGACCTCAAGCCGAGCAACATCCTGCTCGATGACACGGGCAACGCCTACCTGAGCGATTTCGGGCTGGCGCATCTGGCCGATCTTGAGACCGCCTTTTCCGAGGAATCGCTGCACATCGGCGGATCGCCGGGGTACATTGCGCCGGAAGTGATCGAAGGCGCGCCGCCGGACATCCTTTCGGACATTTACAGCCTCGGCATCATTCTCTATCAAATGTTATGCGGACAGCATCCGTTCGCCAACGCCGAGGGTAACGTCTCGGCAATGCTCTACAAGCATCTGCGTGAAAAGCCGCCTCCCCCCCATCAGATCAACCCGCGCATCCCGGCAGCGGTCGAGGCGGTCGTACTGCGCGCCCTGAGCAAAAATCCGCGCGAACGCTATCTCTCCGCCGACGAAATGGCCTATGAGCTGCGCGCCGCGCAGGACAAGCAGCCCTCTGCCCTCGATCTCCCCGTGCTCCGAATGCGTCAG
This sequence comes from Phototrophicaceae bacterium, assembly GCA_035545875.1. Lineage (GTDB taxonomy): Bacteria > Chloroflexota > Anaerolineae > Aggregatilineales > Phototrophicaceae > Flexifilum. The sequence continues at coordinate 1,996 of DASZXN010000127.1, forward strand.
ATGGCCGGGCGGCGTTGGTTCTATCTCTTGCTCGCAATCGTGGTCGTCGCGCTGATTGGGTTGGGAGCGCTGCTGCTTACCCAGCACAGCCGCCCGATCATGCCAATGAACGTGATCGCGGGCACGCAGGCCACTCTCGCTGACCTCACCCTCAGTCCGCAGGAGATCGACCTCGCCCGGACACAGTTAGGCCAGAGCGGATTTATCGCCCAGTTCCCGTGTACGCTGTCCGATCTCTATGAGACGATGCTGACACGTGAAATCAGCCGTCTGGCGACGCAGAACAGTCTGGCGATGCAGCTATACAACGCCGACGGGGACGTGGCGCACGAAGTGGCAATGGTCGATCAGGCGCGGCTGGCAGGCGCGAAAGCTCTGATCCTGTGCCCGCTCAACAAGCCGGTGCTGGACGATTCGATTCACTCGCTTCAGCGCGCCCGGCTGCCGCTGGTGTTGTCGCTGGACTACGACGCGAGCTACGGCATTAAGCTCGACCGCGACGACACGCTCATCGGGCAAATTCAGGGGCGTTACGCCGGGCAGCTTCTCCAAAGTCAGCAGGGCGGACAGGGCGCGGTTGTCCTGCTGACCCTAACCGATATTCGCGCGGGGCAGCAGCGCGCGCAGGGTATGGAAGCAGGTCTGCGCGAGACCGCGCCGCAGGCCAGCGTGCTCGGCCCGCTCGAAGGCAGTTCCCGCGATGAAGCCCACCGCGCGATCCAAACGTTGATCGCGCAGAATACGCCCTTCAGTGCCGTGATCGCCATGAGCGACGCGGGCGCGCTCGGCGCGATTGACGCGCTCAAAGCTGCCAATCGGACGGCGCAGGATGTGTTCGTGATCAGCGCCAACAACAGCGATCCGCTCCTGATCGACATTGGGCAAGGCGGCTACGTCAAAGGCTCAGTCACGCTCGACTATCACGCCAACGCACAACTGCTGTTCGCCGGGATCGTCAAGGCGCTGGCAGGCAGCCCGGTCGCGGAATATCTGATGCTCAGTCCCGGCTCGCTGATAACAGGCACGGGGTAATTTCGTTACCTGCCCGACGCTCGTAGTTGTCCCGTCTACTGCGCGACGAGATTGGTGGACAGATCAATGGGCGCAATCCATCGCATCCCTCCGAAAGCGATTGGCGAGTCTGACCGATATTTAGGTTAAAAGTCGGCGGATCAAGTTAAGCGTCTGTAAAGAGCGCGATTGGTCTTTTGATCGCTCTGCACAATCGACTACAATCATGCGTATTGTCGTATTGAGACAACTGGAGCGTTATGGCGACCCTCCCTCGTAAGGACAGCGTGTTCAATTCGCGCCGAGGACGTGCGCTTCAGGAAAATCTGACCGCGTACGTTTTCCTGGCTCCGGCACTGCTGCTGATCTTCGTGTTCGGCATTTTTCCGGTGGCGTTCGCCTTCTTCGTCAGCCTGCATCAGTGGCGGCGCTTTCCGGGGGATTATCTCGGCCTCGACAACTACGTGCGCGCGCTCGACAGCTTCGCCTACGTGCTGTTCTTCTGGCTGGCGCTGGGCGCGCTGGTCTACGCGCTGGCGCTGCTGCGCCGCCTCTGGCTTCGGAATGACGAGCGCTTACGCGCCCTCGCTTTCCTGATCCCCGGCGTCGTCAACGCTGCCGCGATCCTGCTCTGGATCAACTGGGTCGCCATTCTCCTACCGCTGATTATCAACATCCCGCAGCAAATCCGCACGCAAACGCGCTCGCTGGCGCTGTTTGTCAACGCGCTGGTCGCCTGTTTTCAAGACCCAACGGCGACTGCCGCTGGAAATCAATTCCTCGCCGCTCTAATCGCGGGTATCGTCCTCAGCGTGATCGCGCTGCTGGTGCTGCGCTCGGCGCAGCGCGGCCTGTATCTGTTTCAGGCGAGTTCCGCGATTTTCTCCGCTGCAATCGGCGTACTGCTGCTGCAACTGACGATCAACGCGGTGCAGGATGCGGCGAACGCCGCGAAAACAGCGGGCGGCGCGCTGCCCCTCTGGTCGATGATCATCATCATCAGTGCGGGCGTAGCGCTGATCGCCGCCGGTTATGTGATCTGGCAGCGCGCGCTCAAGCAGGAGGCGGGCAACCGACGCTTCATCACGCTCACGCTGGCGGCCATTCTGCTGGCGTGCGGCGGCGCGGCGCTGGTGGTCGATCTGCCGCGCGCGCTGACCAACAGCGACGGCAAAGTGCTGGCGGGCTTCAACATCACGATCATGTTCGCCATTGGAACCGTGCCGTTTCAACTGGCGATTGGCCTGGGGCTGGCCTTCCTGCTCTTTCAGAACATCAAGGCGAAATCGTTCTTCCGCGTGGTGTATTTTCTGCCCTACATCATGCCCTTCGTCGCTACCTCGATTGTATTCGGGCTGATCTTCTCGTTCCGTCCGTCGTCGATTGCGAACAACATGCTTCAATTCGTCGGCGTTCCACCGCAAAAGTGGCTAACCGATCCTACTGGCGTGTTCACACTGATCTTTGGGCCGCAGCTACCGAGTTTTCTCACCGGGCCGAGTATCGCGCTGCTCGTGATCATGATCTACACGACCTGGACGTACATCGGCTACGATGCGGTCATCTTTCTGGCGGGCTTGGGCGGCGTTCCGGTAGAACTCTACGAAGCGGCGCGCATCGACGGCGCGTCGGGTTGGTCAGTATTTCGCTACATCACCCTGCCGCTGCTCTCCCCGACGACCTTCTTCCTCTCGCTGATCGCCGTGATCGGCACATTTCAGGCGTTCACGCAAATCTGGCTGATGCGCACGCCCGCCGCCGCCAGTTCGGTCGATACGGTCGGCGTTTACATCTATACAACGGTGCAGAGCAACGATCCGAACCTCGGCTACGGCTCGGCGGTGGCGCTGGTGCTGTTCGGCGTGATTTTGCTCCTGACGATCTTCCAGAACCGGATTATTGGCAGCAGGGTGTTCTATGGCTGATACATCGCTTTCCGTCCCACACGGCAAGGTGGTCGTTGAGCAGGAACCGCGCAAGCCGATCAGTTTGGGCAAGATTTTCGTCTATGCCGTGCTGATTGTCGGCGTAGTCTTCATGATTTTCCCGTTCCTGTGGATGATCAGCACATCGCTGATGAGCCTGCAAGAAGTAATCTTCGGCAAACTGCTGCCAAGCCAACTCCTGTTCAGCAACTACGTCGATGCCTGGCAGCGCGCCAACTTCAGCCAGTTCATGTGGAACAGCATCCGCATCACCGTAATCACGCTGGCGGGGCAGCTCGCGTTTTGCATTCCGGCAGCCTACGCCTTCTCGCGAATGCGCTTCTTCGGACGCAACATCCTGTTCACGCTGATGATCGCCACGATCATGATCCCGCAGGTGGCAGTGTTCATTCCCAATTACCTGACGGTCGTCTGGTTGAGCCGCCTGAGCGACACGATCCTCGGCATTCCCTGGGTCAACAACTGGCCTGCCTTAACGATCCCGTTCATGGCGACGCCGTTCACGATTTTCCTGCTGCGCCAGTTCTTCATGCAGCTCCCCGACGACCTATGGGACGCGGCGCGCATCGACGGCGCGGGGCACGTGCGCTACCTGTGGTCGGTCGTGATCCCGCTCTCGAAAGCGCCGATTATGACGGCGATCACCTTCGGCTTCATTGGCTCGTGGAACTCGCTGCTGTGGCCGCTGCTGCTCACGTCGAGCGACACGTGGCGTCCGGTCGCGGTTGGCCTGACCAAGTTCGTCCTGAGCGATGCGCCCGCCGAACTGCACTTGCAGATGGCCGCCTCGGTGATCACGATCATCCCGATTCTCATTCTGTACTTTTTTACCCAGCGGCAATTCACGGAAGGCATTGCTACGACGGGTCTGAAGGGGTAATCGATAAACCCATAAGCGTAACCCGGTGCGAAAAATCGGTGTACGCTTATAAGTCACGTTGAATAATTTCACCGCCTACGCTGGATTGCCCATCACCTGCAAATCACGCGGGAAGGAGGTCAAACATTCAGCGCCGTCTGCCGTAATCAAGAGATCGTCTTCAATCCGCACGCCGAGCACGCCCATTTCGTAAAGTCCCGGCTCAATGGTGATCACCATTCCCGGTTCAAGTACCTGCTCATTCCCATCGACAATATAGGGGTGTTCGTGTGCCTCCAAACCGAGGCCGTGTCCGGTTCGATGCCGAATGAAGGCTTGATACCCTGCCTCGATCAGGACTGCCTGTGCCGCCTGATCGACTGCTCCGGCAGTCACACCGGGTTTGGCAGCAGCCCTTCCAGCCGCGTTCGCCTCTCGAACGACCTCGTAAAAGTGTCGGAAGGCTGGGCTTGGTTCTCCCCAAAACACGGTTCGGGTAATGTCGGCACAGTAACCCTGATAGATGGCTCCAAAATCAATCAGGATTGGATCGCCGGCCTGAAGTCGATAGTCGAGCGGCCCGGTATGGGGTAAGGCAGTGTTCGCACCCGCATGTAAGAGCGTATCGAATGCAAGTCCATCAGCCCCGAATGCGCGCAAATGAGCTTCCAAAAGCGCTGCGATTTCGCGCTCGCTCATACCAACTTTGACTTCAGTCAGGGTTTGGGTCAACGCCTGCTCAGAGAGACGAATAGCATGACGAATGGCCTCAAGTTCCTCGTCATCTTTGATCAGACGCAGCGCTGCCAGAACATCATCTGCTTGAACAATCCGGGCTTCAGGCGCGTAGCTGCGCAGGATTTCGCCTTCGAAAAAGCGCATTCGCAGACCTTCGACCCCGATGGTTTTACCGGAAAGATCGAGCGCAGCCAAGCCAGCCTCGAAAGCAGCGCGGTAGCCTTCCTTGTCCGTCCACGAGTAAAGCGTCGCGGAAATCCGATGCTGCGAAAACAAGGGGATTTCCAACTTCGGGATAATTGCGACGGGCTGCCCTTCGAGTGGTAGAAACCAAACGATAGGGCGCTCTAAAACGAAGTGAACCCCGCCCGTCAGGTAGCGTAGATTCGCGCCGGGGATGAGGGCAATCACATCGATCCGATGGCTTTTCATCAGTGTGCGCAGTTTGTTCAACCGTTGGAAGCTCATGGGAGATGTGGGCGTCCTGCCTCGGAAGCCTGCTGGATTGCGGCTGCGTAAAGCGCGCGGAGGCTGTCCATCATGCGATGAGCCATATCCTCGCCAATCAGATGACCATCGACCTGAGTGACCGGGACAAGTCCGGCGAAAGTGCCGGTAACGAACGCTTCATCAGCATCATAAACGTCGATGAGTGAGAAATTCTTCTGATGCACGGGAATACGGTTCGTCTGGCAAAGCTGGATAATCTTCCCTCGCGTAATCCCATTCATGCAATATTGTCCGGTTGAAGTCCAGACCTCGCCTCTTTTCACCATAAAGAAATTTGTGGCATTACACGTACTTACAAACCCATGAATATCGAGCATGAGCGCCTCATCTGCGCCCGCATTGAGCGCCTGGTTGAGGGCAATCACTTCATGCAGTTTGCTGTGACAGTTCAGTCGCGGGTCAAGGTAATCGGGCGAACCGCGCCGCACTGTCGAGGTGAACAGGCGGATGCCTGTTTCAGCGGTGAGCGGATTCGCGCGCTTATATTCTGCAATAATGACGATGGTCGGGCCGCCGATGGTCAGGCGCGGGTCTTGCGAAGGCGTCTTTTTGATCCCGCGTGTGATCATCAGCCGAACATGCACATCGGTATACATCTGATTCGCGTCGATGGTCTGATACAGCACCTCGGTGAGTTGACTGCGTGTCAGACCAATATCGAGCGCAATCGCTTTTGCGCCCTGAAATAACCGATCCAGATGTTCGTTCAGAAAGACTAAAACGCCCTGATGGAGACGAATACCTTCCCAAACGCCGTCACCAATCAGAAAACCACTGTCAAAAACAGAAATCCGGGCGTCGTTTCGATGCACCAGATTGCCGTTCACAGAGATGAGGACATCATCATTGCGTGGATCGGGCAAGGCATCATGCGTACCATGTGGCATCCGTTTGTCTCCAATCGGAAGGGATAAATCGTGTGCTCACCCTGAGGCGAGCACAACGAATTTCAGGGAAGCAGATTACCAGCGCGAACGCGCGGCCATGCAAACGCGGGCTTAAAGGCTTCCGCGTATTCGACCTTGCATTGCAGCCCGCGAAACGCGTCCATGATGCGCGAATATTTGACCAAATCCCAGCCGCCAAAGGTTTGCATGTTGACCATCTGGCTCTTGTGCAGATTCAGCAGCGCGCATTTTTGCTCGAATACGTCGGAAATATCGACGTAGTGCGAGGGCTGCCATTCAAACCCGGCAGTCGAGTCCATGTAATAGACCGCCGGAGCTTCGGGCAAGGGGTCGTGATCAGTGAAAATGGTTTTGACGTTGGCGAGCATCGCGGCGTGGAAAACAATCTGGCTCGTGATAATGTGATCGGTATTGTAGTCCACCGGAGGATGGGTAAAGATCACGTCGGCTTTGGCTTCACGCAAAATATCGACAAGCTGATTGCGCACCTCATCGGTATCGCGAATGTACTCATCCGACTGCCCCATGCAGATGTAACGCCCGCCGAGCGCTTCAGCACAGCGGGTCGCTTCGGCAATGCGGATGCGGGTGATTTCTTCATACGGCGTGGATGGGTCGAACTGCGCGCCTTTATCCCCATTTGAAATGGTGACATTGGTAATGCTGACATCCCCTTTCTGGCGATATTTCAGCAGCGTCCCGCCACAGTGAATCTCGATGTCGTCCTGATGCGCCCCAATGCAAACAACGTTCATGACGCAGTTCCCTTTCAAGAAAATGAAGTGTAAATTCGAGCAGTTTTGGTCAAATCAGAGTCAGCGCTTATTTCAGCGCGGGCATGAGATAGCGAATGTACTCGTCCAGACAGCCCGGCTCGTTGTCCTCCGGCTGCAAAATGACCGAATCCGCGCCCGCCTCAGCCAGGCGCGTGATCGCGTCGGCAGCCTGCTCCGGCGTGCCAGAAACAGTCAGTTCGTCGAGCCACGCTTCCGGGATGTACCCGGCAGCGCCTTCGACGCCGTACTGCTGCAACAGCGCTTGCGCTTCGTCAGTGATGCCGAGCGGCTTCAGATGCGCATCCGTCCAGGTCAGGCGCGGCGCGACCTGCTGGCGCACCAGCTTGCGCGCGCTCACGCCATCAGGACTTACACGCGCGAACGAGAACACCACTATCCGATTTTCCGGTTGACCGCCGCTTTGTCTGCCGATCTCGACCTGTTCCTTCGCCCAGCGCACGTAGGCCGGGGACGACATTTCGGTGAGGATCGTGCCATCGCCAACGCGCCCGGCCAGTTGTAACGTTTTCGCGCGCATCCCACCAACGTAAATCGGCGGGACGACGCTCGGCGTCAGGTTCATTTTGAGGTTCTCCAGATGGATTTCGTCGCCGAGCAGCGTCAGGTTCTCGCCTTGCAGCAGGCGGCGCACCGCATCGACCGTCTCGCCGAGCGCCTTGAGCGGCGATTGGGGATACGCGCCGATTTGCTTCATCCACCCCTCGACGCCGTGCCCGAAACCGGGCATGAAGCGACCGGGATACAGCACGGCCAGCGTCGTGATCTCCATCGCCACGAACAGCGGATTGCGCGCGGGCGCGGGCGACAGACCGATCCCGACCTTGATCTTCTCGGTGCGGGCGAGGATCGTCGCGGCAGAGGTGTACGCCCCCGCCCAAAAGCTGTCTTCCCACAACCACAGTTCATCAAAGCCCGCTTGTTCGGCGCGCTGCGCGTAATCGACCAGCAGCTCCGGCGGAAAGGTCGGGTGAAAAATCACGCCTAACGAGGTCATTAAGTCACTTTTCCATCGTGTATTTTGGGAAAGCGCTCAATGTGCCATGAATCGCGCGGCAAGTCAACCGAGTGGCCTGAGAAAACAGGTGTGTTGACAAAACCTCTCCCTCAGGCGCGGGGTTTACGCCCCTTCTCCCTGAGGGAGAAGGGGTAGGGGATGAGGGCAAGATCAGAAACCCTCAATTGATGCGCATGGGCGTTACGTGCAACGCCCCCTACGAAAAGCACGCGCTTGATCTTCACTTAACTGCTGCTGCGGAGATACTGCCCCGTGAGCGACTGCTCGGCGCTGAGAATCTGCTGCGGCGTGCCCTCGAACATGATCCGCCCGCCCTTGTTGCCGCCCTCCGGCCCCAGATCGATGATCCAGTCGGCATTCTTGATGATGTCGAGGTTGTGCTCGATCACGATCACCGTGTTGCCGCTATCAACCAGCCGATTCATGATCGCCAGCAGGTGCGCGATGTCCGACATATGCAGCCCGGTCGTCGGCTCGTCCATCACGTAGACCGTGCCTTTTTTGTGCAGTTCACTCGCCAGCTTGATACGCTGACACTCGCCGCCCGACAGCGTGCTGAGTGGCTGGCCGAGCGTCAAGTAATCCAACCCAACGTCGCTCATGGCCTGCAATTTGCGCTTGATCTCTTTAATCTCGAAGAAGTCGAGCGCCTGCGCGACCGTCATCGCCAGCACGTCGGTGATCGATTGGCCGTTCAGTTTATATTCCAGCACTTCATCCTTGAAGCGCTTGCCGCCGCAGACCTCGCAGGGCAGCTTGACCTCGTTGAGATAAGCCAAATCGGTATAAACCACGCCCAAACCCTGACAGTTCTCGCACGCGCCTTTCGAGTTGAAGCTGAACAGCGAGGCGCTGACCTGATTAGCGGTGGCGAAGGCTTTGCGCACGTCGTCCATGATGCCCGTGTAGGTCGCGGGATTGGATCGGCTGGAAATGCCGACCGGTTCCTGATCAATCACAATCGCGTCAGGATGCTGAGTCAGAAAGACCTCATTGATCAGCGAGCTTTTGCCCGATCCCGCCACGCCCGTCACGACCGTCAGCACGCCCGTCGGAATATCGACGCTGATGTCCTGCAAGTTGTTGACCTTCGCGTGCCTGATGCTCAGTTTGCCGCTGGCCTGCCGAAACTGCGGCTTGATCGGCATCGAATGGAGCATGAAGCGCCCGGTCAGTGTATCGGCTTTGAGCAAATCCTCGTAGCTGCCCGCGTAGACGATCTGCCCGCCGCTGCTGCCCGCGTGCGGCCCCACGTCGAAAACCTGATCGGCGACCTTGATGACTTCCGGGTCATGCTCGACCACAATCACGGTGTTGCCCTTGTCGCGCAGACGTTGCAGCAGTTCGTTCATGCGATGAATGTCGCGCGGGTGCAGGCCGACGCTCGGCTCGTCGAAGATGTAGAGCACGTCGGTCAGGCTGCTCGTCAGGTGCTTGACAATCTTGACGCGCTGCGATTCGCCGCCAGAGAGCGTATCCGTTTCACGGTTGAGGCTCAGATAGCCGAGGCCAATATCGACCAGATGCTGCAAGCGCTCGATCAGGGTGGCGACTATGGGCGCGGCGACCGGATCGGTGACCGTCTGAAGCACGCCGATTAGCTCGCCCACTTCCATCCGTGCGAGTTCGGCGATGTTGCGCCCGTTGATTTTGCAACTGAGCGCCGCCGGACTCAAACGCGCGCCTTTACACAGCGGACACGGCCCGTAGGTCATGTACGGCTCGACCGATTTCTGCGTGCGCTCGGAGTAGCTTTTCACGTCGCCCGTGATGTATTTGCGGCTGAACTTATCGACGATCCCTTCAAAGGTCAGGTTGACGGCGTTTTTGCCGCCCATGCTCATTTTCACTTTGACGGGTTTGCTGTGCAGGAGTACATCCATTTCGTCCGCCGAATAGTCGGCGAGCTTTTTGTCGCCATCGAACAGGCCGGACTGCATCATAATATTCCAGCCCCACGCATCGACGGCGTATTCCGGGTAGAGAATCGCGCCCTCGTTGAGCGACTTGGACGTATCCAGAAATTTGTCGAGATCGACGCCAATTTTACGACCAATCCCATTACATTCGGGGCACATCCCCTGCGGATCGTTGAAGGAGAAGGCATTCACCGCGCCCACGTAAGGCTGACCGACGCGCGAATAGAGCAGGCGCAGCACCGAATAAATATCGGTGATGGTGCCGAGCGTCGAGTGTGAACCGCCGCCGAGCCGCTTCTGATCGACCACGACTGCCATGTTCAGGTTTTCGATGGCATCGGCGTTCGGCTGGGGGTAGCGGGGCAGAAAGTTGCGAATGAAGGTGCTGAAATTCTCGTAAAGCTGGCGCTGCGCTTCGGTGGCAATCGTATCAAAGACGATGGACGATTTGCCGGAGCCGGAAACGCCAGTGAAGATCGTGATCCTGCGCTTGGGAATCCGCAGCGAAACGTCTTTCAGGTTGTTTTCGCGCGCGCCGCGAATCTCAATATATTCCTGAGTCAAATCCCACTCCTCGAACATTCCATTGGGCCGTTGGTAAGACTATATGATCGCATCGTACTAAAAGTGACGCCATGCCCGATTTGGCGCAAATCCACAGAAATGATCTTTGAACTTTAACATCGTGTCCCTACCCAAACATGCCAGATCGAGTTACGATGATTGGAGCGTCATCAACTGAACTGAATATGCGGAAGCAGTTAAAGGAGAAGGGGAACAATGCGCAGAGCTTCACTCGTTCTGGGTCTCGTGCTGGTGTTTGTCCTGGGAATGAGCGCCGTCAGCGCGCAGGACAACAGCATCGAAAACGTTGACCCGACAGGTCAGACGATCACCTACTGGCATCAGTATCAGGACACCGGCGCGCAGGGCAAGACGATTGCCGCCATCATTGACAGCTTCAATAAGACCAATCCATACAAGATTACCGTTCAGGGCGCGTATCAGGGCAATTACGGTCAGATCAGCCAGTTGGTGAACGCAGGTATCACCTCCGGCGACCTGCCCAACCTGGTCGCGGGTTATGCCGACGATGCCGCCAGCTACGCGCAGGATGGCGTGGTCGTTGATCTGCAACCCTACATCAGCAGCCCGAAGTGGGGTCTCGGCGCGAACCCGGACATCAACGAAGGTTTGCTCGCCACCGACACGCTCAACGGCACGGTACTGGCCTTCCCGAACCAATCGTCGGAAGAAATGTTCGCTTACAATTCGACCGTGCTCAAGGCCGCTGGCTTTGATGGCTCGGCTCCGACCAGCATCGACGACTTCCAGAAGGAAGCCTGCGCGGTCTCGAAGCTGAAGGACGATAAGGGCAATCAGATTCAGGGTTTCGCCCTCTCGACCGACTCCTCGCCGTTTGAATCGTGGGTCGCCAGCATGGGCGGCGCGATTTATCACGACGGCAAATACGACTTCAGCAGCGATGCCGTTAAGAATACGCTGCAACTGTATCAAGACCTGTACAAGCAGGGCTGCGCGTACTTCCCGGCGCAGCAGTACGGCGACCAGACCGATTTCAACAATGGCGATCTGGCCTTCTACATCACCAGCACGGCGGGTCTTTCCTACATCATCAGCGGCTTCACGACCAGCGGTGTGACAGCGGACTGGAATATCACGACCTTCCCGCACACCGATGGCAACGAAATCGCTCAGGCCTTTGCGCCGAGCATCGTCATGCTCCAGAGCACGCCAGAGCAGCAGTTGGCAAGCTGGCTGTTCCTGAAGTATCTGACGCAGCCCGACATCGCCACCCAGTGGAGCACCGGTTCCGGCTATTTCAACCCGGTTCCCTCGACGGCTGACGCGCTCAAGACCGCCGATTTCGGTGTCGATGGCCTCGCGCCGCTGTTCAGCACCGCCCTCTCGAAGCTCAACGACCCGAACATCAAGGTCTATGGCAGCCCGGCGCTGGCTTCTTACAGCAAGGTGCGCGATCTGGTTTCGACGGCCATCGCCGACGTGACCAGCAACGGCAAGGACGTGGCCTCGGTCATGCAGACCCTCCAGCAGGGCGCGGATCAGGCGATTGTGGATAGCGGCGAAACCGCGACTCCTGCCGCGACCGCCGCCTCGTAAGTTTTCGGAATCAAATGGGGCGAGATTACGGTGTAATCTCGCCCCAAAACGAAAGAGGATGACCGAATTGGTTGGTCATCCTCTTTTTATTTACTCGACAGGCTGAACGCGGATCATCTCGGCGAGGTTGTAGCCGATGATGCGATATTCCTTGTCGCGCAGACGCAGTTGAATTGGGCCATGAAACGGAGCCATGTGGACGACCTGAATGTGCGCGCCCGGCACGAGTTCGAGCGCCGCCATGTATTCGAGGCGATCCGGCTCGCGGGTGCGCACGCGCGTGATTTCGAGCGTCTCATTGAGCGGCGCGTCGGGGATCAGGATGTCGTGCAGTTCGGGGATTTCGCCGTCGGGCGTGGGGATCGGCTCGCCATGCGGACAGTGAGTCGGATTGCCCGCCATGTGCAGCATCCGCTCGACCACGATGTCCGCGAGCGTCGGGCTGATGCGGTTGGCCTCGTCGTGAACCTCGTGCCAGCCGAAACCCATCACGTTGGTCAGGAACGCCTCGACAATCCGCTGGCGGCGAAGCTGCTTGAGCGCCTCGCGCTTACCTGCTTCGGTCACACGAATGCCCTGATACGGTTCGTGTTGCAGCAAGCCTTGATCGCGCAGCTTGATCACCATGCGGTTGACGGCAGGCGCGCTCACGTCGAGCAAATCCGCCAGCGCCGAGGTGCTGATGAAGCCGTCCGGCTGTCCTTCACGATCTGAGAGGCGATAAATCTCGGCCAGATACTCACGCATGGTCGCGCTGAGGGTGAGCGTCATCGCTTACCAGCCGTGTTCAAGCCGCGCGATCAGGCGCTCCGGCATATCGAACTGGCGCATCCGTTTCTGCACGGCGGGAATGTCGTAAGGCACGCGGCGGTGTTCCCACGTGTTCTGCTCCACGTCGAGCAGCGCGTAAGCCGCATCGGGATTCGAATCGCGCGGCTGGCCGACGCTGCCGGGGTTGATGATCTGGCGGTGTCCGTTGAGCGCGCGGCGCTTGCCGTAGATCGGCGCGAGCGCTTCCGTGTCGCCCTGCTCGCTCATCAACTCGTAGATCACGGGCTGATGGGTATGCCCGACGAGACAGTAAGGCGTTTCAAAGTGGGCGAAATTCAGCGCGGCGATCAGCGGTTCGAGGATATATTCCCAGACCGGCTCACGCGGGCTGCCATGCGCGAGCGTATAATTGCCAATGACGAAGGTCGTCGGCAGTGCTTCGAGATAAGCCGTGTTCTCCGGCGTGAGCGTCTCGCGCGTCCAATCGACCGCCTTGCGCGCGTCAGGGTTGAAGGTTTTGATGTCGAGGCGACCGAGCGCCGCCCAGTCGTGATTTCCGGCAAGACACAAATGCGGCATCGAGCGCAGCAGCTCGACGCATTCGTTGGGGTCTGGCCCGTAGCCGACCACATCGCCTAAGCACCAGACGTATTCCCACTCGTTTTTGGCGTCCGCCAGCACGGTTTCAAACGCAGTCAAGTTGGCATGAATGTCGGAGATGATGAGAATACGCATAAACGCGAACCTGTGTAGGGACTTGATGGACAGAATCTACCCGCCATGATACCACGCTTTCGCCGCTGTGACGAATTAATACATGAAAAGATGGACATATGTCAAGACGTATTAACGCTGTTGGAGTAAGATGCCGCTGAGAGCCTTTGTCGGCGGCGTCGAGCTGCTCGCGCCGGAGTTGAGTGAGGCGGAATGGGAAGCCCTACGCGAGGCTGGAACGCCCGTGATTCTGCCCTGCTGCGGCGCGGAGGGCTATCTGCGCCGGAGTCCGCTCGGCACGCTGCATTTCGCCCACAAGCGCGGCGCTCATTGCGACGTGGGCGGCGGTGAGACGATCCATCATCTCAAGGCCAAAGCCGACATCGTAATCGCCTGCCAGCAGGCGGGCTACAAAGCGACCACCGAGGTCGCGGGTGACGACTGGCGCGCCGACGTGCTGGCCTCGCGCGGGAGCGTGCGCATCGCCTTCGAGGTGCAGTGGAGCTTTCTGCGCTTGGAGCGCGCGATCTACCGTCAGGAGCGTTATGCCCGCGACGGCGTGCGCGGCTGCTGGTTTTTTCGCAACCCGCCGCCGCAGTTAATTCGCGGCGACGACCTCAAAGCCGATCAGGATTTGCCGCTCTTTCACCTGTTCTCCAACGCCGATCACTCATTTTCGGTTGCGGTGAATGGGCAGTTGTACGGCATTGGCGCGGTGGTCACAGCGCTGCTTGGTGGACAAATTCACTTTTGCAAAACGGCACGGGCTGGACGCGATCAACGCCTGCGCCTGACTCCTTTCGAGATTGACTGCCCCTTCTGCACGCGACCGACACGTATCTTCTACGTCGATCCGCATCGGGTCGCTCACTGTGGGCGCCAATTCAAGCAGCGCGAGTCGCCCTATGCGTTCGCGCTGCGCCCTGATGTTTTGAAAGCCGTGCTGCTCCTGTTCGCGGGCGATTCACGCCTCGGCCTCGTCAATGACGAAGGTTTTCATTGCGTCTCGTGTGGTCGATTGATCGATGCGCAGGCGGTCGAGATGGCACTCTATGGCACCAATCGCCTCGCCAATACTGAATCGCTCGAACTCGACGTGCATTTGAGCGAGCCGATCATCAGCGGCGCGCCGCATTGGTGCTTTCCAGCAGATGGAGATTTCTGCTGCTGAAATACAGCAAATCGACGCCCCTCCCCAATCTCGGTGATTGACCTCCTGATGTCAGGGCAAACGCATCAAAATCAGATGGAAAGTCACAAAGGGTCACAAGGAATCGTAGGGACGGCATTGATGCCGTCCGCTCTGCCGGACGCGATCAATCGCGTCCCGACAAAATCCGTATCGCCT
>DASZXN010000128.1:0-9615 GCA_035545875.1 Phototrophicaceae bacterium
TGACGCTTAAGCAGGGGCTGCTCGTCTTTTGGGCGCTCTGGCTGACGGTGGTCTTTCTCGGCAACCTCTGCGACCTGCTCAAGCGCCTGCGCGTTCTCAACCCCGGCTGGAAATTCGCCTCCGGCAACTACGACCTGATGAAGAAAACGACCGCTGTTTATCACCTGAGCGATACAGTCGTCCTGCTGCTCTTGATCGGCGTGGTCATCTGGGAAGGGGTTGCCGCCGTGTTGATGTGGTCAGCCGCTTTTACGCTGGCCTCATCTGGTCTTGGCGGTGTGTACAGTGCATTCGCCTTCAGTCTGGCGCTGTGGGCGGCTTTCATGGTCGCCGACGAGTTGTTCATCGCTTACGAAACCGAGCCAATCCATACGGGAATTTTTATCGCTCAGGCGGCCAGCCTGCTGCTGCTCTGCCTGCTGCCCTCAGCGTGAAGCGCAGGGAGTCATGCTAAAGATCATCCCCGCTCCGTGATCTTTGATACTAAGCCGTTTCGATCATGAGAACGACAATGGAAATATAGCATTGGAGAGGAGCGTCGATTATGTTCGAACATGTCTTAGTTCCACTCGATGGATCACAGTTGGCGCAGACGGCGCTCGATTACGCGCTGCGGATGGTTGGAGAAACGGGCACGATCACGCTGGTCAACGTGCTGACGCCGCTGGAGATACCGGCCTATGATTTCTACCCGATTCCCATCAATCAGCGCATTGAGGATTATGAGGCCGTCCACAATCGCAATATCACGCGCGCCCGCGACTATCTGAAGCACGTGGCCGACGGCATTCACGAACTCTCCGGCTGCCACCTCGTTACCAAAGTCGTTGCCGGAGACGCTGCCGAGAGCATTATCCAGCTTGCGACGGATGCGCACGTCGATGCGATTGTGATGACCACGCACGGGCGTTCGGGAATCAGCCGCTGGATTTATGGCAGCGTGACTCAGAAGGTGCTGACGGCTCACTGCTGCCCGGTTCTGGTCGTGCCGCCGAAGGAGACCCACGCGGCTGTTCAGGCGCAGAACGAAGGCGCGCACGATCCAACCGTTCCCGGCTGAACGGATGGAAATTGTGATCTCGCTGCAACCTCGGCTATGATCCTGCGTAGAATCACACGATGAATGACTGCGCAGGAGTCGTGAGCGTGAATCACAGCGACAAAGTAGTAATCCGCACGCGCGGACTGGCAAAAGACCTGCCGCTCGGCAAAACGGTTGTTCATGCGCTGCGCGGCGTCGATCTGGACATATACGCGGGCGAAATCGTCGGCATCGTCGGGCCGTCGGGAAGCGGCAAGAGCACGTTGCTCGGTTTGATCGGCGGCCTCGACAGCCCGACGCGCGGCACCGTCGAGATCGATGGCGTCGATATTACGCGCATGAACGAAGACCAACTGACCGAGATTCGCAACGAGAAGATCGGTTTCATCTTCCAATTCTTCAACCTGATCCCGACGCTGACGGCGCTCGAAAACGTGTTACTGCCGATGCAGTTCGCGCGGAAAAGCCCACCCCATCCCAACCAGCGCGCTCGCGAACTGCTCGATCTGCTTGGCCTGAGCGACCGCATGAATCATCGCCCGTCCGAGCTATCGGGTGGGCAGCAGCAGCGCGTCGCCATCGCGCGGGCGCTTGCCAATCAGCCGCCGCTGCTGCTCGCCGACGAGCCGACCGGCAACCTCGACAGCGCGTCCGGCATGAGTGTGCTGGAAATGCTCGAAAAAATTCGCCAGACCGAGGGCACGACAGTTGTGATCGTCACGCACGACGAGAAGCTGGCGCAGCGCGCCGACCGCATGATCACGCTGGTCGATGGCGCGGTCATTCAGGAGCCTGCGTGATATAATAGCCGCCTGACTTGCCTGCACGTTGCTGCTCAGGAGACAATTCACGATGGCTGACGAAACCTACCCGATTGAAGTTGCGGGCGTGAAACGCGATCTGCGCCTGTTTGCGATCAAACCGGGCGTGCGGATTGCCATTCTCAACATCCTCGGCGACACCGAACTGGTGCAGGCGGTCAGCAAAGCGCTGGCGGAAAAGCTGCACGCTTATTCCTTCGACCTAATCGTCACCGCAGAAGCCAAAGCGATTCCGCTGGCTTACGGGTTAGCCGTCGAGATGGGGTTACCCTACGTTGTCCTGCGCAAGACCTATAAACCCTACATGGGTGATGCGCTGCAATCCGAGACACTCAGTATTACCACTGGCGAGCCGCAAACCCTTTACCTCGATGAGAAGGATCGCAAGCTGATTCAGGGCAAGCGCGTCGCCATTGTTGACGACGTGATCTCGACGGGCAGCACGCTTCAGGGGATGCGCCTGATTCTGGAAAAGGCCGGAGCGACCATCGCCGTCGAAGCGGCGATCTTCACCGAAGGCGACCGCGCTTCGTGGATGCACATTGTCGCGCTCGGCCATCTGCCCGTGTTTGTCGATCCGAAGTGATTCGCACCAACCGAGCTTTGTTTCCCCAGCCAAAACCGGAGGAAAAGCGAGTGCTCTACATACCTGCAAACGGCTCGTCGGGATTGTGCTTGCTGTGAGCGTGCGGAGTGTCGAGTAACGTCTACACGGCGCAATAAGCCGAACTAACGCGACAAGCCTGTCCATCAATACGCGGAGCGATAGCGACATCATCGCTCCGCGTGTGATTCAAGCCCCTTCGATCCCCGTCAGCAATATCTTCAGCTTTTCATGAGCAGACTTTGATTAAAATACTTACAAGTCATTAAACAGCGTGAATTATGGATACGCCGCAGCGGGAACCGGTTTTTCCCTTGTAGGGGCACGACATGTCGTGCCCCTACGATAAAATTCTTCGCTCAAAATTATTATCCATAACTGGCATTAAACAAGCAATACTGCCGTTATGGGAGAATGTATCCGAATCCGATCTAGAAATGGAAGTAGAGAGCAATGGCACCGAAGATTTTAGTCATCGAAGATGATGTCGATATTCGCAGCGACATCGCCGAAATACTGGAATTTGAAGGGCTGAGTTGCGTTGTCGCGCCGGATGGTCTTACGGGAACGAACGCCGCGCGCCAGGAGACTCCCGATTTGATCATCTGCGATGTCATGATGCCGGGATTGGATGGCTATGATGTTTTACGAGAATTGCGCAGCGATCCGCAGACGGTCAACATCCCATTCATTTTTCTGACGGCAAAGGCGGATCGACCCTCGGTGCGTTACGGGATGGAAATCGGCGCGGATGACTATCTGACCAAACCGTTCACGCCGGATGAATTGATGAAAGCCATCCGCACCCGGTTGGCAAGGAAAGCCGACCTCGATGCGCAGTATCGTCAGGAATCAAAATCCTTACAGGAATCCATGCTTCATGCGCTGCCTCACGAACTGAGAACGCCGCTGTTTGAAATTATGGGCGGCGCGGACATGCTGCTGATGGACACCGCCTCGCTGACGCCAGAGGATACGACCAGTCTGGCACAGATGATTGCGAGGGCCAGCAAGCGGTTGCAGCGGTTGCTTGAAAATTATCTGCTCTATGCGCAGCTTGAAATCATCAGCCTCGATCCGTCTCGATCTGTGGCGCTTCGACAGGTCACGATGGACTCCCCGGCAACCCTGATCCGGGAGATCGCCACCAGCAAAGCCAGCCTCGCGGGGCGATCCCGGGATTTACGCTTAAATCTGAGGGATGGACAGGTGTGCATCTCTGCCGAAAATCTGAACAAGGTCGCTGAGGAAATTCTGGATAACGCCTTTAAATTTTCAAAATCGGACTCTCCGGTCACAGTTTCAAGCGGAATCTGGGAAGGTCAGTATCTTTTGGAAGTGAAAGACGAAGGCCGGGGGATGTCCACTGAGCAAATCAAAAGAGTCGGCGCTTTTACGCAGTTCGGACGCGAACTTTATGAGCAGCAGGGCGTCGGACTGGGATTAATCATTGCCACCCGAATGGTCGAACTCCATCAAGGCGAGCTGTCAATTCGGAGTCTACCGGAGCAGGGGACACGCATCCTGATAAAACTTCCCATCGCTAGCCGCTCGACGAATTTTTGATTTGCGGGTGAAGGTGGATTGAGACGAGCGACATTTCCGGTGTTCCAAGCACGGGCAGATCGCTTGAATGCGAGTTCCGCTCCACGTTGACCATCAGGTGATCAAGCTGAAGGCGCTCGGCGCGTTTCAGCGCCGCTTCGAGCAGCGCCGTTCCCACGCCGCGCCGCTGATAGGTCGGCAGTACGGCCATGTCATTGATCAGGCCGCGCCCCTCCGTCAGGCCGCGAATCACGGAGAGCGCAACGAAGCCGACGATGATCGGCGGCGTCTGCGGATCGACGGCGACGAAAGTTTCGATGCTGGTCGCCTCGCGGAAGCGCTGGTAAACCGCGCGCCAGTCGTCGCGGGTCAGGCCGCGATTGGCCGGAATCAGATGCAGCAGCGCCATGATCTCGTTGGCGTCAGCGGCTTCCGCCGGGCGGATCACAAACTCGGTTGGCTGGATGGGCGGCGCGCCGTTATGATGCTCGCCCCGATGCGCCAGCCACTGCGCCATCATCTCGCGGTGGGTGCGGAAGGGCAGCAGTGGGATTTGATCCGGCGCAAAGACTTTGGCATCGACGGCATCATCGCCCGCTTTCAATGCACCGCCGACTGGACGCGCCCGGAAGAAAATCATGATGCCGCTTAGGGGTGGGCCTTCCGGGAACGAATTCACGCCCGCCATCTCGATAAGCTCGACCTTCAGCCCGGTTTCCTCGCCTGCCTCGCGGATCGCGGCTTCCTCGGCGCTCTCGTCAGCCTCGATGTAGCCGCTTGGCAGCACCCAGCGTCCCTGATGCGGCGGATTCTTACGCTGAATCAGCACGACGCCGCCGTCCATTTCGATGACGATGCCGACAGCAGGCACCGGGTTGACGTAATGAACGTAGCCGCAGTTCTCGCAGACCTGACGGATGCGCCCGCCTTCCTCGCGCGCGCTCAGTTTGTGTCCGCAGACCGGGCAGTAGGTCAGTTCTTTGGGCATGGGTTCAGGTTTCCGACGAACGCGCACTCAGCGAGCGCTTTTCGTCCTGATACATCAGCAGGCGGTATTCAATATCCTCAATGTCCAGCAGAGCCGGGTCGTCAAAGGCTTCCGGCTTATGGATCAGGTAGGAATAAAACGCCACCATGAACTCGATGAAGGTGATGACGACGGCAGCCTGCTCGTCGGTCACGTTGACGAACGCGCCGAATATGCGCCGTTCCAGAGTATCCTGATTGACCAGCCAACTGGGGTCGCTGACGGCCAGAATCAGCAGCGCGGGGAGATAATAGGTCAGCGCCTCGTCTGAAATTTCAGCGATGGGATCGAGATCGCGCAGTTGGTCGAGCGTTTCAAAGGCGACGGTCTGCCAGACACGCCGCCGAAAGACCGCTTCGATTTCCTCGGCTTCGTAGGGCAGCGTCTCGGCGCTGTAAAGCGGCAGTCGATTTAAATACTGTACGCGCTCTTTGGTCGAGAGCGTGTCCGCGAAAGCGATTTCGATTTGCTCGACCAGCGCAGCGCGATCAATTTCCACAGGCATGATGACCACTACTCCAGCTTGCGCAACGAATTGCGCTCGCGCAGGGTCGCCCAGTCGAAATCGAAAGCCAGCGATTTGGCCTCGGCGCGGTCGATGAACAGAATTCCGTCGAGGTGATCGATCTCGTGCTGCGAGACACGCGAGCGAATCGGATCGAGCGTCTGCTTCAGCGAACTGCCCG
Organism: Phototrophicaceae bacterium; assembly: GCA_035545875.1. Lineage (GTDB taxonomy): Bacteria > Chloroflexota > Anaerolineae > Aggregatilineales > Phototrophicaceae > Flexifilum. The sequence continues at coordinate 5,726 of DASZXN010000128.1, forward strand.
CCAAATCCGTATATTCGATCTCGATTTCCCAGGGGCGTACCACTGCGCCGGACAGCGGAATCCCGCTCAGGCACATCTCGCGGTAAATGCCTTGCGTCTGGCTCGCGCTGGCAACCACCGGGTTGACGTAGGTATCGAAGCCGTCCGTCTGCGGGTTGTAGGCGACGAACATGCGGCGCAGCACGCCGATTTGCGGCGCGGCAATCGCGCGACCCAAGCCAGTCTGCTGGCGAATGTAGCCGAGTACGGAAGCGAGTTCGTCCGCGAGCGCTTTTGCCTCACCGCGCTCGATTTCGTCCGGTGAGAAGGGCGTGGCGACCCCGCGCAGCACCGGGTCGCCAAACCAGCGTAGTTGACCGGGAAGCTGGGCAATCTGCGCCGAGCGCTGCTGCACCAGCGGGTTGTGTTCAAGCGGTTGGGTCATTCGATGCTCTCTAGCGCCTACTGCGCGAAAATATCTTTGACGACCAGCGAGAAACCCGGCAGCACCGCGCTCAGGTCAATGGTATCGTCTACGTTGTAAGTTTGCACCGATTCCTCGGTATGCACTTCGACTTGCTGTTTGCGTGGAAACACCAGAATTGCCATCCGTGAACCGTTTTTCAGATAATAAAGTGCCTTTTCGCGCATTTTGCGCGTGCTGTCATCGGGCGACCTTATTTCAACCGCAATATCCGGCATCTGTGGGACAGCGCCTTTTTTCGTGACTGCGAGCGCCCGCTCATTGCTGATGAACGACACATCGGGGATATAGTCGTTCTTCTCGTCCTCTGGGATGCGATGACGAACCTCGACACCTGCACGTCCAAGCGGATGTGTTTTCAGATAAAGATTGAACTCGGTGACGATCAGCCCCGCGATGATTCCATGCTCTTCGGTCGGCCCTTTTTCGACGATTTCCCCGTTGATCAGCTCAAATATGCGCTCGCGATTTTCTGGCTGCGCTATAAATTGCTCGAACTGCTGAAGCGTGTACAACTGCTTCTGGACTGTCATCGCTGACCTTATTCCCTTGACTTAATCATTATTCGCGGGCTGCCACAATTCGATGCCGTTGCCTTCGGGGTCTTTGACCGCCGCGAAGCGACCATAGGGCGAATCCTCGGCCTCGCGGATGATGACCGCGCCCGCCGCTTTGAGTTCCGCCAGCGTCGCGTCCAAATCCTCGACGATGTAGTTGACCATGAAGGGCGTGTCCGAGCCGAAATAGTCGCTGTCCTGTGGGAACAGACTCCAGACCGTTTCGCCCTCGCGGGTCGGATCGTCAGCGCGCCGCCAGGGAAAGGTCGTCATCTGCATTCCCTCTGGCAGCTCGAAACCAAAGTGATCGGCATACCATGCGCCGAGCGCCGCCGGGTCTTTCGCTTTGAAGAAAATGCCGCCGATGCCTGTGACTTTTTTCGTCATGATTTGCTCCCGTCGCTCAATTGAGCATTACCCTCTATTCTAGCTCAATGGCAGTTGAAGCCAATTCGCGACGTAATCGGGAGGTGAGATATTTCATCGTCGTCAGGGGATGACGGATGCTCCGAAGCACATCCGGGAAAGTCACCTTTTGCGGAACGATGAGCGTTATCCAAAATTCGTAGGCGAGTACAAGGGCGGCAAGGATCACTGGTTCCCATTGGCGTATAGCAAACGGCTGCGGAGCCAATGCCCACATGATGACCGTAAGGATGGCAAGCCAGCGCCAGCGCATTTTTGCCACCATCGGCAGGAAAAGCGTCAGATGGTAAAGCCCCGTCAAAGGCAGCAAAAGCACGAAGGCAGATAGAGTAAACGAAAACCGTGACCAAACGGCTTTGCGGGTTACGCCGACGAGCAGCAGGATGCCGCCCACCGGGATAAAAACGGGAAACTGTCGCGCAACCCAAACCAGATAATTAACACCGCTCGAATAGTTGAGCAGGTTGTTCACCCACGCTGGAACCCACCAGCCGAAAGCGACGAGGCTGATTCCGAACCCAACCAACAGGCTGATTCCGAAGGCCAAAAGCGCGCGCCGATCACGGAGCAGCACGATGATGGCGAGCGGGATTGTGAGCACGGGATGCAGACTCGCGAGCGCGAAACACAATCCGGCGCGAACCGAATAGCGCTTTTCCAGTGCGATTAGCCCAAAGCCGATCCATGCCGCTGCCCAGAGCGTCGATTGCGCCAGCAGAAAACTCGAAAGTGGCTCGCGCAGGAGCAGGAGAATCAGCAGGGATGCCCAGGCGCTCCGTCCCAGCCGGTTGAGCATCACCATGCACAGCGTCAGTTGAATGATCGTCCAGATAACGATGGCCGCTTGCGGCGGAAAAATCGTCAGGACGCCGAAAACGAAGATGCTGTAGGCGGGATAATTAAAGCGCTGTGGGTCTTCAGTCCTCGCTACGTGACCATACCACGCGATCTGATTGCTTTCGGTCACGCTTTCGCTGTAGGGGGAGATGCCAGAAAGCGCGGCTTTCGCACCATTGTAATGATCGATAAAGTCATACGCTTCTCCTCGCTGGCTGACGTTATTGATCATGAACAAAGCAGCGCCCAGAAGGACGACGAATCCGAACAGCAGGTTCTTTTTCATGAGCGTCGATTTATCTGGTACGAAACATGATGATCGTGCAGGTTTTCTTTAAGTTCGCATTCTACATCTTGCTTTTGTAGACCGCATCTTAGCTGCCTAAAATATCGCGTAGTGCCAGCGTGAAACCGGGGATCAGATCACCTAAGTCAACGACCTCTCCAACCCGATACGTATGCGCTCGCTGATTTGGCGTATACACGTCGATGCTCTGATCCTCCGGGTAGAGTTCCCAGTAGAGAATCCCAGCCTGAAGGTAGATCATCCGTTTGGCGCGAATCTCACTTGACTTGTCGTTAGGCGAAATGATCTCGACTGCCCACTGGGGCGCGCTTGGCTCAGGATATTCGCCAGTGAAGGGCGTTGTCGTATAAGCGAAATCTGGCGCATACGCACGACCTAACACGTTGAAAGCGCCATCGGCGGCGGCGATGAAGCAGGAGATGTTATGTTCGCGGCAAAACAAGCGGACAAAGAAGGTAATCCACGTATGGATGGCTGAATTCGTGGCGCGACCGGGCGTTTTTTCGACAATCTCCCCGTTGATGAGTTCAAACAGCCGATCCGCGTTTTCGGGCTGCTCAACAAAACGCTTGAAATCCTCGATTGTGTAGAGTTGTTTCTCGACAGCCATCGCTGAACCTATCGACGGGAATTACGCCTATTTTACTGTATTTTTTTGCATCTTTGCGCCTGTGCGTTGAGCTTATAAACAAAAACGGGGCGATCTTTCGACCGCCCCATTCACATCAACTTAAGGATTGAGCCGGAGTGTTTTTTGCCCTCATCCCCTAGCCCTTCTCCCTCAGGGAGAAGGGAGAACAGCGGGTCAGCAGGATTTTAAGTCTCTCGCCCTGAGGGAGAGAGATTTAGAGTGAGGGCTTCACTTGATGCGCATGGGCGATCTTTCGACCACCCCGTTTTGCTTCGTTACACTTAGATTTCCAGATAGTCGCGTAGCTGACGGCTGCGCGTCGGGTGACGCAGTTTGCGCAGCGCCTTCGCCTCAATCTGGCGGATGCGCTCGCGCGTCACGCCGAAGTGCTTGCCGACTTCTTCCAGCGTGTGATCCTGCCCATCGAGCAGGCCGAAGCGCATTTCCAGCACCTCGCGCTCGCGCTCGCTCAACACGCCGAGCGCCGAGCGAATCTGCTCCTTGAGCAGTTGGCGGCTGGCGGCATCGACCGGGCCGGGAACCTTGTCGTCCTCGATGAAATCACCGAGCAGGCTGTTATCTTCCTGACCAATCGGCATTTCGAGGCTCATCGGCTCCTGTGACAGCCGCATGATCTTGCGGACTTTCTGCGCGGCGCGGCGCAGCTTG
>DASZXN010000129.1:0-2747 GCA_035545875.1 Phototrophicaceae bacterium
ATGCGGCCTTCGACGCGCTGCAACGTCCTGGCGTTCGGCTGATCGACCACTTCGGGCTGAAGGTCGAGGATTTCAAAGACGCGCTTGGTCGCGCCAAACGCCTGCTCGAACGAGGTGTACAGGTTGAGCAGCGAGACGAGGCTTCCGGCAATCGTCACGCCGTAGACGAGGAACGCGATCAATTCCCCGCCTGTCAAGCGACCATCGAGTGCTTCACGCCCGCCGAACCACAGGATCAAGACCATACCGCCGAAGCCGATGAAGGCCGTCAGCGAGCCGACGAAAGCGCGCGCCCTGACCATGCTGACGGCGATGCTGTAGGCGCGGATATTCGAAGCGGCGAAGCGCTCGCGCTCGAACGGCTCGCGGCCAAAGCTCTTGACCTCGCGGATCGATTGCAGCACTTCGTTGGCGACGGTGAGCGATCCCGCCAGTTCGTCCTGCACCTGCGTGCTCGACCGACGCATGATAATGCCGAAGAACGCGCCCAGTCCCGCGATGATCGGCGCCATCACCAGCACGAACAGCGTCAGCCGCCAGTTGAGCACCAGCATGATGATCACCGAGCCGATCACAATCAACAATTGCTGCAACAGCGTATTGATGTTGCTGGTCAGGCCGCTGCGGATCATGGTCACGTCGCTGGACAGGCGCGAAGTCAATTCACCAACGCGGCGCTTGGAGAAAAAGCCAAGCGAAAGTTCTTGCAAATGGTTATAGAGCGCCAGCCGCAGGTCAAGCACGACTTTCTCGCCGACCCAGTTGACGAAATAGGTCTCGAAGAACGACGAAATCGAGCGGATGATGAACACGCCAAGCAGAATCAGCGTGATCTGGTTGAGCAGCGCCAGATCGTGCGCCACCAGCACCGAATCGACGACCTGCTGGATCACGAGCGGAAAGACGAGACTGAGCGCCGAACTGATCAGCAGCGCCAGAAACGCGCCGAGCATCTGCTTCCAGTACGGCTTGAGATAGGCCAACATCCGTCCCCAGTTGAGGGGAACGTCCGGCGTTGCGCCTGACGGATTCTCTTTAAGGCGGGTACGCCGCCTCATGAACATCATGGCTGCTTCTCTCGATTTGTGATTGTGCGAAATTTCTCAACCAGTATATCACGATTGAGCGACACTGATCACCACACCTTGCGTATCGACCTGTGTCACCCAGCCGCGCGCCTTGACGCTGGCTTCCGCGAAAGCGCGCACCATCGCGTTGGCAATCTGGCGGTGATCGGCGCTGGTTGGGGCGAAAGCGATCAGGCTGGGGCCATCTCCGCATAAACTGATCGCGCTCGCGCCGCTGGTTCGAGCGGCAGTGACGACGCTATCCCATCCGGGGATCGCGGTACGGCGTGTAGGCGCGATCAGGCGGTCGTCCAGCGCTTCCGCCAGCAGCTTCAAATCGTTGAGTCGAAACGCTTCGGTCACAAGCGGCAGGCGCGCGAGACTGTAGAACGCATTCGCCATCGGCACGCGGTCGGGCAGGGCAGCGTGCGCGGGATAATCCGGCAGATCGGGAAAAACAACGGCGACCGGCATCGATTGGATTGGCAAGGCGCGGTAGATCACACGCTCGCCGTCGAGCAGACTCGCGCTCAAGCCGCCGAGAATCGCGCCAACCGCGTGATCGGCGCGGCGGCACAACTGTGCCGCGATGCTGATCATCTGCTCGCGGTTGAAGGGGCTGCCGAGCAGGTTGTTCGCCGCAACCACGCCCGCGACCAGAAAAGCAGCTTCGCTGCCGAGGCCGCTGGCAGGCGGAATCTCGCTGCTGACGCGCACGGCGAGGCCGTTAGGCGAGCGCTCCATCTGTTGAAAGACGCGCGCCAGCCCCAGCGCGACTGGATGGCGCAGCCCGACGCTGTACGCGCCCGCGCCTTCGCCTGACGTTTCAACCGTGAACGACTCGTCGCCGCGCTCGATCACTTCGACGGTGGTGTGCAGGCCGAGCGCCAGCGCAAGGCTGTTGATGCCAGGGCCTAAATTGGTGACCGTCGCGGGGAGGACAACCTTAACTTTGCGCATTGACGGCGGGCAGGCGGAAGGTGAAGGTGCTGCCTTTGTCGAGTTCGCTCACGCCCCAGAGGTCGCCCCCGTGACGGCTGACGATCCGCTTGGCGATGGTCAGGCCGATTCCGCCGCCCGGCAGCACCTTGACGCGCTCATCCCGCGAGCGGTAGAGGCGGTCAAACACCATTTCCAGTTCTTCGGCGCTGATGCCGATGCCGCGATCCGCCACCGAGCAGAGGACTTCCTGCTCGCTGCTCCAGGCGTGAATGGCGACGATTTGCTCCGCGCCGGAATAGAGGATGGCGTTGTGCAGCAGCTTGTAGACGACGAGGCGAATCCGGTTCGGGTCGCCGATGACTGCGGGCAGCGGGTCTTGCACCGAGAGGAAAATCGTGATCTTCTTTGCTTGCGCCATCGGCGTGAGTTCGGCAATGGCGCTTTCAATCGTCTGCTTGAGGTCAATCGGCAGGTGTTTGAGCGGCATTCCCGCTTCGACCCAGGCCAGATCGACCAACTCGGCAGCCACGTCGTGGAGCTTGTTGGCAGTGTCTTTCGAGCGCTGGAGGAAATGCTTCTGCTCGTCGTTGAGGTCGCCCACCGTCTCGATCAGATCGGCGAAGCCGATTAGCGCGGCGATGGGGTTGCGCAGGTCGTGCGCCATTTGCGCGATAAAAGCCTCGCGGCGCGCGTCGAGTTCGCGCTGCTCGCTGACATCCTGAAGCAGCACGATGCGAC
>DASZXN010000130.1:0-3713 GCA_035545875.1 Phototrophicaceae bacterium
TGGGCGATATTTCTCCGGCTTTCCAGAAGCGCTCTCAGGGCGAGGGATTAAAATCTCGCCGACCTGCCTTTCGCCCTTCTCCCTAAGGGAGAAGGGTTGGGGATGAGGGCAAAAAAAGGGCGTTCAGTTGAACGCCCCTACAGAATTCCACCTTTAGATTGACACTAGCTGTCCAGCCACGCTGCCGCGTCTTTGGCGAAGTAGGTGACGATCATATCCGCCCCGGCACGCTTGATCCCGATCAGGCTTTCCAGCGCGCAGCGCTTCAGGTCGAGCCAACCGTTCGCGGCGGCGGCGTGCAGCATGGCATATTCTCCGCTGACCTGATAAGCCGAGAGCGGTAGATCGATCTGTTCACGGACGGCGCTGATCACGTCGAGATAGGCCAGCGCGGGCTTGACCATGATCATGTCTGCGCCTTCCGCCACGTCGAGCGCGACCTCGCGCAGCGCTTCACGCTTGTTGCCTGAATCCATCTGATACTGGCTGCGATCTCCGAACGACGGCGGGCTTTCCGCCGCCTCGCGGAACGGGCCGTAGAAGCCGCTCGAATACTTCGCCGCGTAGCTCAAAATCGAGACGTGATCGAGGCCGTTCCCATCGAGCGCGGTACGGATCGCGCCGACCATACCGTCGATCATGCCCGACGGCGCGATGATGTCCGCGCCTGCTTCAGCGTGAACGACCGACGCCTCACCCAAGAGTTCGAGCGTCGGATCATTGAGTAGATAGCCTTCGGGCAGATGCGGATTGTAGTGGCTGTCATGCCCGTGATTGATGATGCCGCAGTGACCATGATCGGTGTACTCACAGAAGCACATATCCGAGATCACGATCAGTTCCGGCACAGCATCCTTGATCGCGCGGATCGCCTGCGGGACGATCCCGTGCGGATCATAATTTTCGCTGCCGTAAGCGTCCTTCACGTCGGCGATGCCGAACAGGATCACCGAGGGAATGCCGCGCGCGGCGATGTCACGGGCTTCAGCCGCCAGCTTATCGACCGTCCACTGAAACTGCCCCGGCATCGAGCTAATCGGACGCTGCTCGTCGTGACCATGCCGCACAAACAGCGGGTAGATGAAATCAGACGGCGCGAGCGTCGTCTCGCGCACCATCCGGCGCAGCGTTTCCGTGCGCCGCAGACGGCGCGGTCGCCGCGTCAGATGGGTTTGTTTCTCGGTTAACGTCATATGGCTTTTATCGATCCTGGCGCAGCCTATTTCATCCGCGCCCTACCTACACTCCGTCGCTTTCACGACCGCTGCTTTTGCCTTAGTCCTCAGTCCTCATCGCTCAGTCCTTATCTTTGACTCAGCACTCGATACTAAATACTCGACGGCAGATGAATCCCGCATTCGGTCTTCGACTGGTTCGCCCAGCGTCCAGCGCGAATGTCCTCGCCGGGAGCAACGGGCTGCGTGCAGGTGTAGCAGCCGATGCTGGGATAACCTCGGTCGTGCAGCACATTATACGGCAGATCATAAGCGTGGATGTATGTCCAAACCATTTCTTCCGTCCAGTCGATCAGCGGCGAGATTTTCATCTTCTGGTTGCGCTGATCCCACGAGACGGCCTGCAAATTGCTGCGCGTCTTGGACTGATCGCGGCGCAGGCCAGCGATCCAGGCGTCGTAGCCGATCAGCGCCTGATCGAGCGGCACGACTTTGCGCATCCGGCAGCAGGCATCCGAGTCGCGCGTCCACAGCGCCTCGCCATACTGTGCCGCCTGCTGTTCGACGGTCAGTTCGGGCTTGATCGGGATCAAATTGAACTTCAGCCGATCCTGCACCCGCGCCATCAGATCATAGGTTTCGGGAAACAACAGCCCGGTATCGAGCGTCAGCACATCGACGTTCAGCCGCATCTCCGCCAGCATGTGCAGTGTGACAATCCCGGTCGTCTGGAAGCTGGTCACGACGGCGAGATGATCACCGTAAGTCTCGACCGACCAGCGTAGAATGTCTTCAGGATAGACCAGTGTCGCATTCAGCATATTCAGTTCAGGCATCGCGTAATCCCCTGCTCCGGGTTCATCATCAATTATCGAGCGCTGTGCCAATAAAAAGCCCCGAACGCTGTAGGTCGTTCGGGGCTTCGGGCTTTCAGGTTTTCACCTTGCCGAAAACGCACTCAACCGAACCTGCACGCGCCGTGAGGTTTGCTGAGACAACAAGGACAACACATGAACTTGACGACCATTTTCGGCTCCGACAAGAAAAAAGCCCCGCTTCACAGCCGGGGCTTTCTCAGTCAAAAGTGAACATCACAGAGACAAGCGAAACCGGCTACAGACCTTTCGGGCTGCACATACAACAACAGCAGCGACAAGCCGGGAACATGAATGTGTTCATAATTTCAAAGTCTAGCGTGCTTTTGGAAAAGGTCAAGCACTTGATAACCATTCCCCACAGGGCAAACGCATCAAAATCAGATGGAAAGTCACAAAGGGTCACAAGGAGTCGTAGGGACGGCATTGATGCCGTCCGCTATGCCGGACGCGATCAATCGCGTCCCTACAAAATCCGCATCACCTTTCATGACCCGAACATAAATTTGATGCGTTCGCCCTGAACTATTCCCCACCTGTACAATCGTCCGGTTTTCGTCTACAACTGAACCTATGGCCGATTATCCAATCCTGCTCAAACTGAACGGACAGCGTGTCGTCGTGATCGGCGGCGGCAAGGTCGCTGCGCGCAAGGTGCTTGACCTGATTGCGGCAGGCGCCGTGATCACGCTGATCAGCCCTGCCCTGCATGGAGATTTGATGTCCGTCGCTCAATGGATCGACGTGCGGCTGACGCGCTACGCGCCGGGGATGCTGGCCGATCTGCGCCCATTTCTGGTGTTCGCGGCCACCGATTCGCGCGAGGTCAATCGGCAAATTGCCGACGAAGCGCGCGATCTCGGCGTGCTGGTCAACGTTACCGACAACGGCAGCGCGAGCGATTTCACGTCGATGGCAGCAATTCAACGCGACCTGATCACGATTGCGATCTCGACAGGAGGCGCGTCACCTGCCTTGAGCGCTCATCTGCGCGAGCAGCTTGAAGCGGTCATTGGCGAAGAATACACAACCCTGGCGCGCTGGCTCGGCGATCTGCGCCCATTGGTGCAGGAGAAGGTCAAGCTGGAAGCGCGGCGGCGTGAACTCTGGCAGGCGATCATCGCTTCGCCCGCATTGGATCATCTGCGGTCTGGTGATGAAGTGGGGGCGCGTGCTATCATCGATGCTCTCGTGCAGCAAGCCATCAACGATCATTCGTAGGAGGCACGACAGGTCGTGCCTGAATTTGTAGGGGCGAGGCCAAGCCCTACCTGCAAGTTGTTCTTCTCCCCTCTCCACGTCGCTTCGTTTAGGTAGAGGGGGTCGGGGTGAGGTGTAGAGGCGTTTTCTGATCCAAATTCTTTGCGTCTCTTTGCGCCTTTGCGCCTTTGCGTTGATGCTTTTCTTTGGTTTTGGATTGCGCTGTATGCTCAGGAGATCGAATACCCCATGCCACGAACGGCGCTGATTCTGGCCGGACACGGCTCGCACATCAGCCCGAACACGGCGGGCGTCGTCTGGGAGCAGGTGGATCGGCTGCGCACACTCAACGTCGCGGACGAGGTGACGGCGGCCTTCTGGAAGGAAACGCCCTCGTTTCATCAGGCGATTAACACGCTCGACGCGGACGACATCACGATTGTGCCGCTGTTCACGGCGCAGG
>DASZXN010000131.1:0-7142 GCA_035545875.1 Phototrophicaceae bacterium
TTTGGACTCAGCGGCGCGATCAGCCCATGCAAGATCGCAGCCGTATCGCCGTAAGTCTGTCCTAAAGTGGTGCAGACCGGGTAATCGCTGCCGTAGAGCAGCCGATCCGCGCCGAATAGATCGAGCGCGGCCTGAAAATACGGCTGGATGATGTCGAGCGTCGGTGGATGCGCGGCGGTCAGGTAGCCGGAGAGCTTGAGCACGGTATTCGGCAGATCAGCCAGCGGCTCGACCGCCTGCGCCCACGAGTCCGCGCCGTTCGGCACAAACTGAACACCTGCGCAGTGATCGAGGATAATCTGCACGTTGGGATGGCGCTGAAGCACCGCGACGATTTGCGGATACGCCTGTGGCTTCATGACCATATCGCAGGTGAGGCCATGATCGGCGAGGAAATCGAAGCCGCTTTCGAGCGCGCCGATCTCGGCGCGTGGTTCTTCCCAGTAGATGCGCACGCCTTTGTAATAGGGATCAGTGACGTAGGGCAGCACCTGAGCGGGCAGGTCGGCAGCAAAAATCTGCCCGCCGCCGACCACGCCGAGGACGTGGCTCAATTCGTGTGCTTGCTGAAGCATCCAGACCAGTTCCGCGACCGAGTTATCGGCTTCGACCAGCACGCAGGCAGCGACGCCCGCCGCGTCCATCTGCGGCTTGATCTCCGAGGCGGGGAAGTCACGGTAAAGGATCGTTCCCGGCGTGATCCACGCATAGGGAACGGTGCGCTGTAAAAGCCAATTGTGCTGATGGGTGTCGATCACGAGCCAGCCTCTCACCTTGCGCGTTTCCGGTTCAATGTTATCATTTATAAATTATAAACAAACTCGCCGCAAAAACGCGCGGAATCAACGCTATGACCCTGATGACTTTGTACGAAAATGGACTGCACATCGCCCTCGATGTGACCGACGAGGGCGACGCCCGCCTGCTCCATTTCGGCGCGCAGCCGTTTAATCCTGCGCTGATCGATGCGGCGAAGCAGGCGCAGTGGTGTCGTTTGGTCGAATTGCAGGTGACGGGCGAGGATCAGGACGATCATCACGGCATCAAGCACACCGGGACGCTGCCTGCCAAGCGCCTGCGCTGCGTCGAGACACGCGCCGAAACGACCGACGCGAGCAAACAGATCGAGATCGAACTGCATGATCCTGTGCTCAACCTGAAGGTCGTCTGTCACTGGCAGTTTTATGACGGTCTGCCCGTCATTCGCGCCTGGACGACGGTCGAAAATCAAGGCGATCAGGCCGTTGGGCTGGAATACGTCTCGTCGTTCGCGCTGACCGGGCTGGCGAAGGAAGGCGCGCAGTCGTGGGACGCCAAGATGCGCCTGAACGTGCTGCACAACGCCTGGGAGGGTGAAGTTCAGTGGCGCACGAACACGCTGCCCGAACTCGGCCTTTCGCGCGTGCATACCTTCTCGCTCAAGCGAATTGCCTACAGCAGCACGAGTCCCTGGTCAACGTCGCAGTTCGTGCCGCTGGCCTGCCTCGAAAATACCGAAACCAACACTGCCCTGATCTGGCAGATCGAGCATAACGGCGCGTGGCATTGGGAAATCAGCGACATCCGCGAGCAGTTGTATCTGCAACTGAGCGGCCCCACCGAGGCGGAAAATCAGTGGTGGAAGCGGCTGCAACCCGGCGAACTGTTCACGAGTGTTCCGGTGGCGGTCGGCTGCGTCTCCGGCGATTTTCACGATGCCTTACGGATGCTCACGCAGTACCGCCGCCGGATTTTCACACGCGGCGACGACCTGCGCCACCTGCCGATCATCTTCAACGATTACATGAACTGTCTCTTCGGTGATCCGACGACTGAGAAAGAACTGCCGCTGATCGAGGCGGCGGCGGCGCTCGGCTGCGAGATTTTCGTGATCGACGCGGGCTGGTACGCCGACGACGGGACGTGGTGGGATCAGGTCGGCGACTGGCAGGAGTCGAAGCAGCGCTTCCCGAACGGCTTCCGCGAGGTGATCGACGCGATTCACGCGAAGGGCATGATCCCCGGCATTTGGCTCGAAATCGAAGTGATCGGCGTCAATCATCCGCGTGCGCACGAACTGCCCGATAGCTGGTTCTTCATGCGGCACGGGAAACGGGTGATCGATCACGGGCGCTATCAACTGGACTTCCGCAGCCCGGAAGTCGTTGCTTTCGCTAACGCGACGATTGATCGGCTGATGCAAACCTACGGCTTCGGCTACCTGAAGATCGACTACAACATCAATGCCGGGATCGGCACGGAAACCGATGCCGACAGCTTCGGCGACGGCCTGCTCGAACACAACCGCGCCTACCTGCGCTGGCTCGACGATCTGCTGGCGCGCTACCCTGATCTGCTGATCGAGAACTGCGCCAGCGGCGGGATGCGCATGGATTACGCCATGTTGAGCCGCCTGGCCGTCCAGTCGATCAGCGACCAGACCGATTACCGCAATTTCGCCGTGATCGCGGCGTCCGCGCCGAGCGCCGTCACGCCGGAGCAGTCGGCTTCGTGGTCATATCCGCTGCCGGAACAGGACAGCGCCGCCGTGACCTTCAACATGGTCAACGCGCTGCTGGCGCGTGTGCAGCAGAGCGGGCAGGTCACGCAGCTATCGCCGGAAGCGCTGGCGCTGGTCAGACAAGGGCTGGATTACTACAAGACGATCCGCACCGACATTCCGGCTAGTCTCCCGTACTGGCCGCTTGGCCTGCCGACTTTCACGAGCGCGTGGACGAGCCTCGCGCTCTGCTGCGGGAACAGGACTTACCTGTCGATCTGGCGCTTGAGCGGCGCGGAAAATACGGTCACGCTGCCGCTGCCCTACCTGCGTGGCCTCGACGTGACCGTCGCGGCGGGCTTTCCGGCGCAGCCCAATGCGCGCTGGACATGGAAGGCGGCGAACGGTTCGCTCGACGTGACCCTGCCGCAGCAATTTTCTGCCTGTCTACTGGAACTCACCTGTGGAGAAACGGATTCATAATGCCCACTATTCTCGTCTACTGGTCAGAAGGACGCTCGCAGGAGCAAAAAACCGAGGTGATCGACGGCATCATCGACGTGATGGTCGAGCGGGGCGGGGCGCGTTCCGAAGATGTGGTCGTGATTATCCAGGATATGCAGCCGGGGAATTTGCGGCGCGGCTTAAGTCCCGCCGCCGCGCCCGCTCAAGACCACGTTCCGTCGAAGTCGAGCGACTGAACGACCCGATCCACGAACTGCGCCGACAGGCCGAGGTATTCGACCGGATCGAGCAGCGTGTCAAGCGTGGCGACATCGAGATAGTCGGTGACGCGAGCGTCAGCCTTAAGTACGGTGGCGAAGGCGATGTGCTGCTCGAAGCTGTGCATCGCCGCCTCATAGATCACGTCATGCGCGCTCTGCCTGCCGATGTGCTCGCCGAGCGCCAGCATGACCCGCTCTGCCAGCAGCGATCCGCCGGTTACGTTCAGGTTGCGGCGCATGTTTTCCGGGTAGACACGCAGGCCGCTGATCACACGGGTGGTCAGTTCGAGCGCGCCGTGCGTCATCACGCAGATTTCAGGCAGGTACGCCCACTCCATTTGAAAACTTGACCAATCCCGCTCGTGCTCGTGGTGCATGGCATCGACCGCCGTGACTGCCTGCGTGCGAATCAGCCGCGCCAGCGCGAGAATCGCCTCACAGAGCATCGGGTTGCGCTTCTGCGGCATGGTGCTGCTGCCGATCTTGCCCAGCTCGAACGGTTCCTCGACTTCGCCAAATTCCAGCTTTTGCAGATCGATGATTTCGTGGGCAATTTTGCCGAGCGTGGCGGCGATCATGGTCAGGATGAGCGAGAATTCGGTGATGCCGTCGCGGGACGTGTGCCACGCGATCACGGGAACGCCGAGGCCGAGTTCCTGCATCAGTTTCTCCTGGATACGTAGGCCGATTTCCCCGACGCTCGCGAGCGTGCCGACCGCGCCGCCAAACTCCCCGACCAATACGCGCTCCTGACATTCGGTCAAGCGCTGCTGATGGCGTTGAAATTCCGCGATCCAGACGGCGAGCTTGTAGCCAAAAGTGATCGGCAGCGCCTGCTGGCCGTGTGTCCGCCCGGCCATCGGCGTGTCACGGTGCTGGATTGCCAGTTTTCCCAGCGTGTCGATCAACCGATAGAGCGCCTTCTGAAACAGCGGGTACGACTGCTGAATCTGCAAGATCAGGGCGGTGTCCATGACATCCTGCGTAGTCGCGCCCCAGTGAACGTAGCGTCCGGCATTGTTTTCACAATGCTCGGATAGCTGCCAGATCAGCGAGACGAGCGGGTGAACGGTCTGATCAACGCCGCGCTTGATCGCCTCGTCGTCCATCAGGTCGGCACGGGCTTTGCGCGTAATCTCGGCGGCGGCTTCGAGCGGCACGATGCCCACTGACGCTTCCGCGCGGGCGAGCGCGGCCTCGTAGTCGAGCCATTTTTGCAGCAGATTATGATCGCTCCAGACGGAACGCATGGCGGGCGAGCCGTAGAGGTCGCGGAAATAGGCCGAATCGATGACGTGCGACGACATCGACTATTCGGTCGGCTGGTTGGCGACGAGGTGAGCGCGAATCCCCTCGAAGGTGCGGTTCATGTGGGCGACAATCGCGTCGCGCAGACCGGGCGCGTCGCGGCGGCGGCAGGCGTCGAGGATGATCTGGTGCTCATCCTGAATGATCTTGGCCTGATCGCGCAGCACGAGGTAGCGGAAGCGGTAGCGTTCGGCTAAATCCCACATGCTGCCGACCATGTTCATGATGTAGGAATTGTGATTGGCCGCGTAAATCGTGAAGTGGAAAGCGCGGTTGGCGGTATTGAATTCGGTGTAGTCGTGGCTGTCGAGCGCGCGTTCCATCACGCGCATCAGGTTTTCGAGCGCCTGAAAGTCGCCTTCCTTCAGCTTGTTGACGGCGTGATAGGCTGCCTGACCTTCGAGCAGAGCGCGGGCGAAGTACAACTGCTCCATATCTTTGACCGAGGTGGCAGTCACGAAGGCGCCGCGCCGGGGTACAATCTGGACGAAGCCTTCGCCTTCGAGCTTCTTGAGCGCCTCGCGCACGGGGACGAGGCTGACGTTTAAATCCTGCGCCAACTGCGCCTGATCGATGCGCTCGCCTGCCGGGATCATCCCTTGCAGAATGGCATCGCGGATGCGCTCCTGCACCAGTCCGGCGACCGTCTTTTTGGTATCTTCAATCGGTTGAATCACGCCTTTGGGCATGGTTGTACTCGTAGAATCATTCCGCTCGCGAAAGTGCGCTGTCGCTGATCAAATATAAATTATAAAGTGGGGCGGAACAATATTCAAGCCAGCCTGTCCCGCTTCCCGTCCGCAATCCGGTCGCAATTCTAACGCTTTTGTCCTGAACCCGTAAATAATTTCAGAGCGCGGTGTCAGGGCGAACGCATCAAATTTATGTTCGGGTCATGAAAGGCGATGCAGATTTTGTAGGGACGCGATTGATCGCGTCCGGCATAGCGGACGGCATCAATGCCGTCCCTACGATTCCTTGTGACCCTTTGTGATTTTCCATCTGATTTTGATGCGTTTGCCCTGAGCGCCGTGTCAGTTTGAATTTCCGCCAATCGCTTGACAAGCCAATCGAATGACGTTAAGCTGTTGTCAGTTCCGACAACGTTGTCGTCAACGCTGTCAGGCATAACTTAGACTTGTTCAAACTTAGGGTTGTCATGCGCATTACGATGAAAGATGTCGCCCAGCGAGCCGACGTTTCGATTAAAACGGTCTCGCGGGTTGTCAATGGCGAAGGCGAAATCTCCGAAGCGACGAGTCGGCGCGTCCAGGAAGTCATTGACGAGTTGGGCTACCGTCCGAATCGGATGGCACGCGGACTCGTGACCCAGCGCACTAACTCGATTGGACTGGTTGTCCCCAACATCAACAACCCGTTCTACCCCGAAGTTGCCGAAGCGGTGATGTCCACTGCGCGGGTGAGCCAACATCACATGCTGCTGTGCAGCCACGAAAATAATTATCAGGAGCAGCAGGCGATCCTCGACTCGCTGGTGGCGCAGGGCGTTGACGGGATCATCATCTTCCCGGCACTGCATGGCGTCGAGCCGCTGATTCGCTTCTCGAAGTCCTTCAGTCCACTGGTCGTCGTCAATCACGAAGTTGACCATCCCGGCATCGGCGTCGTGCGCGCCGATATTGTGAAGGGCGCGGCGCGTGCGGTCGAGTATCTGGTCGGCAAAGGACATCGCCAGATTGGGATGATCAAGGCGGAGCGTTCTCCGGCTAATCGCCGCTGGCGTGAGCAGGGCTTCAAACAGGCGTTGGCCGCGCATCAGCTTGATTTCCGTGAGACTGCGCTGGTCGCGGGCGACAGCGCCGCCAGTGACATCGACGGCGGTTATGCCGCCGCGCGCGAACTGCTCACTCGGCATCCAGACATCACGGCGATCTTCTGCTACAACGATCTGATGGCGATTGGCGCGGTGCGCGCCTGCCAGGATATGAGTCGCCGTGTCCCTGAGGACTGCGCCATCGTCGGCTTTGACGACATTACGATGGCGAGCATCGTCCGCCCCGCCTTGACGACCATCCGTATCAACAAATACGAACTCGGCGCGGAAGCTGCGCGCCAACTCCTGATGCTGCTCGACGACGACAGCCGGGAAGCATCTCACGTCGTTCTGGAAGCCGATCTCATTATCCGTGAATCCGCCTAGAGAGGAGGTACTGAGCCGCGCAAAAATTTCGCCCGTTCCGACAACGTTGTCGTAATCTTTCGTAATAAAGACAAGCTGCACTTTAAACGAAATTGGAGGCACAAATGAACACTCGCTTTTCAAAATTGCTGCGCCGAAATCACCTGCTTTTAGTGCCAGTCATGCTGGCCGCTCTGCTCGTCACCGCCGGATCGATCATGGCGCAGGGGCAGACGACCATCTCGATTGCCTTCTGGGGCAACAACGAAGAGGCCAATAACACCGAGCAGATGATCGCCGTCTGCGAAAAGGCCAACCCCACGATCACGGTCGATGAGAACTGGGTGCAGGGATCATACGAGGAAAAAGTCACGACCATGATCGCGGGCGGCACGCCGCCTGACCTGTGGCAGATCAGCCAGAGCGACCTGCCCGGCTTTACCGACGCGTTCGCGCCCGTCACGGGCATTGACGCCAGCGCCTACACCTC
>DASZXN010000132.1:0-23495 GCA_035545875.1 Phototrophicaceae bacterium
AACTTCCTGCTGACCTCATCGCTCAACGGCAAGGTCTATCTCTGGAATCTGCTCCAAATCAACGCCCAAACCGTCAATCAGGCCGCGCTGTCGCTCGGCACCGAGCAGATTCTCAAAGTTGAGTGGACGGACGACAGCCGCCTGATCCTGTTTTTCGATGCCAGCGGCCCGGTTTACGTGTGGGGGATTGGTTCGTCATAACGGCGTGAATGGATCGAGGTGAATGGGCGCAGCGTGCTGCGCCCCTAGGTATCAAGTTAAGCCCTCACCCTCAATCCCTCTCCCCAGGGCGAGGGATTTTAAAAACCCTGAAACTTGCTTTTCCCCTTCTCCCTGAGAGGGTTTCTGAAAACTCCCTCGAATGGGCGGTATTTCTCCCGCTTTCCAGAAACGCTCTGAGGGAGAAGGGGTAGGGGATGAGGGCTAAGACGATAACCTTAAATTGATGTGAATGGGCGCAGCGTGCTGCGCCCTAATTTTCTGTCCTACTCCGGCTTGACGCCCGTTTCTTCCTCTTCCTCTTCAGATTCGGCTTTCCAGACATCGGTCGCGATGTCGATGTACAACCGTCCATCAAGGTGATCGATCTCGTGCTGGAAGATGCGCGCCTGCCAGTCTTTGGCCTTGACGCGGATCGGCTTGCCGTGCCGATCCTGCCCGGTCACGACCACGCTGTCATAGCGATCCACACTGCCGAAATAGCCGGGGATCGACAGGCACGCCTCGACGCCTTCGACCTGCGTGCGGCTGTGCTTAATGATTTCGGGGTTGGCGACGATGTAGAGTTTGCCCGCTTCGTCACCATATTCTTCCTTGCTTTTCTCGTCGTCGGACAGACGCACGACGATCACACGCTGGCTGATAGCCACCTGCGGCGCGGCCAAACCAACGCCCGGCGCGGCCATCATCGTCTCGGTCATGTCATCGACCAGCTTTTGGAACTTGGAGCCAAAATCCGTGACACGCACAGCTTTCTTGCGCAGAACCGGATTGTCAGGTTGGATAATCTCACGAATTGCCATGATTCACTTGCGAAACTCTTCCCTCGGAATAGCGTCTATTATAGCACGCGACCTATTGATTCCGAGCGAGCGAAAGCCGCGAAACTTACCTCAATCCGGGCGACTGCGCGGCACGCGCGGCGGGCGAATCCCGTCACGGTTGATCGGCGGCGGAATCTGTGATTCTTCCGGCACGTTGGGCGGCGGCGGATAGTAGGTTGGCTGCGCAGGTGGAACCGGTATGGTCGGCTGAGAAGCTGGCGCTTGTGCCGTCTGCGCGGGAACGTAAAAGGTCGGCTGCGCGGGCGGCAGCGCCTGAGTCGGCTGTGCGGACTGCTGCGGAACAACGCGCCCGGCTTCCTGCGTCTGCGCGATTTCGTGATAAGTCTGCAAATATTCCTTGATCACCTCGCGCTGCTGATCGATGTCACTCTGCTGGCGCTCGGCCTTGAGCATCGACTGTCGCCGCGAAATCTCCGCCTGAATCTCCTGCGGATCGAGCACGTTGTCCATCACCTTCGCGTCTTTCACATCCGTGCCGATCAGCGAGATACGGACATCGCCCCGGTCGATCAAGTTGTTGATCAGCCCATGCACCTCCGAGCGCACATTGTCGATCTGGGCGATACGGATACGCTCGACTTCGTTTTGCAGCCAGAGTGGGCGCTGATTCACCAGCGTGATCGTTTCCGAACCAATAATGAACAGATCGTTGCGCCAGTCCCAGTCCGCGAAGTAGAACCAGACCGCGCCGACAATCAGCACGAACATGCTCACCGCCAGCCCCAGAGCGCCGCGCAGCGGAAAATTCGGGAGCAGCAGCACGAGCAGGAACAGCACGAACGCCGCCCCGATCACCAGCGCAGGCCAGAAAACGCTTTGAATCCAGATGCTCGAATGCCTGCGGTAGATCAGGTCGCCGTTGGAAGCAATCGCCTTCGTGCGAATAAATGGCAGGCCGATGTTGTGTTCCTTGCCGACCGGACTGGCGAGCGGATACTCTGCGCCGGGCGCGGGCGGACTCATGCCGAGCGCCTCCTGAATGTCGTTGCGCACAGCGTCACGCTGGCGCTGTTCCAGCCGCTCCTTGAAGCGGTCGCGCTGCGCGAAGATCATCGACTGCACCGTCATCGGCTGCGGCATCATGTCGAGTATCATATTGATGCCCTGACCTGCCGCGTGAACGGTGATGTTGCCGTACTGGAACAACCGCGCGAATGGATCGCCGGGCGGGATCGAGGTATTGACCTCCAACACCTGATCGAGCGGCATTTCGTTGATTTCGGTTTCGAACAGCAGCACCTGATGCCAGATGCGCACCACGCGCTGATCGGTCAGGATCACGCTGTCGTCCTGCCAATCGTAGTAAAGATAAGCGATGATAATGCCGGGGATCACGACCGCCATCCCCGCCGCGCCGAGCGCAAGCGCGGGCGCTTGCTCCGCAATCACCAGCGCCAGCACAAACAACCCAACCGCAACCAGCGCTGGAATCCAGCCGTGCCGCGCTGCTGCCCACCAGTGGCGCCGCCAGACCTGAAGCACGGTTTCGTCGGTGCGCTGCCCCCGGAAGAGCCGTGCCGCCGTATCGCGCGTCGGCGTGGGCTGCCCCGGTGCGACGGCCTGCGCTGACGGTGCGGTCTGGATGCGCAAATTGGCGCGAATTTCGGGATACTGCCGGATCAACTGGACAAACGAACCGCGCGGGATCAGCAGAACAATCGCCGCTTCGACGACGTGCAGCGAGAGCGCCTCGACGCCAGCGGTGTAAAGGGCTGGCTCATCGATGTACTGCCCTGCCGTGACCGCGCCGACCGTCTCCTGAGCGCCGTTGGGCGCGTAGCGCGTCAGAATCCCGCGCCCGCTGACGAACAGCAGCAAGCCTTGATCGGGCTGGCCTTCCTGTACCACCAACTGTCCTGGATCGAAGCGCAGCACCTGAACGACGTTCGCCAGCACACCAATCTGCGGCGGCGTTAGCTGCTGGAACAGCGGCAAGTTGCGAATATGCGATTGAACAAAACGCTCTGCCATGATCGTTTGCCCGGTCGAACGACACTGGCTCTATTGTAACAGACAATGGCGCTCGACCTGACGGCGCAGGTCATTCGTTGGGAACTACATGAGGGTGTCTAAAAAGTCGTCCCTTCAGCCATGCTGCCCTCATCCCCTGTCGCCCCTTCTCCCTGAGGGAGAAGGGGTGCAAGTCCCTCGCCCTGAGAGGGTTTCTGAAAACTCCCTCGAATGGGCGGTATTTCTCCCGCTTTCCAGAAACGCTCTGAGGGAGAGGGATTGAGGGTGAGGGCTTTTTCAACACCCCATGTCGTGCCCCTACGAAGCCTCGACCGTGTGAGATTAATCGCCCAGCCGCAGCGATTCGACCCAGCGCTCAATCGGCGTGCTGCCGTCAATCGTGCCGAGCGTCAGATAGGTTTCTTCAGGAATGCCGAGCGTTTGATCCACATCCGGGATCGTCTGGACGAGGCGGTTATAGAGCGCGCCGTCCGTGCCGCGATCCAGCACACTGATGAACTGATTGGCGATCACCTGACGGTTGTGGTCAAGCCGGATCAGCCCAGTTGGGCTGTCGAAGGCCATCTCCGCGAGCACGGCCTTGAAATTTTCCTGACCATTCTCGTACTCCGCGTTGATCGCTTCAAGCGCGAACAGCGCGGCTTTCGCGTTGAGATAATAGCCGTAGGTCGGGAATGAGGGTGAAACTGCGCCGTTGGGCGATTTCGGCTGATAAGCGCGCGTGAACGCCTGCCAGCGCGGATCGGGATTCCCCTCGGAGACCGGGCCGCCGCTCGGCGCGCCGACGAACGCTTCCGCGACTGCGCCGAGCGCGCTCAGGGAGACCGGCTCGAAGGTGGTCGCGCCGCCAATCAGCGGGATGTTCAAGCCGGTATCGACGTACTGGCGGATAAACTCGACCGCATCATTTCCGGTGAGACAGACGAGAATCGCGTCAGCGTCGCGCGGCACGGCAGCGAAGAAATCGCGGAAATCACGCTGGCCGACTCGTACCCAGAAGCGTTCGCTGACGTGTCCACCCGCGCGACAAAACTCGATCATAAAGCCGCCGACCAGACCGTGCGGATAGGAATAATCCTCGCCAAGCGTGACTATCGTACGATAGCCAAGCGTCTCGTAGGCATACGATCCCAGCCCGGCCATGTTCTGAACGGCGTTCGGAGAGAAGTTAAAGAAATTGGGCGCGGCATTGCGCAGCGTCAAATCCTGAGCGGCGGAGCAGCCGTTCAGGAAAGCGTAGCGCGGGCGGGTTTTGGCGTAGTCGCGCACAGCGAGACCTTCATTGCCAGAGAGCGGCCCGACGACGAAATCGACCTGCTCACGGTCGAGCAGGTTTTTTACTGCGTCCACCGCTGAATCGGCAATCGCGTTCGAGCTTTTGACGATCACCTTGACGGGTTTGCCCGCGATTTGACCGCCGAACTCCGCAACGGCCAGTTCGACCCCCGCTACCCCTTCACGTCCCAGTGCCTCGTAAGGCCCGATCAAGGTTGCCACGACACCGATGCGGATTTCGTTCCGGCTTCTCATCGACAAGGCCCTCATGCCACATAATACAGGTACTACTTAGGTATCATTGTAGCGCCGATGGAACTATGAGGATGCTTAATTATTCGGGCGAATTTTCGACCGGGAACGTCGCCGTGATTAGCGAGACGTAGCGGCGCAAATCGTGGAGGATCGAAGCGCGATCCTCGGCGGGAATCAGGCTCAGGACGACGCGAAGCTGCGCCATCAGATCGGCCTGCACCGCGATAAAGCGATCCATGCCCGCCGAAGTCATGACGACGTTGACCGAGCGGCGGTCGTCGCGATTGGTCATGCGCTCGACCAGCGGCGGATCGAAGGCTTCCAGCCGCTTGACCAGCCCGGTCATGGTGGCGTTGGTCAGGCCATGCAGCCGCGCGATCTGCCCGATGGGGCTGTGACCGCCATGCTCGGAGAGCGTTTTGAGGACGTAGAACTGCGGCGGCGTCAGGCCGTGATCGGCCAACTGCGCTGTCAGCAGCTTTTCGCCGTCCAGCACCAGCCGAAAGACCAGCGCCCACAGTTCGTTTACGTCATGTTCGAGTTGCTTGTCCGCGTCCAAAGGTTTTTCCGATGAATGCAATCTTGGTCACGTAAAAATGGGGCAAAATCAGCGGCGCACGCTAGTTTTCGTAGGGGCGAGGCAGGCCTCACCCCGACAAATGTCGCTACCACAACGATTTCAACCCTACCAATTTCTATTCCCCCAGCGCATCCCACACGTCGAGTTTACCCCTGACGCGGCGGATCACCTCGTTGGTGTAATCGCTGGTGGTGGACTGCCCCCCCAAATCCGGCGTGCGGATACCGTCGTTGACCGACTCCATCACCGCCTCGTACATGGCGCGGCTGGCACGCGAGGCCAGATCGCTGTGCATGTAGCGCAGCAGCGCCGCCCCCGCCAGAATCATCGCCATTGGATTAGCGATGTTCTTGCCCTGCAAGCTCGGCGCGGTTCCGTGCGGCGCTTCGGTCAGCACGGTCTTGGTCTCGAAGCTCTCGTCCATCGACAGAATCACCGACTCCGCTCCGGCGATGCTGCCGAACATCTTGAGCACCAGATCGCTCAGACTGTCGCCGTCGCGGTTGAGCGCGGGGATCACCAGCGGCTCGCCGCTCGTTTCGAGCAGCAGCGCGTAAGTCGCGTCGATCAACTGAGGATCATAGCGCACGTCGGGATAACGCGCCGCCGCCGCGTCGAGTTCCTCCTTGAAAATGCCCTCATAAATCGTGCTGACGGTGTATTTCGGCCCGCCAAAGACTTTCGCGCTGTTGCGCCGCGCGTAGCGAAACGTGAATTCGGCGGCGGCGCGGCAGTTGCGCCGACTCAGCTTGCGCGTGCTGTAAGCCACTTCGTCGAGGCCGCTGCCCTCGCGCCATTCTTTCGCGCCATAGGCATCCTCGACCGCCATCCGTACAACCGAGATCGGCGCGTAAACGCCGGCCAGCGGTCGCACCGACGGGATGCGCCGCCCGGTGCGCAGAATCACCTGGCCGTCGATCCGCTCGCGCAGGATGGCATTAGGGCTGCCCACATCGTCCTGGCCTTCCGGCGTGATAGTCGCGGCCTTGATGCCAAATCCGGTCTGCTTGATCGCTTCGGCAGCGTCGAGCACGACCTGATTTTTAGTCGCGCGGCGGTTGCTTAACGAGAGGTCGAAGGTTTTGAAATCCACGTCGAAGCGCGTCACGGCAGGGTCGAGCACGCGCAGGGCTTCATCGAGTAATTCCTGCCCGGTCTGATCCCCTTGCAGGACAACGATAATCGGTTTGCTCACAAGCTTTTTTCCTTACTTCCGTCGCGGGCAGGACGGTAGAAACATGGACGGTCAATCGAGATTAGGTTATTATAGCGGATGCAAGGTGTGCTTCAACAAAGGGGAATTTCAGTGAAAAAACTCTTTCTGGCAACCCTGCTGCTTGCAGCGATCATTATCGCCGGGGTGGGCGTAAGCACCACTTCCGCCCAGACGACGAACACAACGCCAACGCCAGTCGCCACCAGCAACGGGACGCCGACTGGCCCAACCAACAGCGTGACAGGCAACCTGATCATCTGCGCAGATTCGGCAGTCCTTGATTTCAGCGGGACGATGCTGTCAGGGTACGACATTGTTTATCAGTTGTTCGCGAGCGCGGACGCATCCGGCACGGCACTGACGGCGATTCGGCACGTCGCGGCGGTCGGGACAGGCTTCGCGGTCAGCGACCGGGCGCTCTACACCAATGGGCAGACCGTCGCCACTGGCGCCAGCGGCAGCGCCAAGGTCATCGTCCAGAATGAGCGCAACGGTAAAGCCGATTTCACCTTCACCATGACCGACGTGCAGGACGGCTGCAATAACCCGGCCAACCCGCTCGTGAGCACAGCGGATACCGCGCCCGGCAGCACCTCCGCCAACGCCACGCCCGGCGCGAGCAGCGGCAGCAGCGCCACCAGCACGGACAGCGGTCAGCAGGGCGCAGGCATCACCGTGAGCATTTTCGCGCCCAACGGCGGCACGCTCAACCCGAACCTCGCGCCCGAAGCGCCGGTCGTGGTTGGCCCGCGCCCCAGCGACCGTTTCCGTTCGGAGACGCCCGGCCTGATCTTCGCCCAGTGTGACGCCTATCCGCTGGCGCTGCCCGGCATCATCTACGACACCGACACGATCACGATCTTCTGGTCGTGGTACACGCGCACCAACGCCGAGATGTCACAGGAGCTTGCCAACGCGCTTTATACCGTGCATCTGAACACCGCCTCGCTGCCCATGACCGCCCTGAGCACGCCCGTCGCGCGCAGCGGCAACGTCTGGGTCTTTTACACGGCGACGGTCGGCAATCTGCGACCGGGACATTACGAAGTTGGCTTCCTGCACACGTGGGCAAACCCGGTCAATGACGGCTACAACGACTATGGGCCGGGGACGGCTCGACCGGACGATAAAGGCACCTGCAACTTCGACGTGCAGCCCAATCCTGATGGAACGAGTGTCGCTTACAGCGGGATGTACTTCCCGTCGCTCTACGCGACGCACAACCTGTTCCCGAACCGATGAGATGGCGACGCTGATCGACGAGGCGTCAGCCTTCGGTTTGCCGCTGACGCCGGAGCAGCAAGCCCAGTTCGACCTCTATGCCCGTGAACTGGCGGTCTGGAATGAGAAAATCAACCTGACCGCCATCACGGACTTTGAAGCTGTGCGCGTGCGCCACTTCCTTGATTCGCTGACCATCCTCAAGGCTGTGCCGCTGACGGCTGGTCAGCGCGTGATCGACGTAGGCACGGGCGCGGGCTTCCCCGGCTTACCCCTGCGCATGGTCTGCCCGGAGATTCATCTGGCGCTGCTTGAAGCGACCGGTAAGAAAATCGCCTTCTTGCAGCACATGATCGATTTGCTCCAACTGACCGACGTAACGACGATCAACGCCCGCGCCGAGGATGCCGCTCACGACGAAACGCAGCGCGCCACTTATGACGTGGTGCTGGCGCGAGCGGTCGCGCGCCTGCCGAGCCTGCTCGAATATCTGCTGCCGTTCGCCAAAGTCGGCGGGCTGTGCGTCGCCATGAAGGGACACAGCGCCCGCGAAGAAGCTGACGATTCAATCCATGCCCTGACCGTGCTCGGTGGGCGGATCAAGAGCATCGAGACGTTTCACCTCCCCGGCGTCGATGAGCCACATCACCTCGTGATCATCGAAAAGATCGCGCCCACTCCGCGCGACTATCCGCGCAAACCGGGAATTCCGACACGTAAGCCGCTGTAAAACGCATATATTCAAGAACAAAATTTGAATCGCCAGCACGCCATGCAATCGAAGATTGCCATACTAAAGAGATAAGCGATGAAGCTGGTCATGTTGGGCAGCGGTGCCGTCGGGAGCTATTTCGGCGCGCAGTTGCAAAAATCCGGGCAGGCAGTGATCTTCGTGGCGCGTGGTCGGCAGCTACGCGCCCTGCGCGAACGCGGTTTGACCGTCATCTCGGACGGCGTGGAAACGCGCCTACCCTCGGTCACGGCAACCGACGACATCGCTGCGATTGGCGCGGTCGACACCGTGCTGATCAGCATCAAAACGTGGCAGTTCACGCCAATTCTGCCGCTGCTGACCTCGCTCAAAGGCGAGAACACGCGCTTTCTGACGCTGCAAAACGGCGTCGAAGCGCCGGGACTGATCGCCGATGTGATCGGCGCGGAAAACACGCTCGGCGGATTGGTGCGCGGCTTCTTCGAACTCGACGCGCCGGGCGTTGTCAGGCACGTCGGCGTGCAGCCGAGGATCATCTTCGGGCAAATTGAGGGAACGCGCACACCGGAAGCCGAACGCCTGCTGCACAGCTTCAGCGATGCCGCCATCGCTGCGGAAATTCCCGCTGATATTCAGGTCGCGCTCTGGGAAAAATTCATACTGGTGACGGCGCTCGGCAGCGTCGGCACAGTCACCCGCGCAACGATTGGCGAGGTGCGCGATTACCCGCCGACTTATCAAATGCTGCGTGACGTGATGCGCGAGATCGCAGCGGTTGGGCGAGCGCGCGGCGTCAAGCTGAGTGACGATGTGGTCGAGCGGACGATGAAATTTGCGGACAACGTTCCCCACGAAGCGACGACTTCGATGTACCGCGATATTGTCGGCGGTCTGCCCTCCGAACTCGACGCGCAGACCGGAGCGGTCGTGCGGCTGGCGCGCGAGGTCGGCGTGAGCATCCCGACCAACCAGTTCATCTACGACAGCCTGTTTTTGCAGGAGCAGCGGGCACAAGCCACTCACCCATGATTACTCTGCATTTTCAGCCGACGCCGCCCTACGATTTCGCCCACACGATCCGCGCCGGAAGCTCGCTCTACATCATGGGCGTAGTCCGCGAGAACACGTATCGGCGGGCGATTCGGATTGCGGGAGGCGTGGCGCTGATCGAGGCGAGCAGCAGCGGGACGATTGATCGGCCACAGGTTGAAGTCACTGTGCTGGCGGCCAATCGCGAGCTTGACGAAGCAGGAGTCAGGATAAAAGTTCGCCGTATCCTCAACATCGGCGCGGATTTGAGGCCATTTTACGCTTTTGCGCAGCCTGACCCGGTGCTGTGGGCGACGGTGCAGAAGCTCTACGGGCTGCACAGCCTCCAATCGGATTCGCTGTTCGAGGCGCTGGTACTAACGATGATCGAGCAGCAGATCGCGCTCAAAATGGCGCAGACCGCCGAGCGCTGGCTGATTGGGTGGGCAGGCGATTCGGTGACTTACGCGGGCGAAACTTATTACGCCTTTCCGAGCGCCGAGCGGATCGCCGCCCTGACGGTTGAGGAGCTAACGCCGCTCAAAATCACCTTCAGGCGTATGCAGCGCATCATCGATCTGGCGCAGGCGCAGGTATCCGGTCAGCTCGATCTGGAAGCGCTGCGCGACCAGCCGTTTGAGGCGCTCTACGAGACGCTGATCGGGCTGAATGGGGTCGGTCACTGGACAGCCGCGTGGACGCTCGTGCGCGCCAGAGGCGTTTATCCCTACGTCGCTTCGAGCGATGTGGCGCTGCAAGCGGCAGTCAATTACTACTATTTCGGATTGAGCGGGCGCGCCGACGTGCAGGCCGTCAACGAGACGTTCGCGCGTTACGGCAAGTTCGGTGGCATCGCCGCGTACTATACGCTAATGCGCTGGGCATTCGAGCGCTACTTTTGAACCGAGCAACGTGGACTCCGTAGGGGCGAGGCATACCTCGCCCCTACAAATACATTTCGAGGGGTTCACTACTGCTGCGGCGTGTCGCTGACCTGAAGCTGCACCAGCACCGATCCCTGATAGCCGCCGAGCGAATGGCTGACGAGCAGCGAATAACTGCCGTTTGCCGTCACGGGGTAGTTGAGGATCAGCGAGCCGCCGTTGCTGCCGCTGTCGTCATCGCCGTAGAGCGGATTGCCCTGATTGTCAATCAGCACCATGAGCGGATCGACGTTGCCCGTGCGGGCAACGGCTAAAGCGCTGATGTACTGTCCGGCATTGGCCGTGAACTGAAGCTGATAAATCACGCCCTGATCGACGTTCAGGCTGACCGACTGCCCGGATTGAATCTGTCCAGTCTGCACCGAGCCGCTCTTGATCAGGCTGAAGAATTGCAGATAATCCGCGCCGCTCGATTTCGGGTCGTTCATCTGCGTGTGAATCAGGCCGCGATAGACGTAGAGCGCCGGGCTGCTCGGATCCAACTGGATTGCGTCGTTGAAGTCGTCGAGCGCCGATTGAAAATCCTGCTTGGATAGGTAGAGCACGCCGCGATTCGCCAGCGCCTGCTCATTCGGCTTGATCGTGATCGACTGGGTGAAGTCCTTCAGCGCGTCATCGACGTTTTTCTGCTGCTGATCAATCTGGCCGCGCAGCGAATAAAGTTCGGCGCTGTAATCGGCAGTGGCGATGCTGCCCGCCGTATCAATCGCCTGATCAACGTCTTCAAGCGCGTGGGCGTAGTCGTTCAGGCCGATGTAGCTCTGCGCGCGCGTGTAATAGCCGGGGCTGTACGTCGGGTTGAGCATGATGAACAGGCTGAGGTCGAGTACCGCTTTGTCATACTGCTGGTTGTTGAGGTCATCGCCGCCCTGCTGAAGCAAATCGGTCGCAATCGAGAGCGGCGGCGCTGACTGGCTGCTCTGCTGGGCCAAAACCGGCATGACGCTGAGGATGACGAACAGGGCAAACAGGACGATGACGGCGGTTTTCTTCATGGCGATTTCTTTCGGCTAGAGCTTATCTGGCGTCGTATTCCCGATACCACGTCCCTAAGGCTTCGCGCGCACGGCTCCGGGGCACAAGATACGTTCCCGTTGTCCAGCCCGCGTTGGGGATTTCCTTGTAGGTGAAGGCGTGCGGATCGCGGGCGAGTTCACTTTCCAGCCACGTCACCAACCGCTTGCGATTCATGATCACCAGCAGGCCATCGGTGTAGATGTGCGCATAAAAATCGGCGTCGGTTGACCAGGGGCCGCCGGGCGACTGCCGCTCGATGCTCGAATAGCGCTCAATCGCCAGATTAGGCGTGGTCGCCCGCGTGTAGGAGCTTTCGCATTTGACCTCGACGAACTGGACGCCGCCATCGCTGCGCGCGATCAGCAGGTCGCCCTTGTAGAAGAAAAACGAATCGTCCTGAAGGTCACGAACCTCTTCCACGTCGGCGCGCTGCTCGAACCAGTGAATCACCCAGTCGACGAAATCGTAGGACTGCTCGCGTTTCTGTGGAAATTGATACGGCTGCGCCAATTACAGGCCTCGTGTGGCTAACACCTCTTTTGCCGGTCGTCGATCCCCGTTGCAGCTAATCCGGCGCGGGGCATCCAAGATAGTTAAATCAAAGTTCAGCTTTCGATATAATTCTAACACCCTATCGGTCGCCTGGTTCGATAAAACGACTGGGCCTTTATGATCTGCTAACCATTCGGCCAGCCGCACCTGATCATCCCAGCTAAACCCCTGCTGCGAGTAGCTGACGAACTCCACGTCATAGGGCGGGTCGGCGTAGACGAAATCGTCGTCCTCCAGATCAATGTTGGCGAAGTCTCCGGCTGTGAAATTCCAGCGACTCAGCGTGTTCTGGTAGTCGTAGAAATGCGGCAGATAGGGAATCGTGCGGTAGCTGCCGAAAGGGACGTTGAATTCGCCTTTGCGGTTGAAGCGGCAGAGGCCGTTGTAACAGGTGCGGTTGAGATAGTAGAAACGCTGGGCAGCCTCGGCAGTCTCGGCGCGACCGTCGCGCACCTGCTGATTGAAGGTGTCGCGCTGCCAGTAGTAATAGGCTTTGTCGTTGTACATCTCAATCGTGATGTCGAGGCCATCCTGAAGCCACTGGTAAAAGCTGATCAGGTGGCCGTTGGTGTCGTTAAGGAGCGCGTTGTCGGGAATAAAGGCCAGCGGGAGTGCCAGTCCGCCGCAGAACGGCTCGACGTAGCGGCGCTGACGATGGGGTTCCCAGATCGGTCGGACGTGCGGGGCGAGCCAGCGTTTCCCGCCAGCCCATTTCAGCGGAGGTTTGAGCGTGCGTTCAGGCGCTGCGACTATCACCTTGCTGCCCTCGTGGTTGGAGAGAATAAGTGATGAGTGATGAGTAATGAGTAATGAGTAAAAACAACATCGTTAAAAGTTAAAAGGAAAAAGTTAAAAGTGGCCGCAAAGTTCGGCTTTTAACTTTTAACTTTCGACTTTTAACAATGAATTGTTAGCTGTTTTTAACTCAGCATTCAGCACTCGGCACTCAGCACTTCAATTAAACCACGAGTTTGTCGTAGAGCAACTCCTGGCTCAATTCCGGTAAGACCGTTTCCGTGCTTTGCAGCGTCAGCGCGGCGGCAGTCATACCGAGGCGCATCGCTTCATCGATCTGCACACCGTTGAGCAGCCCGAAGATTACGGCGGCGCTGAAAGCATCCCCCGCGCCCGTCGCATCGACCACCTTCGTATTGACCGCGCGGATAAAGCCCGCCCCGCTGCCATCGGCATAGGCGACGCCCTGCGCGCCAAGCGTCACGACGGCGATCTCGACGCCGAGCGACACCAGATGCCGCGCCGCGTCAATGGCACTTTCGCGCGTCTGGGCTGGATCGGGCAGACCGCAGAGCGCGGTCGTCTCGGCGGCATTCGGCGCGACCATGTAGAGCATGGGCAGATAATCACACAGGCGACCCGCCAGGGTTGGTGACGTTGGATCAGCACAGACGCGAACGTTATAGCGATCCACCAACTCAAACAGGGTCGAGAGTGCGCGTTCGCTGAGTGTGGTATCAATCACGATCATATCGGCCTGCTCAAACAGCGGCTCGTGCTTCCAGAGATAGTCCGAATCGACGTATTCCATCGCCGCGAAGTCGCTGATCGAGAGGAGCGGCGCGGTTTCGTTCTTGAGGACGGAAACGACCGTGCAGGTGCGCGCGTCACGGACGGCGCGGACGTGCTGGCAGTTGACGCCGCGATCCTTCGACTGGCGGATCACGCGGCGACCCGGTACGTCTCTGCCGACGGCGGTCAGCAGCAGCGTTTCGACCTCCAGCCGCGCCAGATTTTCGGCGATGTTGCGCGCTACACCGCCGACACTGTTGTGAACCTCGCCCAGATTGGCGCTGTCCCAGAGCAGCGGCTCTGGCGCGAGCGCCGTGATGTTGGTCGCCGCCGAGCCGATCACCAGCACATGCCCCTCAGCCATGTTTGCCTCCTTCAAGCTCCATCCAGGCGATCATATCGTGTTCGCGGCGCGGATACACCTTGCCAAGCTGCGCTGTGGCCTTCCCTTTGGGCACAAGGGACAAACGCAACCGCTCCTGCTGCGGCTTGCCCGCGCGCTCCCAATTGGCGAGCGTATCCTCCAGTGCCAGCGTCGCGTCGGAGCCGCCGTAGCTGCGCGCCGATCCACGCCCCGCCAGCGGCAGGAAACAGATACTGCCGGGGATCATCAGCGCAAAGCCGCTCCCGGTCAGGCCGTAAGCTGGGGCATCCTTGCTAACGGTGTAACGGATCAACATGAAATCCTGCGGGATATTCAGGACGAGATACGGCAGGAAGCTGTGCCAGTATTCCGACTGATCGAGCGTGACGCCAAGATAGCTGTCCTGCGCGTCGTCCGAGAGCAGGATGTGAATAGCCGCGCTGTCGATCAAGGTGCTCGCGCCGAGGTAGAGGCTGCTCGTGCCGACGCGCGTGACCACTTCCGGGCCGGAAGCCTGCCCGCGCAGGCGCAAAAAAGCGCACATGCGATTGTCGTCGCTGTAGAGCGATCCATCGCTGCGCAGCGTAAACGCCGCACTGACCTCGGTGCCATCCAACCAAATCGGCGCGACCAGCCGACCTTTGGGCCTCAACTGGCGCACCCAGGCGTTCGGCACATCCCAAATGCCCGCCGTCGCAATGATGCGGTCGTAATTGGCGCGCGGTACGTAGCCGAGCGCGCCGTCACCCTCGACGACCAGCACAGCCCCCATCGTCACGCGCTGCAAATTGGCGCGCGCGCCTTCGGCCACCGTGCTGTCGATCTCAATCGAAGTGACGCGGCCTGTCTCGCCGACGATGTGCTGCATCAGGGCGGCATTGTAGCCCGTCCCGGTACCGATTTCGAGAATGCTCTGGCCGCGCTGGAGGTCAAGCTGGCGCAGCATGATCGCCATCATCGACGGCTGGCTGGACGAGCTTAAAACCGTGCCATCTTCATCGACTTTGACGGGCACGGCTTCATCTTTGTAGACTTGTTCGGGGGGAAGATTTGGAAGAAACGCAGCGCGCGGAATGGCGCGAAAAGCGGCCTCGGTCGGCGCATCGAGCAGGCCAGCCTGCTTGAGCGCGGCGATCAGCGCCGAGGCGCTGGCATTAGCCATACCAGTACCAGGCGCGCCGTTTGTGCAGCGATACGCCGGCTTCGGCGTCACTGCGGCGCGCCGTGCGCACGCGCCCACGCGCGTCGATGCGTACCTGTCCGGCGTTCTGCAAGCGCGCGAATTCTTCCGGCGTGATCACCGGAGCAGGCTCGCCGCCCAGCCGTTCCAGCCGCTCGTTGTACGGATCATTCGCGCCGTTGGTCTCGTCGTGATGCGGCTCGGCGTCGTTCGCAGCAGGCGTTTCGTTCGGGATTTGATTCTGTTCGTCGGTCACAATTAGTCGTCCTCGTTCTTTAGATTCGCTGGCTCGTCGTGCTGCTCGAACAGCACGTTGCCGTGTGTTTTCGCCACGTCGCTCAGAGACAAACGCTGCTCAAGCTGCTGCGCGTGCCCGCAGACCAGGCAGTCGGGGTCGCGCTCGACCGTTACCCACAGCGCCGAATACGGCGGTG
Source organism: Phototrophicaceae bacterium (assembly GCA_035545875.1). GTDB lineage: Bacteria > Chloroflexota > Anaerolineae > Aggregatilineales > Phototrophicaceae > Flexifilum. Next base: position 15,342 of record DASZXN010000132.1, read on the forward strand.
TGATCTCCCCGCTGATGATTTCGAGCGCGCTGTTCGCCAGTACGACCGTGTTGCCAGGCATGGAACGGTAGATGTCCGTCCCCTTGAGCAGTTCGTTGAGCGCCATATCCGCCTGAACGGAAGCTATACGTACGACGTGCAGCCACAAACCCGGCTCGGCTTCCAGCGATCCATCTGCCCTGATCATACCATAATCGAGTTCAGCGGTATCTTCCGGTTTCACCAGTTCGTCGCGCAGCGCGCCCGCCCAGCACGCATAGCACGGCCCATCGTAAGGATGAATCACGGTCACGTCGCCGCCCTCGCCGCGTTCGTAAACGCCCGCATAGACGGCGGTCAAATTCCGTTCAAGACAAGCCTGATTAATTTTGTACTTGGACGGCTCGCTGTCCACACCGACGACGAGCAGATCAAGCCCATCGAGCGCATCAAGCTGATCCTCAATCCGCCCGACGCGCACCGCAACCTCAGCTTTCGGGTTGCGCTGGCGGATCAGTTCCGCGACAGCCTCGACTTTCGGGCGACCGACTTCGCGCAAATCCGCGACGTGGCGGACGACGTTGACCGTTTCGAGCGTATCGTCGTCGATCAGCACGAAATGGCCGACGCCGCTCATCGCCAGGCTCAAGGCGACAAAGCCGCCGCCTGAACCTAATCCAACGACGCCGACGCGCTGCTGCGCCAACCGTTCCAGATTACGCGAGCCGAGCAGCCGCTCGACGCGATCCCACGTCATGAGGTTTCCTCAGGTTTCTTCGTTTCAGGCTTGTTCAAACCCAACTGAGCTTCGAGCGCATGGACGTAATCAAGCAGCGTTGATTCCGGCGTCCACGCGAAGCTGTCATGCACGGCCTCGGACTGTGCCCAGGCATTCGCAAAGACGGTATACAGGTCTTCGTCCGCCTGAAGCTGCACGAACGGCGCGATCCGCGCTTTCGGCGCGCTGTTGGGGAAATCGTACTCGGTAATCAGCAGCAGCAGCTTATCCGCGCCAACGCGCGCCGTCAGGAAGCAGATTTCCAGCGGCGGCTGATTGTCCGCGTCCCACAGCACCAGCGTGATCAGTAGGCCATCGGCCTCAAGCTGGCGCATCTCGGTGCTGAAGCGCTCCTCATTGAGCAGATGCCAGGGATATTCGACCAGAGTCGGCAGTTGACCGTCAGGATAGAGTGTCGGCGTGATCGGCAGGAATATGCGTGACTGCTTGTCGATGTACCAGAAATCGACGCGCAGCGCCGTGCCATCGGGCTGCGGCGACATCAGGAAATTGGCCGACGACGAAACGCCAATCGTGTGCGGGTGTCCCAGCGTAACAATCGGCGCGAGCAGGAAATCCATCTTGTTTTCGGGGTCGTCCAGCCAACTGAGCGCAGTCATCAGGTCGCCGCCGCTCGGCGCGATCATAAAACCGGGCTGCTTGTGCCAGTCGCCGAGATAACGGAGCGGCACGTCCCACTTGACCGAAGGATGCTGCAAGCGGGTCTGCTGCCAGTTCTCCTGAAGCCACCAGATCAACTCGTCCTGATGCTCGTCGCCCTGCTGGAAGGTGTGAAACTGGCGCACGGCGCTGTCGTCGGGCGAAATCGTGTCGAGGACGTAGAGCGTCGGCACGCCATTTGTGTGCGTTCCCGGCACGACCAGCCCGACCATCGCTTCGCCTGTCTCATCCTCAATGTGATAGCCCGCCGCTGCTGTCATGCGCTCGATCACGCGGCGCGCGACTACCAGATTGGGAACGCTGTGACCGTTCAAACGGTTTCGCATCGCCTTTATCTCCTGCGCCGGGGTGGGAGCGGCGTGTTCGGGTCGATCCGCTCCTCAACGCCCGGCCATTTGCCGGTCGAGCGCCAGGTATAGTAAGCGTAAAGCCACTGAATCGCCCAGCCCGCGACTGTGACTGCCGTCGAGCGACCGGGATTCCAGCCGTATTCCTCGCCATCCTTCGGATTGAACAGGCACAACTGCCCATCCTCATACTGATGCTTGTCACTGCGGATATACGGCTTGAGGACATACGCCTCGGCTGGCCGATTCGGGTAATCGTGCAAATAGAGAATCTTGAGCGTATGCTCCGGGTTGCGCAGCGTCGCCAGATTCAACTCGACCGTGCCAATCCAGTAGAGCGGATCACCCGACTGGGGCACGACCAGCTTAAAAGTATCGCCAAATACCGCGTGCATCGCATCGACCTCATCGAGCAAACGCTGAGAGACGGCGCTGCGCGTTCCCCACCATGCAGACATGGCACTCCTCAAGGAACATCGACGTTACACTGATCATAATTGTACCATGCCAACCCTGCGCAAACGCCTCAAAATGGGGGCTTGCTCTGCTGTTGAATACGCAAAAATCAGGCGAAGGTTGCAGTCCATCTGCCGATTGGCGAAGATGATAAGCGATTGAGTAAACTCCAGAAAAATCAGTCTCCGAGGGATTTATGAGCTGGCAAAATCTGGTCGATGGCAATCCTGAACTCGCGCAGTACGGCGCGCAGCGCTTTGAAGGCCGGGTCGCGTATCTGGCGACGGTGCAGAAAGACGGCGCGCCGCAGGTACATCCCGTCTCACCAATCCTGCGCGATAACCGCCTGTTCGTTTTCATGTACCCCACCTCACCCAAAGCCCACGATCTGCAACGCGGCAGCCGCTATGCCCTGCACTGCGGCGTCGAAGGCAATGACGGCGGTGCCGGTGAATTCTACGTCCGAGGAACCGCCAGGCAGGTTCACGATGCGGCGCTTTGGGAGCTGGTTCGTCCCGGTCATGCTGATGAATTCGAGGTCAGGTACATCCTGTTCGAGCTCTCGGTCGATCAGGCCTTCTCGATGATCTACGTCGGCGACGACACCGTTCAAAATCGCTGGAAACAGGTTATGCCGTAGGCAGCGTGATGACTCGTGACCGAAGCCAGTATAGGGGCGAGGCATGGGGGTGTTGAAAAAGCCCTCACCCTCAATCCCTCTCCCTCAGGGCGCGGGACTTGCCCCCCTTCTCCCTGAGGGAGACGGGGACGGGGGATGAGGGCAGCATGGCTGAATGGACGACTTTTTAGACACCTTCATGGCTCGCCTCTACGAGAACAGCACCAATCTTCCCGGCACAAGTTTCGAGCATTGGAATAAAGTAAAATATTTGAAAAAATCCATTGATTTACGGCTTAAGTTGAGCTAGAATGAGGACAGATTAAAGAAGTTGCTGCGCGGACGAAATTCCTCAGCCCGCAGCCGTAATTCCCCAGAAAGTGAGGTTCAATGCTCAACTGGGATGTTCACAGTTTAGAACAGATCCATGACGAATGGATCGAACGCGCCGAGCAGGAACATCTGGCGCAGGAAGTCATCGACGAGGAACGCAAGTCGAACCCGCACTACAACCCTACCCTGGCCTGGTTTGGTCACCGCGTGATGGATTTCGGACAGAAGATCATCCAGATGTCCGGCAGCGAAGACGACAAGCTCCACCTCAACTAACCCGATGGACAAACGAACCGCAACCGAGGCGCAGCCCGCGCTGCTCCACACGATTACGACTCTCGAAGCCCTCAAGGTTTTCTCGGATCCCTTACGGCAGCAGATTATCGAAGCGCTGCTTGACGGCTCAAAAACCGTCAAGCAGATCGCTGCCGAGCTTGACCTCGCGCCGACCAAGCTCTATTACCACGTCAATCTGCTGGAAGAACACGGCCTCATTCAGGTGACCGAGACGCGCATCGTCTCCGGCATCATCGAGAAGCACTATACCGCCACCGCGCACGAATACCTGATCGAGCGCTCACTGCTGACTCCGGGACAGAACGCGAGCAGCGAAGGGCTGGAAGTCTTTTTCGACGCGATGGTCGAGCCGATCCGCGCCGAGGTACAGCGGAGCTTCAAGCAGGGCGTGATCGACACGTCGGAGGATGCGCCGGAACAGCTCAAGTTCCGCATGTGGCGCGCGATGAGACAGCTTTCCGACGCGCAGGCCGCCGAGTTTTACGCTCGCCTCAACAAGCTGATCGACGAGTTCAATGCCCTCAAGACGGGCAATGACGACGACCTGCATTATGGCCTGCTGATCGGCATCTACCCGACGACTCCGCCCAAGAAATCGGTCAAGCCCTGATCACGGCAAAATAAAACGCCCCCGTGAAGGGGCGTTTTTGATTCCTGTGCGACTTCAGAACAATCAGCCGCCGGGCTGAAGTGTCGGATGCGGCGTCGATGCGCCCGATGGAGCACTCGTCGGCAGCGCGGCGGTTGGCGGCGGCGGCAGAGTCGGCGCGCTGTTGTTATTGTTCTCCTCGCTGTTGCCAATGCCAGCGGCGTTGGTCGGCTGCAAGCCGAGATCGCTGCCGTTGTTGGTCGTATTCGTGTTCGCACCAATCGGAGCATTGTCGGTCGGTGCCTGCGAATTCGCATCCTCGACACAGCGGAAGCCGATCCACGCAGCGGGCGCGCCGGGTTGAGCGCTCTGGCGGCTCATCGTGCGCGAGAAGAACGGTACCGCATCCCACGAACCGCCGCGTACGACTTTCTCCGTGCCGGAAACCGGCCCCGTTGGGTCGGCAATCGTCGCTTCCGGGCGACCGTAGAAGCTCGGATCATACCAGTCGCTCACCCATTCGGCGACATTGCCTGCCATGTTCAGCGCTCCGAAGGGACTCGCGCCCAGCGGGAACGAGGTCACCGGAACGGTGCTGGCTTCGCCGCTAGCCGGACGCTTCGTGCTGGCTTTGGCCGGATCCCAGTCATTGCCCCAGGGATAGATATAACCTTTGTCAGCGCGCGCCGCGTATTCCCATTCGGCTTCGGTCGGCAGGCGGCGACCAATCGCCTTGCAGTAAGCGTCCGCGCCGTACCAGGTCACGTCCGCCATCGGGTAATCATTGATCACGACGGGCACGCTGTAATTCGCGCCGTCGAACTGGACGTTGCTGGTCTCCGATTCGTTGCGCGTCTGCATACAGGGCTGACCGCCGTCGCAGCCATTCCGGTCGCTGCCGGGGCCGAGCGCGTTCATAAAGGCGAGGAATTGAGCATAGGTGACTTCCGTCCGCTCAATCGAGAAGGCGCTCATGGTCACCTGATGCTGTGGATAGGCATCCTCTCCCATCGACACGTCACAGTTGCCCGCTTCGCCGCCGTAACCGTTCTTGCAGTCCGCGACCGCCTGACTGACCTCGCTGGGCGTCGTTCCCATTTCAAACGCGCCAGCCGGAACATCTACAGTGTCGCTGACGATGCTGTTCAGGCGCGCGAAAACACTGCCGCCGCTGTTGCTGACGCTGGTCGCGCCCTGCGCCACCTGCTGCCCGATTGCCGTACTCTGCGGCGATTGAATCGTCGCCTGCAAGGTCAGGAAGGTCGCGTCAATCGTGGGCGTTGCGCTGGGCGCTTGAATATTCACCGCAATAGCCTGTGTTGCCGTCGCAGGCGCAAGTGTTGGTTCCACTGTCGGCGTCACTGGCGCAGGCGTCGCCGTGATGATAAAGGGAGTTTGCGTGGGGGCAACAACAATGCCTTCCGGCTGCAAGGCCAGATAGCCGGACGCCAGTCCGCCCAGCACTAAAACCACTGAACAGCCGAAGCCCATCACCATGCCGATGATCACCCACTGCCAGGCAGCGCCGCCTGAGCGCCGCCCTACGTACCCATAACTGCCTCGTGACATAACGTCATCTCCTCTGACCGCGCTGGCAGTTGCAGCCCGGTAGCCGTCTAGTGCAGCGCTCTATAGTAAACGAAAAACCCTACCAAACCAACGGTAGGGTTTTCCAATTAAGCTGATGAGAACATACTTAGAGAATATAGATGACGTTGGAAAAAACGTTTCCAATCCAGGGGCCGATCCAGACAATGACGACGAACGCGACAAGCACCACAAGGACGAGGATCAGGGCATACTCGACTAGCCCCTGCCCCCCAGGAGAGGTGCTCGTCCAGCGCACGATGGCGCTGTTGAGCCTTTCCTTAAGCTTCGAAGATAGCATAGTGCCTCCGATAACGAAGAATGAAGAGCACCCAATGAAATAACGGGTAATTAAACCATTGTACTATAGCATTACCAAATGAAGTGTAGGGTTTTAGCAAGGATATATTGACAACTCTTCACGCAAACATTACGATAGGCGTGTTCCTAAGGGGGACATTGGATTCGTGGTCAGCCTCAGCCTCCAAGCTCCAGCATCCTCTGGACTTCGTCCGGTCAACCTGCGTACCGACCTTGTACCGCTGGCGGATTTGATCGAAATTGCCTTTGCCGACACGATGGACAGCAATGGCCGCGCTGCCGTGCGCGAGATGCGCACCCTGAGTCGCCTCGGCCCCGGCCTGAGTGTCCTGCTCGGCATGAACGATCTGGCACAGGGTGTCGGCTTAGGTTACGTCTGGATCGAGGACGGACGGCTGGTCGGCAATACCTCGGTCTATCCGGCCAATATCCCGACTGGCCCAGCGTGGATCATCGCCAACGTTGCCGTCCACCCGGACTATCGCGGGCGCGGGATCGCCGGGCAGTTGGTTCAGGCCAGCCTCGACATGATTCGGCGGCGCAGCCGGATGCGCAACGCGACCGCCGTGCTGCAAGTCGAAGCCGACAATGACATCGCCCATCACCTCTATCAGCGCCTCGGCTTTGTCGATGAGCGCACCTGGCATCAATGGCGGCGCAGCAGCACCACGCGCGCGCCGCAGCCATTCACGGGCGATCCGTCAATCTACATCACGCGCCGCCGCCCCGGTGAATGGCGCGCCGAATACGCACTGGCGCAGCGCCTCCGCCCGGCTAATCGCGGTGGGATTGGCTGGCTGCGTCCGCTCCATCCGAGCTTGTTTCGCCGCACAATCTTCCAGCGTATCAGCGACACTTTCGGCCTGCGCTCGTTCGAACGGCTGGCGATTCACGGTGAGCAGGATGATCTGCGCGCGACGATGTGGGTCGAATCGGCTTTTGCTGCCAGCAGCGTTCAGCTTACCCTGCTGGTCGAGCCGGAATACGTCGGTGTTTACGATGACGCGCTGATCAATCTGGCCGCGCGCCGCTACAGCCTGCGCTCTGCCCTGAGCATCGAACATCCCGCTGACGAAACGGAAACGGGCGAAGTCCTGAAACGTTATGGTTTTTACGCCCAGCGTACCCTCACGCACATGCGCTGGGAAGCCAACCCCTCAGCTTTTTAATTTTCTTTGTTATAATAAAAAGCAATTATCACCTGAGGGATGTCTGTCGATGGAACTCTTGATTCTGCTGCTGCTGATTCTGCTCAACGGCGTTTTTTCGACTTCAGAAGCGGCGATCATCGCTGCGCGCAAAGCGCGATTGCAGCAGCTTGCCGATAAAGGCGATCAGGGCGCAGAGACGGCGCTCAAGCTGGCGCAGGAGCCGCTGCGTTTCCTCTCGACCATTCAGGTCGGCATCACACTGATCGGGATTGTCACGGGCGCGGTCGGCGGCGCGAGCATTTCGGCGCAAATTGCGGCGCTGCTCGTTACAACGCCGCTCGCGCCCTATGCCGACGCGCTCGCGTTCACGCTGGTTGTCGCTGTGACCACCTATCTCTCGCTGATCCTCGGCGAACTCGTACCCAAGCAGTTGGCGCTGCGCTTCCCGGAGCAAATCTCCGCGAGCGTTGCCCGCCCGATGAATCTGCTGACGCGGCTGACCTCGCCGCTGATCTCATTCCTCACCTTCTCCAGCAACGCGATTGTCTTTCTGCTCGGCGTGCGCGCATCAGAAGAGCCGCCCGTTACCGAGGAAGAGATCAAGACGATGATGCAGCAGGGTATCGAGGCAGGCGTGTTCGAGGAAGTCGAGCAGGATATGGTTTCGGGCATTTTCCGGCTCGGCGACCGGCGCGTCGGCTCGATCATGACGCCGCGCGTCGAGGTCTACTGGCTCAACCTGCGCGATACCGAGGATGAAAATCGGACTAAAATAAAGGACAGCATCTTTTCGTTGATCACCGTCTGCGACGGTGACATGGATCACGTCGTCGGCGTACTGGACACGAAAAAGATGCTCTCGCGGCTGCTGGCAGGCGAGCAATTCGACATCGAGGCGGCGATGGACAAGCCGCAGTTCGTGCCGCAGAGCATGAGCGCCTCGAAGGTGCTTGACCTGTTCCGCACGTCCGAGCAGCACCTTGCCATTGTGATCGACGAGTATGGCGGCATGGAAG
>DASZXN010000133.1:0-1569 GCA_035545875.1 Phototrophicaceae bacterium
AGGGAACGTCGTGGACGTCGAAGGTGATGTTCGGATGATCCTTCATATATTCCTGAAGCATGTCGTACTGCGTCTGTTTGCCGTTCCCCACGTCAGACGATGCAGCCGCGTCCGGCTTGGCAAAGGTGTTATCCGGCGCCATGATCGTGAGGACAACCGCGTCGTCCTGCGCGTTCACGGCCAGCGGCGCGACCACCAGCAGCGCCAAAGCGAGTAACAGGTATAACTTTTTCATGCCATGCTCCTGACTATTTCTTCAACGAATCTTTGTTTTCCCAGACGTGCCACCTGTACTAATCGCTTATCTCCTCTCTACTTGAGCGCGCCGGACATCACACCATCGACGATGTAGCGCTGCACCAAACCGAAAATGATGATGGTGGGGACAGAGACCACGACCGAAGCCGCGATCAGCAAATTCCAGGCAATGGTATGCTCCCCGATGAAGTGGTACAGCCCGACCATGACCGTCAGCAGCTTGGGATCGCTGATCAGGGTCACGGCGAGCAGGAACTCCTGCCAGACACCGATAAAGACGAAGGCTCCGCCGGCCAGCAGTCCCGGCAGCGCGAGCGGAATCACGATTTGGCGGAGCAGGCCAAACCGACCGCAGCCGTCAATCGTGGCGGCGTCGAGCACCTCTTCGGGGATCGCTTTGTAGAAGCCGACCAGCAGCCACGTACACAGCGAGAGCGAGGCTGCCGTGTAGGTCGCAATCAGCGAGGTGTAGGTGTTGAACAGATTCAGCGCCGCCCACATCTTGAACAGCGGCAGGATCAGGATGGCCGAGGGGAAGAACTGCGTCCCGACGATCACGCTCAGGACGACGCGCCGCCCGCTGAACTTGATGAAGGTCAGGGCGTAAGCCGCCAGCGCGCTGAATAACAGGCAGATCGCCGTCGAAACGCAGCTAATGATCACGCTGTTGAACAGATAGCGCGGGAAATCCCCCACTTCAAGGACATCGATATAGTTCTGAATGGTGAACGGGTTCGGGATGATCTGTGGCGGATAGACGAAAATATTGTCGGTCGTCTTGAACGAAGTCAGGATCAGCCAGAGCGCCGGAACGATGATGATGAACACCGAAATGAAAGCGACGACCGAGAGCGCCATCTGGCGGTTGCGATAGAGCCATTCCTGAAGCGGACGCTGGCGAACTGCGACTGCTGCCATTTATGCCGCCTCCTGAACATGGACGGCGCTGGCATTGACGCGCCGGAGCACGAGCAGATAGAAGCCGAGCAGGATGAGGATGATGACCAGCAGCACGTTCGATCCCGCCATCGCTTCTTCGATGCGATAGAAGCTGAAGCCCGTGTTGTAGATGAACATCGGCAGGGTTTCGGTCGAGCGCGCTGGCCCGCCGCCCGTCATGACGAAGATCGCGTCGAAGTAATTGCTCGTCCAGATCAGGCCAAGCACGGTCGAGGTGATCATCACGGGGCGCAGCAGCGGCAGGGTGATGCCCACCAACTGCTGGCGATCATTCGCGCCGTCGATGCGCGCTGCCTCGTAGAGTTCAACGGGGATGGTCTGCATCCCGGCGAGGAACATCAGCGTATAGAA
>DASZXN010000134.1:0-2037 GCA_035545875.1 Phototrophicaceae bacterium
CGTTGACGCACAGCCGCCCATGCGGGTTCTGCCCGCTCGATCATGTCGTCGTTGGCGGTCAGCGAGATGCGGAAATAACCCGGCATCTCGATCACCCAACCGGGCAGGCAGTAGACTTTCTGCTCCGCCAGCAGCTTGATAAACTGCGCGTCGTCGGCAGTCGGCGCTTTCGGCATCAGGTAGAACGTGCCTTCGGGTGAATGAACCTCGTAGCCGCCCGCGCGCAGTGTCGAGACCATCCGGTCGCGCTTGGTCTGCAAATGCTCCACGTCAATCGACAGTTGCTCCAGATCAGGCAGCGCGTGTTGCAGCAGCGCGTTCGGGAAGGCGTAGCCGAGCGTGACCTGCGCGACCAGCAGCGCATTGCTGATCAGTTCCCGATTCGGCATGTCGGGCGCGAGCGCGATGTAGCCGATGCGCTGACCGGGCGTGAGCAGGGTTTTGCCGTAGGTGTAGATCAGGAACGAGTTCGGGTAATAAGCGGTCGGCGTCATATAGGCGCGGCCATCATAGATGATCCGGCTGTAGGCTTCATCCGAGATCAGGTAAATCGGGCGACCATAGCGATTGCTCGCCTCGGTCAGCGCCTGCGCCAACTGGCGTAAGGTCGTTTCGGGATAGATTTTCCCGGTCGGGTTGTTCGGTGAATTGATGATGATCGCGCGGGTTTTCGGCGTGATCGCGGCGGCAATTGCCTCCACGTCGAGGTCGAAGGTTTGCAGATTGACCTTGACGCGCACCGCCTCCGCGCCCGCTCGCAGAATCAGCGCCTCGTAAAAGAACCAGGGTGGGCTGATGAAAATCACCTCGTCGCCCGCATCGACCAGCGCGTTGATCGTCACCGCCAGCGCCGAGAACGCGCCCGTCGTCATGTGGATGTCCTCGTCGCGGAACGGCAGGCCATAACGTGAGCGCAGCGTGTTCCCGACGACGCCTCGCGCGCCCGATTCGCTCATCTTGTAGGCGAACCAGTCCTCGCGCTGCGGCACGCTCCACTGCTGGAACGACTCGCTCAGGCGTTGCAGCGGCATCTCGTGCGGATTGCCGAGCAGGAAATCGCACGCATCGGGCTGCTGATTGTTCACGGTCGCATCGGGCGAGGTCAGGAAGCCGACGAGCTTCTCCATGTTCTGAAACAGCTTGAATGTGCGCTGCGAGACGGTCATCGGGATTTGCCTTTGGTCAAATGGGTGATTGGTTGTTGGTTTTTAGTCGTTGGTTCAGGGAGATTCGTTACGAACCTGACGATATGAGTAGCGATGAGATTGCATTTTGGGAGCGATCATAAGAGGAGCACCGATTCTGGCATCCTCATGTCTGCAAAACCCGTTTGGCTTGCGCCGAGTCCATCACAAAGCCTACATAGGCATCTATAAATCGTAGGGCATATCGTTCGTCTTCAAGGTTGCTATCACGGGTAGCGACCAAATCAGAGATGACGATGACGTTGTAGCCTTCAGAGAATGCCTTCCGTGCCGTTGCATCGACACAGATTTCGGTTCGAACCCCGCAGATCAGTACCGTGCTGATCTGCCGTTCTTCGAGGATATGTTTCAGGTTCGTAAACGTGAAGGGATCACTCGTTTCCTTGCGCACGATGATGGCATCTGCCGGAATCTCCAAACGATAAAATTCCTCGCCGCCACTGCCTTCTTGTGTCGGGCGCTTGATGCCTTTCATTTCATTGAAAAACCGGACGTTAGGAGCTAATCGCTCTTCGCTGATGACAGATTTCGCATAGACCAGCGTTAGCCCCAACCCCGCAATGGCTTTCACAAAAGCATTGATTTTGTCGGGAAGAGCTTGCATCCGGGTATTCGGTTTGCCGCGTTTTGCCGTACTCCCATCTGGTGAGCAAAAATCCACCTGAACATCAACTACAATCAGCGCACATACCTGTGGAGCAAAGTGAAATTGCATCATAGCGTCCAGTTTTTATCTAGATTCCCATCAGCCCATAGGCCGCCGCCAGCGCGTGAACCGGATGGATGCTCTCCGCCCCCGTCGCGTGCGTGATCTGCCAGCGGCAGGTTTCGC
>DASZXN010000135.1:0-2741 GCA_035545875.1 Phototrophicaceae bacterium
CGTGCTGATCAACAACGCAGATCGCAAGGGGGGTCACTGTTTACTCGATAATCAGGGGCATATCTGGGGCATCGATCACGGCATCGCCTTCAACTCGGTTCACAAGCTGCGGACGGTGATCTGGGATTACGCCGGGCAGCCGGTCGATGACGGGCTGCTCTCGGCGATTGCCTGCCTGTTTTCTGCGCTCGAAAACCCGGATACTCCCTACAATCAGGCGATGCGCCGCCTGCTCGCACCACAGGAGATTAAGGCGTTTCAGTCACGGCTGCGCCACATGCTCAAGCAGAAACGTTATCCTCTGCCCGGCCCCGGCCCCAATTATCCCTGGCCGCCAGTCTAGTCACAAGCTAACGTTAACGCTCAGGAGCCGCTGTTCAAGGCGGCTCTTTACGTTTATTATGACTACTTGCGGATAAAATCGATAGAATACACGGCAGCAAACCCGAAGGTGGCCGACATTGGACGACGCGCGCGAACTTCGACAGCGGGGGATTCGTTTAGCGAAAGAAGGGCAGAAGGATCAGGCTCGCGAACTGCTTCAGCAGTCGATCCGCATAGAACCCAACAACGAAGCGGCCTGGCTCTGGCTTGCCAGCGTTGCCCGCGACAACCGCGAGCGCGTGTTCTGTCTGGAAAAGCTGCTGGAGATCAACCCGAACAACGAGGCCGGGAAGAAAGCGCTCGAAGCGGCGCGTCAGAGCAGTGGGCAGTCGGCGGCTTCTGCGACTTCCTCGTCGCTCAGGCGGTTGCCGAACGCGCCTGTCACCAAACCGCCGACTGGCCCGCTCGACGTGAGCGCCCAGCAGCCCGGCGTGCCTGTTCCGATGCCCGACAAAATCGCCGAGGCGCAGAAGGAAGCTGACGCAGTGGTGCGCGGCTATCTCTCGCCGCTGCCAACCACGACCAAATGGGTGCATAAAACGCGGCGGCGCGCGGGCGAAAGCGACATCATCGTTTACCGCGCTTACGTCGCCGCCGGGATTCTCGTCGTCCTGCTGGTCTTTGTCGGCATCTTTGTTTATCTCCTCCAGACCAATGACGCCGTGCGTCACGTCGTACTGGGGCCGAGCGCCACACCGACCTCATCGCCGACGATCACGCCGACCAATACGCCCGGTTATACGCCCACGCCGTCGATAACACCCGCGCTGTCACCGACACCGAGCGCTACGCCGCCGCCCAATCTACTGGCGGCGAGTCCGCCCGCGTTGCCGAAAGCGACCGAAATCTATCCGCAGATCGAGGAGCGCGCCATTTTCGACTCGGCCATGCTGATCAGTCAGGGCAAGGCATCGGTCGCCGAGCCAACCCTTGAACACGAACGTAAACTGAGTGTCGATACGACCTTCAGCCCCGATCCGTACTATTATGAGGCATTGGCGCAGGCGCAGCAGGGCAAATTCGACGACGCGCTTGCCACGCTCGACGACGCGACCAATCGCCTGAACGAGCTTCCCGACAACGGGCGCGTCAAAGCCTTCCTCGACTCCGGTTATGCGCAAGTCTACTGGATGCAGGCACAGCAGGATACCGCCAACGGCAATCCGAGCGGCGCGTCCGACGCGCTCGGTCAGGTGAGCGATCATGCGCAGGCGGCGATTACGGGCGATAAGCGGCTCGTTCCGCCTTATTTGCTGATGGCGCAGTCCGACGCGCAGCAGGGCAAATATGACGATGCCATCCAGATTCTCACGCAGGGCTTGAGCGTTTACGAACTGACCAGCAGCACCGTCCTGATGGTGGCGAAGGGACAGGTCTATTTACAGGAGCACGATTACGACAACGCGCTCTATCAGGCTTTCCTCGCGCTTTACATCGACCCATCGTCCGAGGCGGCCTATCAGTTGGAGATTCAGACCTCGATGACGCGCAATCGCCCCGGCGACGCCGTGCTCTACGCGCAGAATTATCTGTATTACTATCCCGGCAGCACGACCGCCTATCGACTGCTCGGTGAAGCGCACTTGGCCGAACACAGCGATGATCTCGCGTTACAGGCGTTCAATCAGGGACTCGCGGGCAGCAGCACCGACGCTGACGCTCAGAAGATGCTTCAGGATCGCGCCAGGCTCTATGACAGCCAGCACCGCTACGATCTCGCGCTGGCGGACTACAGCACCCTGTTCTCGATCAACAATGACCCGAAGGCGCAGCTTCAGCGGATGCAGGAAGCCTTCACTGCCGGGCAATACGATCAGGCGCTCAGTGACGCCGAAGCGCTGACTGGGAACGATAGCGTGAGTCAGGGCATCGTCAACCTGATTCACGGCGCGGCGCTGGTCGAGCAGGCGCAGCCCGGCACGAGTTCCAATGATACGCAGGCGGCGGCTTTCCTGACGCAGGCTGTCGGCAGTACCGACATCACCGGATCGCCGCAGTTACGCGCTGAAGCGAGTGAATATCTCGCCCGCGCCAAACTGGGCACGCACAATTACGACGATGCGCTCAACGCCATCAATGCCGCGCTCGCCGTCGGCGATACGGGCAGCCGCCACTACTATCGCGGCCTGATCGAGCAGGCGCAGAATGACAAGGCCAGCGCCATCAGCGATTACGAGTGGGTCTTATCGTGGAGCCAGATTTATCCCTATCCGTTCCGCGTCGATGCGCAGAATCGGCTCAACGCGCTGAAGAAGTAGCTCGAAGGTCGATCATTCGTAGGGGCACGACTGTCGTGCCCCTACACGGATTGAACCCTTTATGCTTATTTCAATCGGCTCAAAAACTCATCGACGACC
>DASZXN010000136.1:0-5577 GCA_035545875.1 Phototrophicaceae bacterium
AGGATTTTGATCGTGTTACCCAGCGCGTTCCAGAACATCGGGTCAGCGAGCAGATGTTGGAAGTTTTGCAGGCCGATGAACTGTGGCGGTTTGATCCCGTTCCACTGCTGAAATGAGGTATAAAAGGCCAGCAGCACGGGAATGCCAAAGAAGAAAAACAGCCCAAGCGTATTGGGCGCAATCAGCGCCAGCCCCCACAGCGCGCGGCGGCGCGCGAGCGGAGTCGCGCCCAGAACATTCGCCAGAGAGCGCTGTTTTTTCGAACTGCTGGATGGTTCCTGGCGGCTCACTTGTGTCGCCATCGCTTACGGTCTCTTTGTGGTCAATTGAAGAAACGGCGAACATCTGTAGGGGCGAGGCATGCCTCGCCCCTACCAAACCTACCCGTGTAACCGTTAAGGGCGCACGACGGTGCGCCCCTACATCAAATTTGAAGCGTGTTTCGGTTACGACGATGCTTCCGGGGTTGCCGGAGGATTCAGATACGGCCCAATTGCTGCGCACGCCTTCGCGGTCGCGTCGGCCACGCTGCCGTTGTTGTCGAAAATCTCCGTGATCATGTCGGTGGTCGGATCGCCCGCCTCACCAAAGGTCGTCACACCCTGCGAGTTATTGAGCGCGTCGATGAACGCCTGAATGTTGACCTTCGTGCTGCCAAAGCTGTTCTTCCACTCGGCCAGCAGCGCCGGGTTCGGATCAGCAGGCGGAACGCCACCCGCGTCCGCGAAGAACTTTTCGCCTTCGTCGCTGACGAGGAACTGCACCAGATTGGCCGCCAGATCAGGATTCTTGCTGGTGGCAGCCACCGAGTAGCCCACCGCGTGAACAATCGAGCGGCTCTCGCCGGTCGTCGGGTTCTTGGGCAGGGTCACGAGATCCCAGTTAAAGGTGATGTCCTTGACGGCGTTCGGCAACTGCCACTCGCCGTTCGAGTACATCGCCAGCTTGCCCGACTTGAACAAATTGTATTCGTCGTCGGCATTGGTGCCGCCAATCTGCGAGATCGTCGGCATGTAGCCCTTCTGCACCAGACCTTGCAGGAAGGTCAGCGCGGCTTGGCTGGCCGGATCGGTCAGCGTGCATTGGGTACGACCGGCGGTCGCCACCGGAGCGACACCTGCCGAAGCGATCCAGTTCGCCCAACCGGACTGATAGTCATTGTAAACCGAAGCGCCCCACACGCCATTGGCGCTGTCGGTCAGCGCTGCGGCGTCTTTGGCGAAGTCATCCCACGTCCAGTCGGCGGTCGGGTACGCCAGCCCCGCCTTGTCGAACATATCCTTGTTGTAGAAGATGGCGATACTGTCCCAGTTCAGCGGCGCGGAGTAGACATCCTTGTTATCGCCATAGCGATACGGATCGACCTCGCCCGACCCCCAAACAGTCGGATCAACGCCACCCTTCGCGAAATAGGGCGACAGATCGAGCAGCGCGTCGTTGCTGGCATAGTAGCCGAACTGATCCTGCGACAGGTTGAAGATGTCCGGCAGGTCGCCGCTGGAAGCGTCAGTCTTGAGTTGATCCCAGTATTGGCCCCAGGGAACCTGATCAACCGTGACGGTCGCGCCGGGGCAGTATTCCTGAATCCAGGCGGCGGTTGAAGCCTTGAGGGTCTTCGCCCAGTTTTCGTCCCATACGCGCAGAGTCAGGTCACCGGGTTGAGCACATTTCACTGCCGGGATAGTCACGCCACTCGCTTCAGCGGCGGTCGCGGCGGGTGTGGCTTCCTGTGCCTGCGCTGGCAGCGAAAGCACGGCGAACACAGCCACGACGAGCATCAAAATACTCAAACGCTTGTACTTGAACATAGCTTCTCCTCACAAATTTCTCAAAACCATCTGGCGTTTTAAGCCAGCCCCAACCCATGATTGACGCCTGTCTCGCAACAAAAAACCGACCCCCAATAGCGAGGTCGGCCTGAAAGCATGACAGAGCAACGACGAGCAGACCTCAACTAATCCGTCGACAACATCCGGCGGCACAACAGCAAAACCCTGAGGGCAGAAGTAGTTGATTCATAACGACGAGTGTAGCTTGTTTAAGAGACCTTAGCAAGCACACCATTTCCAATGAACTTTTTAGATCAACTCGGTTATAATGGCGTTCTAACATCCCCAATGAGCGAATGGCCTTACATGTCTGATCGGCGTGTCGCCCTGATCTCCTATCACACCTGTCCCCTGGCGTCCGAGGAAGGCAAGGAAACCGGGGGCATGAACGTCTACGTTCTTGAACTGGGCAAGAAGCTCGCGCAGCGTGGCTGGCGGGTCGATGCCTACACGCGCAGCCAGGACAAGAGCGAAAAAATCGTCACGGTCGTGCCCGGTTTCCGCGTCATTCACATCAACGCTGGCCCGCAGGCGACCTTGCCCAAGAAAGAGCTTTACCAGTTCATTCCCGAATTCGTCGAGAACTTCCTGCGCTTCACCCGCGAGAACGATCTGCTCTACGAGGCGCTCGACTGTCACTACTATCTCTCCGGCCTGATTGGGCTGGAAATCCAGCAGCGCCAGCGCCGGAAGCTGCCCCTGATCATGACCTTCCACACGCTCGCCCTGATGAAGAACCTCGTCGCCAGAGACGAGTTGGAGAAAGAATCACGCGAGCGTATCGACGCGGAGCTAACCCTCGTCCGGCAGGCGCAGGCCATTGTCGCCCCCAGTCGCAATGAGCAGCAGTATCTCGAATATCTCTACGAGGCCGATCCTGCTAAAATCCACATCATCCACCCCGGCGTCGATCTGTCGCTGTTCCGACCGATCCCACAGGCACAGGCCAAGCAGGTCGTTCAAGCCGACCCTGACGCGCAAATCGTCCTGTTCGTCGGGCGCATTGAGCCGCTCAAAGGTATTGACGGGCTGCTCTACGCCATGAAAATCCTGACAGGCAAGAATCCCGACCTGAAAGTTCGCCTGTGGATCGTCGGCGGTGACGTATCCCAACCTGTCGAGAACTGGTCGAAGGAGCTTCAGAAGCTCGAACAGTTGCGCCAGATTTTGAAGATCGATCCACTCGTCAAGTTCGTCGGCCAGCGACCGCAGCGCGAGCTTCCCTATTACTACAACGCCGCCGAGTTGGTCGTCATGCCTTCGCACTACGAGTCGTTCAGCATGACCGCCGCCGAAGCGATGGCCTGCGGCGTGCCCGTGATCACGACCAACGTCGCGGGCGTCTCGACGCTGATGGATGATCAGCGCGACGCGCTCATCACTTCGGTCAGCAATCCGCTGGGGCTGGCGCAGAAGATCGAGCAGTTGCTCCTCCAGCCGGACGTTCGCCGTGACCTGCGCAGCGCGCTGCGCGATAACGTCAAGAATTTAACCTGGGATGCTGCCGCTGACGGAGCTATCGACATCTATCAGCAGTTGACCGTCCTCCAATCGTGTGTATAGGGAATCCCGATGGCTTATTACATCCTCCGTCATGGGTTGGCAGTTCATCCTGAAGTCGGCTACGGCTCGCGCGTGCTGACCGCCGAGCTTCTGCCCGAAGGCATCCCGCCGATCCAGCGTCTCGCTCAATATCTGACTTACGTGGACACCGATTATCAGGTCTGCTCGGAAGTCCTGCGCTGCCGCCAGACCGCCGCGATTGTCACCGAGGCGACGGGCAAGGAGTTCGTCATCGACCCGCGCCTGAAAGAGTATTATCAGGAATCGTTCGACGACCTCTGTGACCGCGCCGAGTCCTTCTGCCATGAGATCAAGCAGAGCGAGTATAAGAACGTGCTGATCTGCACGCATGGCGCGGTGATTGCGGCGCTCCGTCATTAT
Source organism: Phototrophicaceae bacterium (assembly GCA_035545875.1). Taxonomy (GTDB): domain Bacteria; phylum Chloroflexota; class Anaerolineae; order Aggregatilineales; family Phototrophicaceae; genus Flexifilum. Next base: position 3,774 of record DASZXN010000136.1, read on the forward strand.
CTGACCGACGGCTACTTCAATCGCAAACACGAGCTTGACTATACGCAAACCGGTCAGTTACTCGTCATTGGCGACGACAAATCGATTGACATACTCGACTTCAACAAAGAGGTGATCGTCTGAATGCGCGTCATGGCGATTGCCCCTCACCCTGACGACGATGCGATTGGCTGCGGCGGCAGCATCGTCCAGCACGCCCAGCGCGGCGACAGCGTTCAGATCGTCTACGTAACTTCCGGCGAGCATGGCAGCCCGGTCTACAAGCCGGAGGAACTTGCCCCAATCCGTGAAGCCGAGGCCGCTAAAGGCGCAAAGCATCTCGGCGCGCAGGCGACAACTTTTCTGCGCCAACCGGACGGCAACGTCAGCTACAGTCTCGATCTGGTGAACCACTTCATCCAGTTGATTCGCACCGAGAAGCCGGACGTACTTTATCTGCCTCACTCCGCCGATGGTCATAAGGATCATCAGCAGACGTTTGCCATTGTCATGGAGGCGGTTGGGCGCGCAGGCGGCAGCAGCTTCCCGGAATGGGGTGGCAAAGCCTGGAATATCAGCACGATTCTCGGCTACGAGGTCTGGACGCCGCTGTCGCGCTTTCAGTACGTCAGCGACATCAGCGCCGTGATTGAAACCAAGATCAAAGCCTTGCAGGAGCATCGCTCGCAGTTGGCGAACGTGCGCTACGACGAAGCCGTGCGCAGCCTGAACCAGTTTCGCGGCGTGATGACCGAGCGCGGTCAATTCTGCGAATGTTTCGAAGTCCTGAAGGTGAGCAAGCTGTTCTAGTATCGAGTTAAGCACTCTCAACCAACGCCGTCGCTTGCGCCGCCCGACGTTCGAAACGTCGGGTTACAAAACCCAAGCCGTCTAAAGACGGCTGTCAACTATCGCCGGCTTGTACCAACGTGTCCTTATTTAATTTCCCTTGCGTCTTTGCGCCTTTGCGTTGATGCTTTTTCTTGATCGCCGAACCACGCAGCAGACTGCTGCATCGTGATCGCGTCGGCAGGCAGATAGTAGATCATGCGAAAGCGCCGATCCTGCGCGAACGGCTCTGACGTGAGCCGAAACGTCAGCGTGCCGATCTCCGCCAGCCTGATTACGCACGGGATCAGCGGACGCGCTGCCAGCGATGTCGGATCAGCGCTCGCATCCCAATAGCGTCTGAAGAGCGGACATTCTACCTTCAATTCTTCAATCAGCGCGCTGTACCACGCCTCGCCATGAAACTGGCGCATCTCGTAGCGCAGCGCCCGCATCTGCGCCGGGAAAAACTCGTCAGCGTTAGCGATTTTCCCGGTCACACCATAGGCCGGATCGAACAGCACGCGCAGCATCGACACGGGCGCGTCGAACGCTCCGAAAATCCGCGCCGCCAGTGCGTTTTTCGCTAGTAGGCGATGCCCGCAGTCGAGCAGATAGGCCGGAAACACCGCCTGCCGCAGTTCTTCCCGACACGTCCCAACCGCCCACGCGATTTCCTCGTCGTTTGGCAGCGGCGCATCGACGACATAGCCGAACAATTCGAGGATGTCGCGCCGCTCGGTATAATACGCGCCGAGCGCCGTCAGAATCCGTTCGAGCGTGTCGCGTTCGGGATACTTGACCTTGCCCGATTCGACGCGCTGCAAGTAGCCGATACCGAGATTCGCGTCGAGTTCCACGTCAAGCTGCGTCCTACCGCAGTCATCGCGCAGCGCCCGGAGGCGATTCCCGCCGGGAGTTCCGATTTGAAGTGTCTTTTTCACAAATTCGACTCACGAGTCAATGACGACCTGCTCCGTTTTCCCTAGAATAACAT
>DASZXN010000137.1:0-8093 GCA_035545875.1 Phototrophicaceae bacterium
AAACTCTACATCGGCGTCGGTTCCACCACCGATCACGGCCCAATCCGCGTGAAAGACGAAGCAGACATCCTGCGCATGAACCCGGATGGCAGCGATCTGGAAGTGTTCGCTACGGGCTTCCGTAATCCCTACGATCTGGTCTTTTCGCCACAGGGCGATCTGTTCACCTCGGACAACAGCCCCGATTCGCTCGACGCCAGCCTTGAGTATCTACCGCCTGAAGAAATCGATCATGTTCAGCAGGGCAAAAACTACGGCTTTCCAAATGTTTTTGGCTTCCCTCCGCCGGGATCGGATACCATGCCGCCCGTCGTCGATCTGCCGACCTCGTCGGCAAGCTCAGGGATCACCTATTACGCCGCCGACCAGTTTCCCGATCAGTGGCACGGCCTCTATCTGGCGGAGTTCGGCACGGGCGCGGACGATTCAAAAGCGGCTGGCCTGCATACCGGGCGTCAGGTGATTTTCGTCTCGCTCAAGCCGGATGGTCATGGCAGCTACACTGGGTCATGGCAGCCGTTCGCCGTCTTTCCCGACAACCTTGCGATGACCTACACCCCCATCGACGTGACAGTTGGGCCAGACGGCGCGCTCTACATCGCCGAATGGAACAGCAGCACGATCTACCGCGTGACCTATACTGGATCGACCGGAACACCCGAAGCGACTGGATCAACCACCAGCACATCTGAAGCGACTGAATCGCCTGAAGCCGCAATCACAGCAGGCGAAGCGGTGTTCAAAGGCGGCGTGCCCGGCGCTCCGGCCTGCGCGACCTGCCACACAACCGATGGAACGAGCAACGGCATCGCGCCGTCGCTGGCAGGGCTGTCTCAGCGTGCCGGATCGCGTGTCGCGGGTTTAAGCGCTGAAGATTACGTGCGCCAGTCGATTCTGGATCCGAACGCCTTCGTCGTTCCCGGCTTCAGTTCGGGCGTGATGTTCCAGAGTTATGCGCAAAAGCTGACGCCGCAGCAAATCGATGATCTGATCGCCTATGTGTTAAGCTTGTAAACTGTCTGGTGAACCATTTTTCGCTCGGCAATGCCCTCACCTTCAATCCCTGTCTTTCAGGGCGCGGAACTTTAAAAACACACTGCTTTCCCCTTCTGCCTGAGGGAGAAGGGGCAGGGGATGAGGGCGAAGGTACATCACAGGCACTAGCCGTCACCAAAGGAAAAACATCATGCCGGGAGACTACACCCGCAGCGAAATCCTCTCGCAGCCGCAGGCGTGGGACAAAACGCTCGCTGATCTGCGCGCTCAAGCCGCTGATTTGCGCAGCTTTTTCGAGCACGGCCAGTTCGACGCCATTCGCCTGACCGGATGCGGCTCGACTTACTATCTCTCGCTGGCGGCGGGCGCGCTGCTGCAAGAGACACTCGACGTTGAGGCGCAGGGCGTTCCCGGCTCGGAACTCTGGCTCTACCCGCGCACCTCGGCACAGGCGAAGCGTAAAACGCTGCTGATCGCCGTCAGCCGTTCCGGGGCGACCACCGAAACGGTGCGCGCGGTCGAGCGCTTCAAGGCGCAGAACTCCGGCGCGGTGCTGACGCTCTCGTGCTATCCGGGGCGCGACCTGACCAAGCTGGGCGACCTGAACGTGATTCTGGAGGCCGGGCAGGAGGACAGCATCGCCCAGACGCGCGCCTATACCGTCCTCTATCTGGCGACCGTCGCCCTCGCGCTGATTTGGTCAGGCCAGTCGCTGGATTCACTGGCAACGCTGCCTGAAGCCTGCGCGCGTTTGCTCACCGGTCAAGCCGATTTAGCCAAGCAAATGGGAACCATGCCCCATCTGGAGCGCTTCTATTTCCTCGGCTCTGGATTGCGCTACGGTCACGCCGCTGAAATCAGCCTGAAGATGAAAGAGATGTCGCTCAGTCACAGCGAGCCGTTCCACGTGCTTGAATTTCGGCACGGGCCGCAGTCGATGGTCAACGCGGACACGCTGATACTCGGCATGTTGGGCGAAGCCAATCAGCAGGCCGAACAAAAAGTGCTGGACGAGATGCAGGCGCGCGGCGCACAGGTGATCAGCCTGGCAGAGCGCGGCAGCACGATTGAGTTCGCTTCTGGCGTGCCCGACGCGCTGCGCAACGTTTTATACCTGCCTTTTGGTCAACTGCTAGCCTTCGAGCACGCGCTTTATCGCGGCATGAACCCGGATCGCCCGCACAACCTGACTGCCGTCGTCAGTCTCGATCAGTAGTGATAGATCACCTCACCGCGCTTGGGAGCGGCGTTGATCGGGTTCTCCATGCGCGGGTGCGAGACTTCGACTTGCAGCAGCAGGCCGCCGCCGCTGCGGTTGTGGATGCGCAGATGACCGCTCAGGAGCGCCGCCCGCTCGCTCAAGCCGAGCAGCCCGTAATGGCCGAGGCCGGAGAGTTTCGCCAGATCGAACGCTTCGCCTAAGCCGACACCGTTATCCGCAACCGAGACCATCAGGGTGCGCGGCGACGTGTGTTCGAGCGTGACCTCGACGTGAGTCGCGTGGGCGTGGCGCTGGACGTTGCTCAGGGCTTCCTGCACGATGCGAAACAGCGACAATTCAATCGCTTCAGGCAGGCGACCGGGATTGAGCTTGAGGCACAGTTCGACCTCGATGCCGGTGCGCTTCGCCCATTCGCGCGTATAGGATTGCAGCGCGGCGGACAAGCCCAAACTGTCAATCGTCGGCGGGCGCAGCGTGCCGCAAATGCGCCGAATGTCATCGACCAACTGGCGGATCGTGCCGCGCACGTCCTCTAGCTGCGTGCGCACCTCGGCAGATACGTCGTCCTCGACTTCCTCAAGCTGATAATTGGTCGTCAGCAAATCCTGAATGACCTGATCGTGCAGTTCGCGCGCCAGATGCTTGCGCTCCTGCTCGCGTTCGGTCAGCAAACGGCGATGCGCGTCTTGCAGCGCGGTATTGGCCTGATCGAGCGCCTTGACCTGCTCGGCGAGCTGCGAGAGCAACTGCTGATTGAGCGTGCCCTGTGCTTCGAGGTCTTTTTCGAGCAGCAGCGTTTGCCGATGGAGCGAATCGGCTTTTTCGCGGGCGCGATAATACGAGTCGAGCGCCCAGAACGCCGGAGTCGGCTGCTCCTGATTTTTGTAGCCGACCATTGCCGCGACGATCTCCTCGCGGTTGGTCATGTCGGTGCGGAACGAGTCGATGTGCTCGCCGTTGCGCAGCACGAGAATCCGGTCGGTCACGGCAAACAGGTGATCGAGGTTGCTGCTGCTGAAGATCACCGTTTTGCCCTGCTGCCGCCACTGCTCGACCAGTCGCAGCACCTTCTGTTGATAGGCAAAACTCAGCAGAATCGGCTCATCGACAAAGATCAGCCGGGCGGGACGCACCAATACGCGCGCAATGGCGACCAACTGGCGCTGTTCGTTGGAGAGATTACGCACGCGCTCGTCAGCCGATGGGAACTGCGCGTCGAGCGATTGCAGCAGGTCAGTCGCTTCGGCATCCATGCGCGGCTGATCGATCCAGTGGAAGAAGCGCCCGAAACGCGCGTGGCGAATCTCGCTGCCGAGAAAAATATTGTCGGTGACGCTTAAGCCCTCGGCCAGTTCCGGGTATTGGTGGATCACTTCGATGCCGAGCTTGGAAATTTCCGTCGTCGGCAGCAGGCGCTTCTCATCGAAAGCGATGGTGCCGCCGTTGGGCGTGTAAACTCCAGCCAGCAGCTTGGCAATCACCGACTTGCCGCTGCCGCTCAACCCGGCGAGGCCAACGACTTCGTTGGGATAGACCTCAAAGCTGATGCCGCGAATAACTTCCAGCGTCCCAAAGCGTTTATAGAGTTTTTCGACCTGCAAAACCGGCTTCATTTTGGCAACACTGAAAACTAATTCGTCTGCACCTTCAGTTATACACCCACTCAAGTTGAACGTCGCGCGAATTCGTGCAAAACAAACGTGCGCCCACCGAAGATGAGTGCACGTCTGAACGCGATAATGCTTTCAAAAGGGCGTTCAGTTGAACGCCCCTACAAACACCGACCACCGTTGTAGGGGCGTAACATGTTACGCTCTTTATTTCTTGCTTTGCTTGCCCGATCAAACACTTAGGCAATACCCGCCTGCTGCTGACGACGGCGAGAGAGCGCATCCACGATTACGGCGATCAGGAGGACGATGCCCGTGATGATGAACTTGTCGCCCGACGACAGATTGAGCAGGCCGAGGCCGTTATCGACGCTGGAAATCACCAGCGCGCCGAGGACGGCGCTGGCGACGAACCCTCGTCCACCGAACAGGCTCGTGCCGCCGATGACTGCCGAGGCAATCGCGTCGAGCAGCAGGTTGCCACCGCCCGCGTTGGTATCGACCGAGCGCAGACGGGAAGCCAGAATGATCCCGCCGAAGCCTGCCAGCGTGCTCGACATGATAAAGACGATGATGCGGATACGAGCGACGTTGATACCTGCGCGGCGGGCCGCTTCCGCGTTGCCGCCGACTGCGTAGACGTAGCGACCGAACGGCGTGCTGCGCGCCAGATACGTCAGCAGTACCACCGCGACGAGCAGGATAATGCCGGCGACCGGAACGCCGCGATCCTGATTGCAGACCGCCACGACGACGATACCCGCCACTGCCAGCACGATTAGTTCCAGGATGATCAGCAGCAGCGGACGCGGGCGCAGCCCTCTCGCTTTGCGACTGTTGAAGCGCATGAACTGTAAGACAGCGTAGAGCACGAGGCAGATCGCCAGCAGAATCCAACTGATCAGACCGTCAGGCGGCACATAGGAGTTAGCCAAACCAACGACAACTTTGTCCTGAATGATCACGGTGCCGCCGCTGCCGATCAGGTGCAGCACAACGCCGTTCCAGGCCAGCAGACCCGCCAGCGTCACGATGAACGAAGGCACGCGCACCAGCGTGATAATCGCACCTTGCAGCAGGCCAATCCCGGCGACTGCGAGCAAGCCAACCGGAATGGCCGTGTACCACTGCCAGCCCGCCGTTGGATCGCGCAGGAGCATGGCAACCGTCACGCCGCAAACCGCGCTGACGTAGCCAATCGAGAGGTCAATCTCGCCGAGCAGCAGCACGAACACCACGCCGTAGGCGATCATGGTCGTGCCCGCCATCTGCGTGATGAGGTTAACGAAGTTGCGTGGCGTTAGGAAGTTCGAGTTGGCGCGCTGAAAGATCACCGCGATGATGACCATGCCGATGATGATCGGCAGCGAGCCGATGTCGCCGGAAGCGAGCCGGCGCAGATAGCCGCGCGCGAGATCGGCAGGGGAACTGCTTTGCTGTTCAGAAGCCAGCAGCGCGTTGGTGGGTGGAGTCGGTGTTTCAACTGTGCTCATTGTCGGTCATCCCTGGGACGGTTTGCAGCGCCCCCGCTGTAATCGCAAAAACGATTTCGCGCTGATCGACTTCCTTGCGATTATAGAGGCCGACTCGTTGGCCGAGCCGCAGCACCGTGATGCGGTCAGCAACTTCAAAGACATCATACATATTGTGCGAGATCAAAACGACGGCCAGACCTTTGTCCGCCAGACGGCGTACCAGATCAAGCACCTGCCGGGTTTGCGCTACGCCGAGCGCAGCCGTCGGCTCGTCGAGAATAACCAGTTTCGAGTTCCACATGACCGCTTTGGCAACGGCAATCGCCTGACGCTGACCGCCGGAGAGCGCCGCGACAGGCAAACGTACCGAGCGCAGCGTAGAGACGGAGAGCGAGACCAGCGTCTCGATAGAGGCTTTCTCCATGCCATCCTCATCAAGCTGCCAGAACGCGCCGCTCTTTTCACGACCGAGGAACATGTTGGCAACCACGTCGAGGTTATCGGCCAGCGCCAAATCCTGATAGACCACTTCAATGCCAAGCTCGGCGCTGGCGTGCGGGCTGTGGATGTGAACCTGCTTGCTATTGAACAGTGTTTCTCCTTCATCGAAGGAGTAAATCCCGGCAATCCCCTTGATGAGTGTCGATTTGCCCGCGCCGTTGTCGCCCACCAGCGCCATCACTTCACCATTTTTGACTTCGAAATCGACTTTATAGAGTGCTTGCACCGCGCCGAAGCGCTTGGAGACGCCGACCATTTGGAGTAAAGGTTGATCCGACAAAGTGTGCTCCTTCACAAAAGTACATTTAGTTTTTTGCTGAGGAACACTGTCCACAGCGTCTACCTGATCCTAATCCGAGTTTGCGTTTCGCAGCCGGATCAAATAGGCGCGGTATAAGGTGAAATTCCCCTTACACCGCGCCCAAAACTTCATCAGACTTAGCTAGCGGCGGTCGCTTCCGGCGTCATCATACCGGTCGCTTCCGGCGTCATCATGGCATCCGCCGGGCAATACTGCGCGAAGTCGCCAACGCAAACTTCTGCCCAGGTACGGAAGCCGTCCGCAATCACGGTGCTGGCAACATTATCCTTCGTGACCGAGGTCGGGACGAGCAGAACCGACGGGATGTCGTTCGTGCCGTTGTTGACCGAGCCAGTCGCCAGGCTCGCGGTGTCGGTGCCCTTCACCAGCGCAATCGCCAGTGCCGCCGCCGCATCCGCTTCCTGCTTGATCGGCTTGTAGACGGTCATGCTCTGACGGCCAGCCAGAACGTTCTGGATACCGCCGACGGTCGCATCCTGCCCAGTGACGGGGATGAAGGGCAGATTGTCGTTCTGACGTTCGGTGATCACGGCCTGCGCCAGACCATCATTCGCCGCCAGCGCCGCGTTGATTTCGGGGTGCGCCGTGACCATCTGCGTGAAGTCGGTCAGAGCAACCTGGTTGTCCCAGTTGGTGACGGCCTGTTCAGCAACATTCTTCCAGCCGCTGGTCGAGTCGTTGAACAGCGGGTCGAGAACCGAGTGCGCGCCCTGGCTGAACAGGGTGGCGTTATTGTCGGTCGGCGAGCCGTTGAGGATACCGACGTTGACATCACCGGTGAGCGTGCCAGCCGCCTGTGCAGCCTTGACCGCATCGACCAAGCCCTGCCCTTGCAGCTTGCCAACGGCGGTGTTATCGAAGCTGACGTAGAAGTCGGGGCCGGGGCCTTGAATGGTCAGACGGTCATAGTCGATGACCTTGACACCCGCCGCGTGCGCCGAGGCTTCAATCGCCGCGCCGGAGCCGCTGTCGAGGTTGACCAGCAGAATGACCTTCGCGCCATTGGTGATCGCCTGTTCCGCCTGCGTCGTCTGCGTCTGGGCGTCGCCCTGAGCGTTGACAATCGAGGAGGTCAGACCAGCCGCATCAAACGCGGCTTGCAGGTACGGGCGATCATCGCCTTCCCAACGCGCCGAGGACTGGCTGTCGGGAAGCAGAACGGCGATGTCTACCTTGCTGCTTTGCGCAAAGCTGTTAAAAGCAAACCCAAAAACACTCATTCCCAGGGCCGCGACCGCGACCGCACGTAGTGCAACTTTATTCATTATTCTTTCCTCCACCTGCTTTAGCGAAAAAAACGAATCCGGGTACCCATACTTTAGGCACTTTTGCCTTGTATTCCTCCCTTGCCACATGCTAACCTTACTGTCGGATCGAGAGGCTCACTGAAAAGCCTGTTTAACTATAGCCGCTTCATAATTTCCCCGCCTGAACAAATTCCCCGAATCGCCTGACGGATGTCTCCTACTTGTTCTGGGGGAAATCCCCTACGGATCATGAGGCATTCGGATGCGCAGCCCTGACCAGATATGCTATAGTAGGCATTGTGAGTACAGGGTGTTGTACCTACGGTTTTAGAGACTCTCAATTCTGATGCCAAACGCTCGCCTGCTGTTAGCCGATGACCACGCGGTGGTTCGTGCGGGCATCCTGAATGCCCTCAAGGATTTGCCGCAGATCGAAATCGTCGGTGAAGTCGGCAATGGGCTTGATCTGTTTGCCGCTTTAGCGACCACCCAGCCGGATTGTCTGCTGATCGACGTAACGATGCCGGATTTCGAACCGATCTCGGCGATTGCGCAAATTCACGACACGTATCCGGCGATGAAAATTCTGGTGGTGAGCGCCTACGACGATGATGTTTACGTTCAGGGGCTGCTCGGCATCGGCGTGAACGGCTATCATCTCAAAGACCAGCCGTTGAGCGACCTGCGCCTTGCCGTCACGCGCGTGCTGGAGGGCGAGCG
>DASZXN010000138.1:0-2969 GCA_035545875.1 Phototrophicaceae bacterium
ATCAAGCAGATCAAGCCGGACGTGCGTATCATTGGTGTCGAACCAGTGGGCGCGCCCTCGCTCAAGCACAGCCTCGATCTCGGTCGGCTGGAAGCGCTGCCCGAAGTCCGCACGATTGCCGATACGCTCGCGCCGCAGAGCGTCAGCGACCGCACGCTCACGCTGGTGCAGAAATACGTCGATGATCTGGTGCTGGTCGAAGACGCTGCCATGATCGAGGCGATGCACTGGCTCTGGCTCAACTATAACCAGTTGGTCGAGCCTGCCGGGGTCGCGGTGCTGGCGGCGCTCAAGCAGATCGACGTGAGCAAGTACCAGCGCCCGGTTGCGCTGATCTGCGGCGGCAACGCAGCCGCCGACAGCGTGTGGAGTTATTACGAGCAGGTCGGCATCAAGAAGGGCACGATTGCGCCGAAGATGCAGGCATAAATCTCATGGCGCAGCGCAGGGCGAAGAGTCGTACGATAGCGCTGTACACTTGGGGAGCGATGGATGACGAATAGACGTTTCATGCTGGTTCTGCTGCTCTGCCTGCTGATCGCCGTGCCGGTGTTCGCGGCGCATTTCGCACCACCTGTTTCGCAAGTCGCTGCTACCGCCGAGGTGACGGCTGAAGTCACGGCGACCGAAGAATCTACTGCCGAAGCGACAGCGGCAGCGACCGAGAGCATCACCGAAGAAGCAACCGTCGAGGTCACAGCGGAGGCCACTGAAGCGCTGGCACTCGTCGGTGACGCAGCGCGCGGCAAGCAGATTTTCGAGAATGGATTGAATGGCGCTCCGGCGTGCAGCAATTGTCACGTCGAGACGGGCAAGACGCCACCCTACGCGCTCGCGCCGAGTTTGGCGGGCGTTTACACCCGCGCCGCGACCCGTGTGGCCGGGCAGACGGCGGATCAGTACATCGTGGACAGCATCCTGCACCCGCACGATTTCGTCGTGCCCGGCTTTAACCCGATCATGTACCCGCTGTTCGGCGAGAAATACAGCAATCAGGACATCGCTGATCTGCTGGCCTTCCTCAAGACGCTGTAAATCACTGACGAGGGTTCTGCGTAGGGGCACAATCGATCGTGCCCCTACGGTAATACCGTCGCAGGATGTAATTACCCAACCGCGTTATCGCCGCTGGTGTTCGCGCCCAACAGAATGACCTGATCGTTCGCGCCGATGGCGAGGAGTGTCCCATCCGGGCTGAAGACGAGCGTATTGCTGGCTTCCAGCACCGTGTTGGTAATCAGATCGGCGGTGTCGGTGTCGAAAATGTTCAGGTTCGAGCCAGTCGCGGTGTTGCTCGGCACGTCCATCGTCGCCAGCAGCGAGCCATCCTTGCTGAAGCTCATCACGGCAGGGATGAAGTTTGCGTCAGCCGTGTAAACCTGCTCAGTATTGTTGTCGAGATTGTCGAGGCGGATGTTCGTGCCGTCGGCAAAGGCGACCGCATGGCTCGATGGACGCCACGCGACTCCGCCGCGCGTCGCCTGCGTGAGCGCGGTCGTGCGTACCGTCGTGCTGCTGGCGGTCAGCATCACGTTGAGCGCGGCATCGACCCACGCGAACAGCGTGCCATCCGAACTGAAAGCCACGCCGCGCACCGGCGTACTGCTCGAAGCCGCACGCAGCGTCGAGTTCCCCGGCAGATTGAAGATTTCCCACGCGGCAGTCGTGCCTGTCGGCGTGCCGGAACCAAAGGCCAGCAAATCGCGCGCGTCCGGGCTAAAGGTGACGCTGTTGATGCGCTCATTCGTCGAGCGACCGAGCAGCACGCGCGTTCCGCTGCCCGTGTCCTCAATTTGCAGCGAGCCGTCCTGCCGGGCGGCGGTCAGATAGCGGCCATCGTTGCTGAAGGCGACGGCGGTCACGGGTTGGCTGATGTCGCCTAGTTGCGGCAGCAGCTTGAGCGTGGACAGGTCGTAGACCGCCAGCCCGCTCAAGCCGCCGAGCGCGATCCACTGATTATCCTGGCTGAAGGCGATGCTGCTTACCCCGGCCAGCGGGATGTTGCTCAGGGGGACAAGCGAACCGACGTTGCTGACGGTGATCAGGTCGCGCTCGGCTTGCAGACTGCCGCCGACGGGCGCGAGGAAGTAATTATTGGGAAGCTGGCCTTCGGCTGTCCAGCCCGTGACGCCGCTGGCGATGACCTGCCACCAGACAATCTTGGATGAGTCTTCGCAGGTTGGCCCACCGACCACGCTGACGGTTGTGCCGGGCTGAATCATGCCAATCTGCTGGGCGTTGACGCTCGGCTGATTGCGCAGACGATTCGGCGTGCCGTTCGTGGCGATCTGTGCCTGCGCGCCGACTTGCAGGCGTGGCGCGAGATAGCCCGCGTATCCGGCGGGGCAGTTGCTCGGCTGCGCCGTCGCCTGTCCTGGTTGCAGTGGTTGGGCGGTTGCTCCGAGCGGGCCGCCGCCTTCCTTGAGGCAGGGAAAGATAAGCGAGCCATCAGCGGAGACACGGTAATCGTAGGTCACGCCCTTGTAGGTCAGCTTGAAGGTATAGGCCGAGATACCGGAGGGAACGGGCGTGCCCATCACGTAAGGGCAGCCGAGCGCGGAGTCTGTGTAAAAGTTCTGGGCATAGCTCCAGTTGTCGAGGCTATTGATCGTAATTGGCTGACCGAGCAGCGAACTCAGGTTGCTGATTGCCAGCGCGATCTGCGACGGGGGTTGACCTTGCCCCTGAACACCGATCAGCGGCAGCAGCAGCAACATCAGCGCGACGATGAGCGGGCGAATGCGAGCCATGAATGCCTCCTGCGTGAAAATAATATTCTCATGCGATTTTAAGCGAGAATCGCAACTTTGGCATGGAGATATGACATCAGGAGCAGGGCGAACGCATCAAATTTATGTTCGGGTCATAAAAGGCGATACGGATTTTGTCGGGACGCGATTGATCGCGTCCGGCAGAGCGGACGGCATCAATGCCGTCCCTACGATTCCTTGTGACCCTTTGTGACTTTC
>DASZXN010000139.1:0-9933 GCA_035545875.1 Phototrophicaceae bacterium
ACGGACGCAGCAGGTTGCGCCCCTACAAGAGATTGATTCGGTGTTGAGCAGTCTCGTGGAGATGCTGGGCGAAGGCAACGTGATCGAGCGGGTGCGGGGGCTGATGGCGGAGCGCGCGACGCTGCTGGACGCGACAATCACGGCGGCGGTCGAGCGGGTCGTGCGGATTCCGGCGGGCGCGGCGCTGGTCGAGGAACTGGTGCGCGCGCGCGATCCGCAGACACAGGATGAGATCATGGCGGCGGTCGAAGCGGTGGTCGAGAGCGAGGCGGTGCAAGCGCTGCTGCGAGCGGAACTTCAGCAGGCGATGGGGCCGAGTCAGCGGCGACCGATCCGGCGGGAGGGGGAAAGCGGGTTCTTCAGCTACTAGCGATTTGACCCCATCCCCGACCCCCGACTTCAGGGAGGCGAGAAAGACAGACCTTACCCTCGACCCCTCTCCATAGGCGAGGGGCAAAAGCAGAAGCATCAACGCAAAGACGCAAAGGCGCAAAGAAAGGCAAAAGCATGTCAGGACAGAATACGTATCTGGAGAGCGACGGCAAGTCGGTGAGCGTGACGTTGAGCGCGACGGTCAGCAAAAACCAGGTGGCTTACATCGAGGGGTTCCTCGGCATCACCAACCTCGACGGCGAGAGCGGCGACGTGATCAGCCTGTCGGTGGATCGGCGCGAATACCAGTTCACCGTGCCGTCGAGTCTGTCGGTGAGCAAAGGCGCGACGGTCTACATCGACGTGACCGATCTGACGGGGCATATCCCCGACGACACGGCCTACTATACGGCGACCGGATCGAACCGGGTGGCGCTGTTCAAGGCGACGGCGGCGAAGGACGGCAACAACGTCGTCACCGGGCTGCTGATCGGGGGCTAAAAGAAGGAATGAGTAACGAGTGATGAGTAATGAGTAAAAACAAGGACTAAGGTCAAAAACAACAGAGTCAACGCAAAGGCGCAAAGACGCAAAGGAAAGAAAAAGGGCAGACAGCCGTCCGCCCCTACGGGATGACAACGCGAGGCGATCCAATGATCGCCTCGTTTGCTGAAAAGGAGCGATACGTGATCCAGATTTTGACGAAAGAGTCGCTGGCGACGCAGAAGCCGACGGCGAAAAGCAAACCCGGTTTCCGGCTGATGGAGCATCTGCGCTTCGTCGAGCAGAGTCCGAATCAAACGGTGGTCGAGTTCATCGGCACGGGCGATTTCTCGGCGCAGTGGTTTGACCGCCAGCGCTACGAGGTCGATGCGGGGCGCGATCAGGAGCCGCTGCTGTACCCGCCGATCTACAACGAAGTGAGCGATCCATCGCTGCCGCGCAACGTGTCGATCTACAAGCTCGGCCCGGCGGGCGTGATCTTCGATGAGGTCACGGATGGCGGCGAGGTCAAGTTCATCACGGTCGGCCAGAGCAACTTCACCGTGCCGATCAAGCATTACGCGGTGGGACTCGAATACAGCAAGGATTTGGTCGTCTACAACGAACTGTGGAACCTGCCGATCATCGAGCGGCAGGCGGGCGCGGCTTTCAACGCGCTCAAGAATCACATCCACCTGTCGCCGTTTCTGACGGCGAGCTACAGCACGCCGAATCAGACGAGCGCCTCAGCGGTGGGATCGACGCTGGCCGAGAAATATCTGCGCACCATCGAGGACGCGGTGACTCATGCCAGCAGCGACACGACCAATCCGCGTCGCGGGCCGTATGCCCTGCTGGTGAGCAGCGCCAACCTGTTCACGATGGAACGGGCGCTGATGCGCGTACCCCAGGAAGGGCTGGCGGTCCAGTCGAGCGCGATTGGGCGCATCCAGAACATCATCGCCTATGACGGCTGGAGTGGAGCGCGCGGGAAGAAAACCGTGTCGTATTCGGGCGTGACGGCGAACACCGCCTACCTGATCAACCTCGGTTTCAAGGCGCAGGATCACCAGAGCTACGAGAAGCAGCCGCTGCAAAGCGCATCGGCGGACGGCGATTTGTCGCGCTTCATCCTCGAAAACGCGGTGCTGGACTCGTACTTCGGCGTGTATGCGAATCCGATTGCCAGCACGGAAGAAGTGAGTTTGCCGACGAGCTAAAACACAAGAAAAAGACTCAACGCAAAGGCGCAAAGGCGCAAAGGTAAAAGAGGGCGGACAGCCGTCCGCCCCTACGGTATACGTTTCGATAGGATGCGGGAGGGATGATGGCGACGGAAATCCAGCGGGAACGACTGCGGACTGATCTCGATGCGGAGGATGACGCGCTGACCGATGCCGAGATCGACGATGCGTTTGCACGAGCGAGCGACAAATACGGCGACAACACCGAGGCGGTCGAAGCGGCAGCGCGGGTGATGACGATCCAGCAGTTGTTAGCGGGCGCGGCCAAGCGATCCGATTACTCGCAGAATCAGAGCAGCGAACGGCGCGCGCAGGTCTTCGAGCAATTAATCAGGCTGAGGGCGATCTACGAGGCGGATTTGCAGTCGGCGCTCGATACATGGGCGCAGTGGGGACAACTGCGCTCGCCGAAGCGGATCGAGGAGTATCCCGATGCCTGATTTCGCGGCGTGGGGTGATGACAGTCAGGCACGAGCGCGCGATGCCTGGGCGCGGATTGAGGATCAGCCGACGACGATCACGATTCAGCGGGGCAGCACGACGCTCGCGGCGCAGACGGTACGGATCGAGTTCAGCAACGCGGCGCGCGAAGATGTCGGGCTGCGCGAGGGACTGAACGTCGTACCGGGCGTGCAGCGAGCGGTTATGTTCGGCGTGCGGAATCATCCAACGGTTGTGGATACGAACGTCGAGCGCGGCGACCGCTTTGTAATCGGCGCGACGGAGTTCGAGGTGGTTGGCGTGATCGTTGCGGCGGGGGAAGTACAGGCAATCTGCGAGGCGAGGACGTAGAAAGAAGTCCTGAGTCCTGAGTGATGAGAAAAAGACAGGACTGAGGTTCGAGGACTGAGGACTGAGAAGAGCATCAACGCAAAGGCGCAGGCGAAACAAGTTTCGCTTAAGAAAAGAAGGGCGCAAAGATGGCAATCAGCGAGGTGATACGGGATGCGCTGGCGGCGGACGGCACGCTCGCGGCGCTGCTGACGGGCGGCGTCTACAGCTACGCGCAGATCGGTCGGAATGGGATCAGCCGGGTGACGACGCCGAGCGCTTATGCGGCGGGAGGATTCCTCAAGCCGCTGGCGGTGGTCAAGGCGAGCGAGGTGAAGGCGATTCCGGCAATCCGCGACTCGGACAGCGGATCACAGCAGGTCGTTGAGATTTTTCTCTACGACGACGGCGACAACGGCTACACAACGGTTACCTCGGCACGGGATCGGGTGATCGCGCTGCTGGATCGGCAGTGGATGAGCGGCGTGGGGTATCTGCGGCAGGTTGGCGGCGCGGATAATCTGCGCGATCCCAAGCTGAATAATGCGGCGCTGGTGCGGGTGGATTTCGAGGTCAAGAGCTAAAGAAGTAATGAGTAATGAGCGATGAGTAAAGGCAAGGACTGAGGGTTGAGGACTGAGAAAAGCGAAAGACTCAACGCAAAGGCACAGGCGGAACAAGTTTCGCAAAGAAGAAAATGAAAGACGCAAAGGGAGTCCATGAGCGAATACAAAATCGCTAACGGGCACGACAACAGCGGCGGATTGGCTGCATTAGAGGCGCTCGATCCGCCGCTGTTCGCGGCTTATGCCGACGGTCTGCTGACCGAATGGCACGATTTTGAGGCGCGCGAATGGGCGGGAGATCGCAGCCTCGTACCGGTGGGTCGAGCGTGGGCGGCGTGGCGCTTTTTCCGGCTAACGCGCGACGAACTGGCTTATCTGCGGGTACATTTCGGATCGGCGGTGACGATCCGCACGCTCGACAAGGGGGCGAATGCGTTCGCCAACTTCAACGCGACGCTGGTGCTGCCCGATCCATCGGTCGGTTGGGAAGCGGACGAGTGGATCGACGTGCGGGTCGAGTTCCGAGATTTAGTCACAATCTGAGATCAGGACTGAGGAAGAACAAAAGATTCAACGCAAAGGCGCAAAGGCGCAAAGGAAAGACAAAGGCGGGTAAAGTTATAGTAGTTTGGTCGCTCTGAGAGTGAAGGCGGCAAGATGCAGACGCAGATGACGGAAACGTCGGTTCAACAAGGCGATTGGGCGCTGAATGTCGAGCAAGTTATGGTGATGCTGGAACGTCCCGGCTTGAGCGAGAGCGGCGAGAAAGTGGATCAAGTTGGCGCGCTGGGCGAGGTGGCCGATCCCGAAGATTTCGAGGCGATCTTTGGCGCGATGAGCTTCGACGGCGGCTACGATGGCATCGAGAGTGTGGTCGCGCATTAGGGGTGACCAGGGCACGATATATCGTGCCCCTACGAAAATAATTGTTTCCAAATGGGCGGCGTAAATGAGCCGCCTTTTTGATTCCGAGAATTCAGGGCGAGGCATGCCTCGCCCCTACAAAGTGATTAGGTTGGTTTTGGCGATAAAGATCGGGCGCAGCGCGCTGCGCCCCTACGAGGTGATTGTTTGCGTCTAGACAAGGCGAACCTATAGGGTCGCCCCTACGGGATGGGTGGTGGAGAGTTATGCCAGCGATTTCGAGCGGGGATGCGGCGATCCTGCGGCAGTTTCCGCAGACGATCAAGCGCTATCTGAGCAGCGCGCCGCGCGACGTGGTGTTCGCGGCGCAGGTGAGCAGCAGCGGCGGCGCGATCCAGCGGGACGGGGTGAGCGGCGGCGTGTTCGCCATCGCCTACACGAGCGTGACGACAGGCGCATACACCGACGTGATCGGCGGGATGACGCTCGACATCGGCACGACGGCAGGCGCGGCGGACATTGGGCAGGTGCGGGTGCGATCCGCGAGCGCGGCGCAGATTCTCACGGCGGAAACGGTGCTGCCGAACCTGAGCGGCGGGCAATACCTGACGGTGCGGCGCGAGTTCCGACCCTGGCCGATCAAGCCGCACCGCTTCGACGACTATGCTGATGCCGCCTATCCGACCAGCTTCACCGAGTTTCACGATTACGATCAGGTCTACAGCAACCAGAACGCGCACATCGAGCCGAAAGCCAACATCACGGCGGACGGTTACACGCTGATCCAGCCTGCCGGGTTTGTCGATGCCGGACAGACCTACCGCACGGTCAGTTTCAGCGCGGCGAACAGCATCACGCTGGCGACGGGCGCGTCGATCACGGGCTGGGCGTGGGCTATCGCGGATGGGACGGTGGTTGCGGGCGGGACGACGCTGCCAATTGTCACGGCACGCTTTCCGGTGGGATTCCGCTACGTGGCGCTGACGGTGACTGACTCGAACGGCACAACGCAGACGATGCGCGTACCGATTTGGGTACACGACGACGATCATCTGCCGATGACGGAGTTCACGGTCACGAAGGACGTGACGCGCGCTGGTCGTGAGATGAGCTTTGAAATTTTCGGCGCAGCGGACGTGAGCGTGATTCCCGAAGGCAGCACGATTTGTTACTGGGAAGCAGCCGAATTTGGCGATGATCCCGCGCCGGACGGCTATCGCGGGCAGTTTCTCGGCTGGGCGCTGCGCGACGCGACGAAATTTCAACTGTACCGCAGCCGCTACACGCTCGACGTGGCGGGCGCGGCGGGCTGGCTGGATCGCCTGGGCAGCTACGCGCAAACGCTGATCGATCCGGGCCGGACGCCGACGCAGTGGCACGAGATGCAGAACTTGACGCTGGATCGAGCGGCACATTACGCGCTGCGCTCGTACACGAACGTGCTGACGCTGGTCACATTCTATCCGTCCGGCGTGAATGACGTGACGCAGACGCTTGATCTGAAAAAGGCGTCGGTGTGGGCGCAGATTGGCGCTCTGGTCAAAGGCTATTACGGGGCGGCGGGCGCTGATTCACTCGGCGGCATCTGGCTGCGGCGGCAGCAAAGCTCATACAGCGCGGCGGATCAGGCGTTGTTCACAGCCGACATTACGCTGACGAACGCGGATTGGACGGACGCGCAGGGGTTCAGTCTGTCCGAAGAAAAAACGGAAACGGTCGGGCTGGTCGAGGCGAACGGATCGATCTTCGGGGCGGGCACGACGATCCCGGTGGCGAGTACAGCGCACGGAAATACAGGCGTTGGTCGCGCGACCGCGCCGTTTCAATACGTGTCGTCGCAGGATCAACTCAACGAACTGACGGGACGCTATCTCGCGCAGTTGAACAACCCGTATCCAAAGGCGACGCTCAAGCTGATCGGCAATCTCGACGCGATTGAGCCTGCCTGGAATGAGCCGATTGCGATCAGCAGCGCGGGCGACAACGTGCGCGGGCTGACCTTGAGCGGGGCGCGCTTTCTGGTCACGCAGGTGAGCGTCGAACACTCGAATGAGCCGGGCAAGCCGCCCAAGTCGATCACGTGGACGCTGGAAGGGATCACATCGGGCGAGGCGGGAATCACGCTGGACGTGCCCGCTCCGGTGATCAAGCCGCCTGCGCCGCCGCCGTCGAGCAGCGGGAAGGTCGTCAAGGCGCTGCTGTCGCCGGGAACGGGGACGATTGCCGCCCCGAACGACGACGGCTACGTCTACATCACGCACAATTTCAGCGCGACCACACCGACATGGACGCGCTATTCGCTGGTCAGCCTGGGGATGCACGGACTGCTGGTCGATTTCGTGCCTGATCCGTTCAGCCCGCTGTATCTCGGCACGGGATCGCAGGTGAACGGCTGGCTGGTGACCGAGCGCGAGATCGGGCATCTGGCCGACATCTTCGGCACGTCGCCTACGTACACGGTGCAGTTCACGTTTGCGGCCACGATCACCGCGTATGACGGTCAGCGGCTGATCGAGACGGAGCGCAGCACACAAAATTTCGTCGTGGTCGTCTCGTATTATCCGAGCGCAGGGACGAAGGCGATTGTGACGACCGACGGCGTTCACTGGGGGACGGAGACGACGCTCACCAGCGGACATCCTTATTCGTACCTGTCGCCGGGGCTGGCGGTATCGGGCAAGCAGGCCAACGTCGCCCTGAGCGCTGCCGCGAGCGGATCGAGCTTTCAGGGCTACAAATACAGCGGCGGGTCGTGGGCAGCGATCAGCAGCCCGAACATCAGCGGGACAGGGCTGCCGGGCTGGATGCACGTGCCCTGGGCGAACAACGACGACTCGCTGGTGTTCTACGGCGCATCGACGGTTGAACCGAGCGCCGACAAGCTGTATCGCGCACTTGGCACGACGCGCACGGACATCACGCCGACAGCGGGCGGCAAGTCGTATACCTGCCGTTACCCACGCAGCATCGACACGCCCGCGCTGAATAACAACCGTGTGGTGCTGTGCGGCTTCAACGATCCGAGCGGGTCAACGAACCATAACGCGGTGTTCGCGTCGAAGGATCAGGGGAATAGCTGGTCGGTGATTTATGGGCCGATCAATACGACCTCCTCGGATTACCTGTCGGTGCGCTGCGCAGGTGACGACGAGGACGTGTTCTACCTGTTTGGCCCTGGCGGACACATCACCTACAGCGCGGATTTCGGGGCAACACTTCAGGATAAGCGCGGGAATTTGACAGACAGCGCGTTCGCGGGGATTGATCGGTTCGTGAATATCTGCGGGGGCTAGCCCCTCACTCCCGGCCTCTCGTGCGAACACATTCGCATTCGCAAGCGGGGAGAGAGGAGAAAAGAAAAGATTCAACGCAAAGGCGCAAAGACACAAAGGAAAAACAATGGCAGAGCCGATCAAGGGGCTGCTGGGGTATACAGTCGATGGGGTGTACAGCGTAGTCGTGAGCGACAACAGCGCCAAGTACAACGTGCGTTTCAGCGACGGCAGCTTCGCGCAGGTCTATCACCGGGGGCGAGTCGCGCCGGTGCCTGACCTGCCGGTCGAGGTGGGGATCGACAGCGGGGGATACATGGTAATCCTCGGCGGCGACCCGGATCGACCGGGGCTGTTCGGCGGGACGTATGAAGTCGGGCCACACAGTCACGCGCGCGGCAGCGGCATGGAGTTCCCGATTGATGCGCGCCTGCTGACGCCGATCAAGGCCGCACCGTCGGGCGGGTTGGTCGTGAGCGTCGCGCAGGGCACGTATCTGTACGGCGGCGCGCTGAAATGGTGGGGCGGCGGATCGATCACGCTGACGCCGCCCGCGAGCGCCAATCAGTGGGCGTGGGTGGTGATCGGGCTTAATCCGGTGACAGGAACGCTGGTCAGCGCGAGCGGAACGGCGCTGGTGGTGTCCGCGCCGCTGGATCGGGCGACGATCCCGGCGATTGCGCTGGGCGGCGCGATCCCGCTGGCGGCGGTCAAACTGCGACACGGGCAGACCGATCTCGACGAGGCTGATTTCGAGGATGTGCGCTTCGCCATCGGCGGACGCGGCAGCGACCTCATTGTGATGCGCGAGGAACAGGCGCAGAACACGAGCGGCGGGACGTTCACGTCAGGCGCGTGGCAGACGCGGGCGCTGAACGTCGAGGCGAGCGACGCGGGTAATCACGCCAGCCTGAGCAGCCATCAGATCACGCTGGAAGCCGGGACGTATCGGCTGCGGGCGAGCGCTCCGGCCAATCAAACGGGATCACATCAGACACGCTGGCAGAACGTCAGCGACGGGACGACCACGCTGGTCGGCACGACCGAGTTCGCCGATACGGTACAGACGCGCAGCGTCGTCGCGGGGCGCTTCACGATCACGGCGAGCAAGACGTTCGAGCTTCAGCATCGCTGCGGGACGACGCGATCCAGCGATGGGTTTGGGCTGGCGGCGAACTTTACGACCGAGGTGTACGCCGAAGTCGAGTTGTGGCGAGAGTGAAACAGGATTCAGTTTGCACCGATGATCACAGCTTAACGACGCTGCACCCTAATTCTGGATATACTTTCAGGTGAATGAATTCGAGTTGAAAATGTAATGGCAAACCGCAGACTCATCATTTTGTTCTCGCTGCTGGCGGCGTTACTTCTCCTCGCAACGACGCCCGGTGGTGCTCTCGACGGGCCAGACAGCGTAAGTTACGTTCATGCTGCCCGCGATTTGCGGGCGGGATTACCAATGCGTGGCTATCACGGCGATCCTTACGTGCAATGGGGGCCACTTTATCCAATACTGCTTTCCATTTGGAATGACCCGTATACAGGAGCACGCTGGTACAACGCCCTCGCGATTGCGGTGACAATGGGGCTAACGCTCATTTTAGGGAGCAGTTTTCTCTCTCGACGAATGTTGATCGCGGTTGGCTTTGCGGTGCTTTTAGGGCCTCCGATTTTGCCTGTATATCAGATGGCAATCTCAGAGCCACTGTTCATCGTTTTTGTTCTTATGTTCCTGTGGGCAGTCACTCGGTTGGAACAGCGTGGGTCTTTAGCGCTTCTCACGATTTCTGTGACCCTAGCGCTCCTCCAACGGCTGGTGGGAGTGATCCTAATTCCGCTCGGTATAGGACTGGTCTTCTGGCTAGAACGGCAGCATAAAGGAAAAGCCCTGAGAGACGCGATTCTGTTTGCGCTGTTGCCGTCTCTAGCTTATATTGCCTGGGGATTGTATGGCATTTGGGTGAGCGGTCGAGCTGGCCCCCCTGCCACGCCGATCTACAATTTATATGAAGCCACGTTGGTATCTTTTTATACGATTGTCCAATGGATACCCACTGTACTTTTACCGATGATCGTAGTCGTACTGATTGCTTTATGGCGAAGGCGGAAACATGCGCGTACTTGGGGTAACCGCTCTATTTTTTCTGGTGTTTCTCAGCACGATGATCGTTCTCAGCACGCGGATAGCGGTGTGGTTTCTCAATGACCAGCGCTTACTAGCGCCGCTGTATATCCCAATTGTGCTTATTCTGGCCGCCTCGTTTGAGATCGTTCTGAAACGGCTACGGATTTAAGCATCGAGGCAATTCTGATCTCGACTTTAGCGCACCTTTAAGCCAATCTCGATCAGCCGCTTCATAC
>DASZXN010000140.1:0-6843 GCA_035545875.1 Phototrophicaceae bacterium
GATCGGCATCTGCCGCATATCCTGAAAGGTCATGCCTATTTGCCCCTCAATGGATGATCTTTGATCACCCGAACAAACGGATTTGTTCGCGTAGGGGCGCAGCGCGCTGCGCCCCTACATCTCCTTATCCTGCCCCATCGTACCGATTTTACGATGAAACCGGCACGCTGTCTAAATCTCCCTGCACGTCAACCAGCGAGCGAGCGACCCACGCCGCTTTTTGCTGGGCATTGCGGACTTGCAGCCATTGACCGTCGCTGCTGCGCCCGATGACTGTCAGGCAGTCCTTTGCGGCGGCGGTAGCGACGTTACTGCTGTTGGCGTTCGGGCTGCCGTGTAGATTCAGATCATGCGTCACGTAAGCGACTGCTTCCGGCACAACTGCGCCGTCCTGATCCGCGCCGCGCCGCCACGCCGGGTTATGATCCGCGCCGCAGTCGTAGGTCAGGCGCGTCGTGATGCCGCTGGTCACGCTGATCGTGTATAGCTCGAAATTGCCGTCACGGTTGGACGAGAACACGATCTGCGTGCCATCGGGTGACCAGGCGGGTTCCTTATCGTCGCCGGGATTCTGGGTCAGGTTGCGCAGATGCTCGCCGTTGTTGTCCATGAGATAGATTTCGTAGTTGCCGTCCCGATTGGTTTCAAACGCGATCCAGTGACCATCGGGCGACCACGCAGGCGAAGCGTTCCACGTCGGCGGATCGGTGCGCGTCAGTTGCAGCGGCGCGCGGCTCGCCAGATCAAGGACGTAAATCTCGTAATTGCCGTCGCGGAACGAGCGGTAGGCGATCTCCTGACCGTTGGGCGACCACGCGGGTTCGCGGTCGTCGTCCTGGTCGGCGGTCAGGTCGCGCAGGTGCGAGCCGTCGGCATCCATAATGAAGATGTCGGCCCAGCGCAGGCTGTTGCGTACCGACGAGAACGCCACCTGCGATCCGTCCGGCGACCAGTCGGCCTTGTCGTCTTCGCCGGACGTATGGGTGAGGTCGGTTTCCGCACCGTCGTGCAGCAGATATAAATCCCAGTCGTTATTACGCCTGGATGAGTAGGTAATACCCAGACCATCCGGTGTCCAGGTGGGGCTGCCGCTGCCGTCGGCGCTGGTGTCGGCGCTGTCGGTGACGCGCACCAGATCGCGTCCCTGCGCATTGACGGCATAGATTTCGTAGCGTCCGCTGCGATCCGACTCAAACAGGATCGCGGGCAGGCGCGGCGCGGCGGGCGCTTGCGGAACCGGCGTCGAGTGCGGGGCGGCGGTGATCGAGGGGACAGTGACGCTGATCAGTGTCGGTGGCGTCGGAGTCGCAGGCAGACAGGCGCTCAGAAGCAGCAGCCCAATCGATCCCCAGAAAACCCGCCATTGTCTCATAGCAACCACTATAACACGCTCTAATTCAGTCGGGTGATAAACCCGTGCAAAACGCCAAACTGACGGGCGCTCTACGCCTGCTCTGCTGCATTTGACACTCCATCACATTCTACGTATACTTCGCGTAGCGTCGTGATTTTTGAAACCGCGCCCCACCGCAGGAGGTTACCGTATGATGCAGGGCAGCGACAGCTTCCGGCTGATCGTTCGTCGTGGCCCTCAGCCTAATCAGAGTTATGAGCTGAACAAGGACATCGTGACGCTGGGCCGCGACATCACGAACGACATCGTTATCAATGACCCGGAAGTAAGTCGGCACCACATGCGGTTGACGCGCGGCGCGGGCGGTTTCACCGTTGAAGATTTAGGCTCGACCAACGGCACCTTCGTCAATGGACAGCGCCTGACCGGAGCGCGTCCCCTGCGTCCCGGCGACATGATCGGCTTGGGCGAAACGGTCACGCTGGCCTACGAGATGGCGGCAGCGCCTTCGGTCGCCAGCGATGTCGCGCCCGATCAACAGGGTGGGACGATGGTCAACGCGGCGCAGCGGGGCGCACAGCAGTATCAGCAGCCAGCGCAGCAGCCCCAGTATAACTATCAACCACAGCAGCCGCAGCAGGTTTCACCGTATCAGCCGCCGTCGGTGCAGCCGCAGCCGCAGCAATCGCCTTATCAATCTCCGTCTCAGCAGCCGTCCTATCAATCCCCATCGCAGCAGTCGCCTTATGGACAGCCGCAAGCGCCCTACAGCCCGGTTTCGCCTGCGCCGCCCGCTCCCGGTGGGCTGGAAGGCGAGTACGATCCCTATGCCGCGCGCGAGGAAGAACCGCGCAACACGACTCGCTGGATTCTGATCGGCTGCGCGGGTCTGTCGCTGTTCTGCTGCTGCGCGACCGTGCTCGGCCTCGTCTTTATCGATCAGGCCTGCCTGTGGGATCGCATTCCGGTGCTCTATCAGGTGCTTCAGGCGCTCGGCTATACGCAGGTCGCCTGCGGCGCTTAAGCGAACGACCCTCCATGCGTGTGATTTTGCAGCGTGTGCGCCGGGGCAGCGTGACCATCGATGGTCGGCTGACCGGCGCTGTTGATTCCGGCTTCGTCGCGTTGGTCGGCGTGACGCATGGCGACACGCAGGCCGAGGCCGAACTCCTCGCCCGCAAAACCGCCCATCTCCGCGTGTTTGAGGATGATCAGGGTAAAATGAACCTCTCGGCGCTGGAAATCGGCGGCGGAGTGCTGGTCGTTTCGCAGTTCACGCTCTACGCGGATAGCCGTAAGGGACGGCGACCGAGCTTCATCGACGCGGCACAGCCGGAGATTGCCGCGCCGCTGGTCGATCACTACGCCGAGCGGCTGAAGGCGGAGGGGATCGCTCGCGTGGAGTATGGCGTGTTCGGGGCGATGATGCTGGTCGAGATTATGAACGATGGCCCCGTCACGATCATCCTCGACAGTGATGAATTGAAGTAAAGCAGTTCAAAGTTGAAAGTTAAAAGAGGCTGGTGGTACTTTCCACTTTTAACTTCTTCTACTTTTAACTTTCAACTCTGCCTTTTGATACGCTTCTAATAGATTTCCATACAGATTCTAACGGCTCTGAACTATACTGATGCTATTCCCTTTGTAGGCAGGTGATTCCATGTTTGATCAATACCTCACGGACTTGACCCATACCGATCCGACGGTGCGTTACGAGGCGGCACAGGCGCTCGGCGCATCGAATGATGCCCGCGCCATTCAACCGCTGATCGGCGCGCTGCGTGACGACAACGCCAAAGTTCAGTACGCCGTCTTCAGCGGCCTGATCAAGCTGAACGCGGGTGAGGCCGCCGCGCCGATCCTCGACATGCTGCGCAGCGACATCAACAGCCGCGTCTGGCAGTTACTCAAGCTGAACATCGGCCTGCGCCTGCGCACGGGCTTGCTCGAAATGATGCCGCACGGCAGCGACGCCATGAGCGCGCAGATCGCGGCGGCGCTGCAAACGCCCGGCCTCGACGAAGCCCAGCGTGCCTTGTTTATTCGCATGTTGGGGCGCACCGCCAATCTCGATCAGGTCGATCTGCTGATCAGCCTGATGGTGCGCGGCACACCCACCATTCAGGGAGCGGCTGCTGAAGCGCTCGGCTACGTCGGGGATGCGCGTGCCGTCGCGCCGCTGCTGCTCTCGGTCAAGGACAGCCGCAACGAGCTGCGCGAGATCGCTGCTGAAGCGCTTGGTCGCATCGGCGATGCCAGCGCCTTCGATCCGCTGATCGAACTGCTGCGCGACGATAACGAATGGGTGCGCCGCGCTGCCGCCGTCGCGCTTGGTGAGTTGGGTGATCGCCGCGCTGTCGAGCCGCTCAGCGCTGCCATGCAGGACGAGCAGGTGATGGTGCAGGACGCCGCTTTCGAGGCGCTCAAGAAACTGAGCTACGGCAAGTACGACATGACGCTCTAAGCCCCTATTCATCATCGGATTCGAAACGCCTGTGTATAATGCACGGGCGTTTTTGATTCGGGTATGAGAAAGATCACTGTGCGTTTAAAAACAAAGCTTGTGTCTTTCAGTCTGTTTCTGCTCACTTCCCTGCTGTTCATCGCCTGTGCCTCCAGCGTCATCGGACAAGCCCCCAGTGTTACCCTCACGCCGCCCGCTGCGCCGACGCAGTTGTTTACGCTTACGCCGGTCTCGAATGCGGGCGCTCCGCCGGCGGTTGAGCCGGGCGACGCGCCTCTGAGTGCCGATTCGGGCTGGACGTGCAACGATTTCCCCTGTCAGGACGACATTCCCGGCTTGCTCAAGCGGATTCAGGTGCCGCCCGGCTTCCACGTCGAGCACGTCGGCGAGTTCCCCGGTACGCCGATGCAGATCACCTACGGGCCGGATGGCCGTCTCTATGCGACGGTGCTGGAAAATGGAACCTTCAGCGGCGCGGTCTACGTGATGGATCAATCCGGCCAGACCACGCGCTACAGCGGCACGCTGATCTCGCCGCTCGGACTGGCGTTTCAGCCGGGGACGGACGTGCTTTACGTCAGCGCGCGCGTCGCGCTCGACAAAGGGACAGGCATCTGGCGGATTCCGCGCCTGAGTACAGGCGTTGGCGGCGATCCGCAGCCCGTTGTGACCGATCTGCCGTGCTGTATGCGTGTGATCGACAATCAGGCCAACGGCATCGCCTTTGGCGACGATGGTTCCCTGTACGTCGGCGTTGGCTCGCTGACCGACACCAACGTCAATCCACCGCACTCGGCCAGCGCATGGCGAACCGTTGATCCGCACGAAGCGGCGATCCTGCGCATCAACCCACTCACGGGCGAGGAAACCGTCTACGCCAGCGGCATTCGCAACCCATATGACGTTACGTTCGATAGTAACGGCCAGCTTTACGCGACGGACAACGGCTTGTTGACTGGCGAAGGCGGCGACCGCGTGTTGAAGGTCGATCAGGACGCGAATTACGGTTGGCCGTACTATCGCGAACTCGGCTGCGCTGACTGCCAGATCAAGCCCGCCAGCGTTCACGTTTCGCCCGATTTGCTCGATTTCAAACCGTTCACGCTGCCGCGCGGGATTGTCGCTTATACCGGGTCGCAGTTTCCCTCGAATATGTTCAACAACCTGTTCGTGACGCTCTGGGCGGGCGGCAGCGATTACGGTCAGCGCGTGATCCGCATCGATCCGAGCAAGGTTGGGCAGGACAATTACGCGCCGGAAGCCTTCGTTACTGGCTTAATCCGCCCGGTCGATGTGACGGTCGCGCCGGATGGTTCGCTGGTGGTGGTCGATTACGTCTACGGGCACGTCTGGCGCATCGTCTATGATCAGGGCGTGCGCACGAACAACGGCTGAAATTTCATCGTCGCTGACTCAATTTGTGGGCTATGATGAATCCCGGCAGTAACCATCCGTCGTCGGGAGGACAGCCCATGATCCACAACGCAGCGATTGTGTTTCACGCTCTCTGTGCCCTGATCAACCTGCTGATCGGCGTCTGGCTATTCCGCTGGTCGCGGTGGTCATCGGCATTCGCATGGATTACCTCGGTCAAGCAGCGCGTGGCTTAAATCAAAATTTGCCCAATCCGTCGGACGGACAACCGGCAGCGATCCCGAATCGGTAGGCCATGCGGGATAGCATCGCACGCACGTGCTATAATTCGGTGGTCATATCTCTGGAAAGAACCGGACTGCTTTTATGCTGCCAATCCGTCTGGAAATCAAGAATTTTCTGGCCTATCGCTCGCCCGATTCGGTGCGCTTCGATGGCATTCATCTCGCCTGCCTGACCGGGGTCAACGGCGCGGGCAAATCGTCGCTGCTCGACGCGATCACGTGGGCGCTGTGGGGCAAGGCGCGCGCCAAACGTGACGAGGAACTCGTCCATCTGGGGCAGAACGATATGTACGTGCTGCTGGAGTTCGAGCAGCAGGGACTGCGCTATCAGGTCATCCGGCGGCGCAATCGCGGGCGCAGCGTCGGCTCGCTCGAACTGTTCTCACTCGATGAGGACGGCAATCCCAACAACATCAGCGAGCCGAACATGCGCGCGACGCAGGAACGCATCAACCGCCTGCTCAATCTCGATTACGAGACCTTCGTCCACTCGGCTTTTTTGCAGCAGGGCAAGGCCGACGCCTTCACGACCAAAACGCCGCGCGAACGCAAGCAAATTCTCTCCGACATTCTCGGCCTTGCTCGCTGGGAAGGCTACGAGGAAGCCGCTAAAGCGAAGGTCAAGGAGATCGAAACCGAGATCGCTACGCTCAGGCTGCGCATTGAGGAAATCGAGGAGGAGATCAAAGGCGAACCGACACTCAAGGCGGCGGTCGTTGAAGCCGAAAATCAGCAGGCTGAGGCGCAAAAGCTGCTCGATCTGGCGGAAGCCGCGCTCAAGCAGGTCGAGCAAGCGCCGACCGAGATGCGCAGCGCCCAGCGCACCCGCGCCGACATCGAACAGCGGCTTAAGGGCTATGAAAGCGATCTCAACACGGCTGAAAAAGAGATCGAACGCCAGCAGAAGCGTGTCGCCCACTACGAGGGGATCGTCGCTCTACAGGACGAGATCGAGGCGGGTTATGCCGCCTTGCAGGAAGCGCGCGAGGCCGATCACGCACTGGGCGACAAGCTGATGCAGTTGAGCGATCTGGAAGAACGGCGGCGCGGCTTCGAGCGGCAGGTCGAGGCGGCGCGGGCTGACCTGCAAACCGAGATCGGCAGACACGACGCGACGATTGCCGCGCTCGAAAAGACCATCAATGCCGCCCAACCGGAAGCGTTAGAGCAGCTTCACAGCGAAGTAGAAACCTTCGCCGCGCTCGAAACCGAGAATACTGCGCTGCAAGATCAGCTAACAACCTTGTCGAATGAACGAAGCGGGTTAGAAGCGACGAACGTCGCGCTGCGCCCGGAGATGACGAAACTCAAGGAGCGCATTGATCGGCTGGAGGCGGCGGAGGGCGCGACCTGTCCGCTCTGCGGTC
>DASZXN010000141.1:0-10100 GCA_035545875.1 Phototrophicaceae bacterium
AGTTGCGCTACGGCTTCCGCGTACTGGTGCTGTCGATGCCGAGCCACCGCCACTGGCGCACGGCGAAAGCGCTCGAAGTCGTCGGGCCGCGCTACTTCGGCTACGACATCGACTACGTGCCCGTCGAGCAGCGCTTCAAGTCGTAAATTAACTGAGGCATCCTCGAATTTGTCTCTTGTAGGGGCGCACCAAGTGAAGCCCTCACCCTCAATCCCTCGCCCTGAGGGCGAGGGACTTCAAACCCGCCAAGCCGTTTTTCACCCTTCTCCCTGAGGCAGAAGGGACGGGGGATGAGGGCTAAGATGGAAGCCTCAAGTTAATGCGCGAGGGCGCATACATCGGTGCGCCCTTGCTTTCTCACCTCCCTGAAGTTGTTGAGCGGCGACAGTAAACCAGTGGAGTCGTCGTTGTAGGGACGCGATTGATCGCGTCCGCCTCGAAGTGCCTCATTAGCGGACGAGACAAGTCTCGTCCCTACGGGAAGCGTCTTTTAGCGCTGCTTCACGTCGAGCGCGTCGCGCAGGCCGTCGCCGAGCAGGTTGAAGCCAAGCGAGGCCAGAAAGATGGCGATGCCGGGATAGGTCGGCAGCCAGGGCGCGGAGGTCAAAAACGAGCGCGTCGAAGCCAGCATCCCGCCCCAACTCGGCGTGGGCGGCTGCGCCCCTAAGCCGAGGAACGCCAGCGCCGACTCGTTGAGAATCACGGCGGCGATTTGCAAGGTCGCGTAGATGATGATCGGCGTGAGCATGTTCGGCAGCATGTGCGCCGCCAGAATCCGCGCGTCGCGCGCGCCAATCGAACGCGCCGCCACGACGAAATCGTGATTCTTGAGCGCGAGCGCCTGCCCGCGCGCCAGCCGCGCGAAATACGGCCAGATGGCGATGCCGAGCGCGATAAAGGCGCTGTTCTGGCTGGGGCCAATCGCCGCGACCAGCGCAATCGCCAGCAGCAGCAGCGGAAAGGCGAGGAACACGTCGGTCAGACGCATGATGAAGGTGTCGATGCGACCGCCGTAAAAGCCGGACACCATCCCCAGCGGCACGCCGAGGGCGATGCCAAGCACCATCGACAGGATCGAGACTTCCAGCGAAATCTGCGCGCCGTAGATGATCCGGCTGAACACGTCGCGCCCCACGTCGTCCGTACCGAGAATGTGATCAGGTGACGGCGGCTTGACGTACAGCTTAAGGTTGGTTTGTATAGGCGAATACGGCGCGATCTGCGGCGCGAAAAGCGCCATCACGATCATGATGATGACAATCGCCAGCCCGACAATCGCCAGCGGATTGCGCAGCAGTCGGCGCAGCGCATCGCCGATGAACGTGCGCTGGCCTTTCGGTCGGTTCTTGAGAACGGCGACAGGAGTTTTCGCGTTTTGTGCCGTGTCAGTCATAGCGAATCCGGGGGTCTACCAGCGTATAGAGCAGGTCAACGATCAGGTTGGCTCCGGCGTAGGTCATCGCCAGAATGATCAGGTTGGCTTGCAGCAGCGGATAATCGCGGGTGGTGATCGACTGCACCAGCAGACGTCCCATACCCGGCCAGCTAAAAATCACCTCGACCAGCAGCGCCCCGGTCAGCAAATCGGCGAGGCTCAAGCCCCACACCGTCAGGACGGGCAAAAATGCGTTGCGCAGCGCATGTCGCCAGACGACGGCGCGCTCGCGCAGCCCTTTGCTGTGCGCGGTACGGATGTAATCCTGATTGAGTTCGTCGAGCAGGCTGGAACGGGTCATGCGTGCCAGCAAAGCCGTCGTCGCCACCGCCAGCGCGATGCTCGGCAGAATAATGTGCGCGTCGAGGCCAACGCCGCTGACCGGAAGCCAATGGAGATTGACCGCGAAGACGATCTGGAGTTGAATGCCGAGCCAGAAGGTTGGCAGCGATGCGCCCAGCACGACCAGAATCCGCGTCAGGTTATCGACCAGCGAATCCTTGCGCAGCGCCGAGATCACGCCGAGCGGCAGGCCAAGCGCCACCGAAATGATCGTCGCTACGACCATCAACTGCGCCGTCGCCGGGAGCGCCCTGCCGATGATGTCCAGCACCGGGTCGCCGGTGATGTAGCTGTTGCCGAGGTCGCCGCGCACCAGATTGCCCAGAAACGAGACGTACTGGACGAGGATCGGGTCGTCCAGATGGAGCTTGGCATGGAGCGCCGCCAGCGCCGACGCCGAGCCATGAAAGCCAACCAGATAGGTCGCGGCGTCACCGGGCAGGACGCGCATCAGGAAAAAGGCAAACGTGTAAACGCCGAACAGCGTCGGGATGAACTGGAGCAGGCGTCGGAGCGTGTATTTAGCCATCGATGCGCTTGGCTTTCGGCAGAGAATACCGTTATTCGTTGCACCCGATGACACATCATCGGGTTTTCGTAGGGGCGAGGCATGGCTCGCCCCTACACATTTACGCCGTATATCTATTGGGCGCACACGCAGGTGCGCCCCTACAGACGTTTATGCCTGACTAGCTCGACAGCGTGATCGGCGCGAGCTTGATGTTCTCGAAGCCGTCCAGATACGCGCCCTGAACGTTGGGCGCGACTGCCAGCGTCGCGCCCGTGTTGTACAGGAAGATGCCGAGCACGTCCTGATAGGCGGCGGCGTCCTGCGCCTGCTGATAGAGCTTATCCCGATCCGCGCCGAGCGGCAGCGTCAGCGCCTTGAGCGCGTCGTTCTTGGCGTCCGGGTACTGTCCCTGGCCGCAGTCCTTGCCCATCGTGTTCAGATCGGAGAGCGGCAGCGGGTTGATGAAGTCGTCGGCGTCAGCGTAGTCCGCCGTCCACGAGCTGACGGCGACCTGAAACTTGCAGACGCCCATGTCATTGATGTAGTCGGTGTATTCGCTCTGGTCGAAGGTCGCGCGAATGCCCACGTCCGCCCAGTTCGACTGAATCGCCGTCATCACGCGGGTCTGAACTTCGTCGTTCCAGTTGCGGATCACGATGTCGATGCCGTTCGGATAGCCCGCGTCCGAAAGCAACTGCTTGGCTTTATCGGGATCAAACGGGAAGGGGTTGTAGTTCGGATCGTAGGCCGAAAGACCGGGCGGCAGCGGCCCCTGCGCGACCTTGCCCTGTCCTTGCAGGATGTTATCGACAATCGACTGGCGGTCAATCGCGTAGCTCATCGCCTGACGCACCTTCACGTTGTCGAGCGGCTTGACCGTCAGGTTGAGCGGCAGCCAGAAAATCGAGAGGATCGCCTGATCCTGAAGTTCCTTCGACAGCGTGGCGTCGGCGCGGTAGCGGGCGATGTCCGACGGCGGCACCAGCACCATATCGAGGTTGCCCGCCTCAAATTCGTTGAGCGCGGTCGATTTTTCCGGGATCACGCGCATGATCACTTCGTCAATCGCCGGCTTGCCGCCCCAGTAGTTCGGGTTGGCGTCGAGCGTGATGTGATCCTGCTTGACCCATTCCTTGACCATGTACGGCCCCGTGCCAACCGGCTGATCCCCGAACGTGTCGGCGTCGTCGGCGGCTTCCTTCGGGATGATCGCAGCGGGAACCATCGTCAGCGCCGGGAGCAGCGCCGAGTTCGGCGCGCTCAGGGTGATCTGGACGGTCTGCGGATCAACCGCTTTGACGCCGCTCAGGGTTGTCGCCGCGCCGCTCTGAACATCAGCGAACCCGGCCACGCTGCCGAGAATCAGCGAGGTGGCGTAGGTCGTAGCGATCTTGGCATTCGCCAGACGGTTAAAGGAATAGACGACATCGTCCGCCGTGAGCGCGCGGCCATTGGTGAAGGTCACGCCGGAGCGCAGGTGGAAGGTGTAGGTCAGGCCATCGGCGGAAACGTCCCACGAGGTCGCCAGATCAGCTTCGGGCTGAAGCGTTTTCTGGTTGTAGCGCACCAGACCATCATACACGTTGCTGAGAATCTGAAATTCGCCGAGTGTTTGATACTGCTGCGGGTCGAGGCTGTTGGCGTCGCCTTCCTGAAGCGCCATCCGCAGCGTGGTGCTTTGCGCGGCGACTGGGTTCAGGACGCCGACAGCGATCAACAGTATGAGGAGCGGAATTAACATTCGTTTGAGTGACATTTTTCAACCTTTCTGTTTGGGAGCAGCGTTCAGCGTACAGGGATCGCTTGCAGAGCTTCTCGTTCTTCTCAGCCTCCTTTGAGATGACGGTCAAACCACTGGCTCACGCGGTTCACAAGATCGATTTGATGCTCTTTTTCGAGAATCGGGTGATTCTCGCGCGGGTAAGTCACAAGCTGCGTCTCGACGCCGAGCGTCTTGAGCGCGACGTACATTTCGTAGGCTTGCGGCAGGCTGACGTCGTGATCCTCCTGCCCGTGTAGAATCAGCGTTGGAGTTTTTGCCGTTTTGATCGTGGTCAGCGGCGACCATTGGCGATGCGTCGCCGGGTCGTCGTAGGGGTTCGAGCCGTAAAAAACGCGCTGCCAGTCACGGATGCCGTTCTGCGCGTAATAGCTCTCCCAGTTGGTGATGCCCGCCCCCATGATCGCCGCCTTGAAACGGTTCGTCTGGCTGATCGCCCACGCGGTCATGAAACCGCCGTAGCTCCAGCCGCCAATACCCAAGTTATCCGGGTCGGTGATGCCCATCTCGATCAGGTGGTCAACGCCTGCCAGCACGTCCTGCCAGTCTTTGCCGCCCATGTCCTTGAAATTGGCTTCGGCGTAGGCCGTGCCGCGTCCCGCGCTGCCGCGAATGTTCGGCAGCAGCACGACGTAGCCGTGCCCTGCCAGCAGTTGATACCACCACTCCCACCAGACGGCGTAATGCGGCAGCCACGACCACGTAGGCCCGCCGTGAATCTGCACCACCGTTGGATAACGCTTGCCCGCTTCGTAATCGACCGGGTAGACGATATTGCCGACGATTTCGAGGCCGTCCACCGATTTCCACGACGTTCGTTCCATGCGACCGAGCTTGAGCGGCGCATACTCGAACTGGCTGACCTGCTTCCAGGCTTCAGCCGCTTTATCAATTTCTCCGCAAAAGACCTGCGGCGGCGTGTTCGGGCGCTCGACCACCGTCGCAAACGTTTTGTGATCGGCTGATGTGCTGATACGTGGGACAGTCCAGTCCATGATCATCGCGTAGTCCGACCACAACGGCTGAATCTGTCCGCTGCTAACGGTCAGATAGCCGAACGAGGTTCCATCGAGTTGACGGGCGCAGTAGAGCATCCGATCCGGCTCGAACCAGTCGAGCTTGCAGATCGAGATCGGCAGGTCGCGCGCCGTAATCTGGCGCGGCGTGCTGTTCGCTCTGGCCTCGACCACGCACACGTCGCCCTGCCAGAGCGGAGGATCGCTGATCAGGCAGATTTGATAGACGATTTGCCGTCCATCCGGCGACCAGCCGATGTCGCAGACCTGCCGATCCGCCTGAAAGATTTGGCGCATCTCGCCCGCTTCTTCAAAGGCCGGGTCGGAGTTGACGACGTAAAGCTGCGCGCTGTACCAGCCTGACACGGCGATCTCGCCCTGTTTGGCGACGACCGCCAAATGCTTGCCATCGGGCGACCAGGCCGCCTCAAAGACCTGATAGCCGTTCGGCGTGAGCGGGCGCAGCGCTCCGCTTTCGACGTTGACCGCCCACAGGCAGTTATAGTGCGGCGCTTCATCCTCGACGTGCGCGTCCGCGCCGGGGCGATCCGGTTCAGCGTCGGCGGGCGTGAACGCAAACGCGATTTCTGTGCCGTCGGGCGACCAGAGCAGCCCATCAATGCGCCCTTCGAGGTTGGTCAGCGGGCGCGCGTCACCACCGTCGAGCGTCATCACGTAAATCTGGCGCTGCCCGGCTTTGGCACGATCTGAGAGGAAGGCCAGTTGGCCGTCTTTCGACCAGCGCGGCGTGTGATCGGAGCGCGGGCCGAAGGTCAGGCGCTTCGACTGGCCTGACGTGAGATCCGCCAGCCAGATTTCGCTGGCGGGTTCGGGCGTGCCATCTTTGCACGCCCCGCGATAGACGAAAGCAGCGGAGCGACCGCTGGGCGCGATTTCGGCATCGCGCGGAAAACGGTAGCTGACCACATCCTCGGCGGTGATGCTGTGCGCTTCGCCCATCGTTTCAGACATAAATGGCCTCTCTGGATACGCAATTGTTTTCCGGTAGGGGCACGATATATCGTGCCCCTACGATATTACATCGCCTTCGTCAGTCTGTAACCGTTTTCAGGATAACGCTTTGGCCGCCTCGCCGCCTAGACCCGCCGGATGCAGCGCTGCGACCACCTGCTGCAAAATCGCCACGTCTTTCTTGCCGTCCTCCGCGTCCGTGATCGGCTGCTGGTCGTTGACCACGCAGTCGTGGAACGCCTTCAGTTCCTCGCGGAACGCCTCGTCGTAGGATGCTTCGACGACTTTCTTGAAGGCCGCGCCGTCCTCCATCCCCTGAAAGACAATCGGCGTCGGGAAATGCTTCAGGAACGGCGACGGGAACTGAATGCGCAGCCGGTTGGCTGGTGACATCAGCGCAATTTCCTCGAAATAATCGCGCAGATCGGCCAGAAACGTCCACGTATAAACCGCACGAATATCGTGCGGGAATTTGAGGATGGTCGTCGTTGACGGCAGCTTTTCGCCTTCCGGCCAGATGTCGGTGTAGACGACGCCTTCCGGTTCCCCAATCAGCCCGCGTATGGCGTTGATGTCATGCACCATGCTGCCGAGGATCGAATCCTCGTAAATGAAGCGCAGCGTCTCGGAAACGTGACCGATTGCCTCGTCGAGCAGTCGTTCCTTCTCGTCCATGAGCGGCTGGATCACGCTCTTGGGCACGTCGGCGAAGCGCGTGACGCCGTGAATGTTCCAGTATTGTTCTTCGGAAGGATGGAGCGTATTGATCTGCACGTAATGAATGTCCGGCATCGACTTGACCAGCTTCTGCGCGTATTTGTAGCCGGGGTCGTAGCGCTTCATGTAGGCGACCATCAACTTGACGTTGGCCTTGTTCACGGCGGCGATAATCTCGTCAGCTTCGCGCACCGTGAAGCAGAGCGGCTTCTCGACCAGAATGTTTTTCCCGGCTTCTGCCGCTGCGATCACCTGCGGCGCGTGGCTGCCGCCGCTCAACACCAGCACGGCGTCGAGATCGCTGGCGACCAAATCGTGATAGTCGCTGTAGCGTCGGTTTTCCGGCACGCCGTAAGTCTCGCCGATGTAACGCAGCAGTCCCGGCGACAGATCGCTGATAGCCGCGATCTGATAGAGATCGGGCAGGCTGCGCAGATAGGGCAGGTGCATGATTTGCGCTACCGTGCCACAACCGATCACCCCGACACGTAAACGTTGTGCTGCCATAAGTCTCTTTCCTTATTCACAAGGCGCTGTTCGATCAGCGCTGGATAATCTTCAGAGGCGGCGCGGCGGCGCGGTCGATTCGCGCACGATCAGTTCGACGGGCAGCATTTTGGTGACCGGCTTCAGCGCTGGGTCGGGCTGGCCGATCAGATCGAACAGCAGACGAACCGCTTCCTCGCCGATTTGATGCTTGGGATAGTCAATCGTCGTCAGCGGGGGGTGAAAAAAGGCCGCTTCGACCACGTTGTCGTAGCCGACGACCGAAATATCCTCCGGGACGCGCAGGCCGCGTTTGCGAATCGCGCTCAGAGCGCCGAGCGCCAGCCGATCATTGTGAACGAAGATCGCCGTCGGCGGCTCCGGCAGATCGAGCAGAGTAAAGGTCGCGGCTTCACTCGCGGCGATCTCCTGATGCGTGTGGACGATCAGCGACTCGTCAGGCACGACTTCCGCTTGGTTTAGCGCCTTGATGTACCCCTCGAAGCGGACTTTGCTGCTCGAACTGTCCTCAATCGAGGCGATGCAGCCAATCCGCCGATGCCCCAGTTGGAGCAAATGCTGAGTCAGCAGCAGCCCGCCGCGCAGTTCGTCGATGACGAGGCAGAAAGCGTTGTCAAACTCGTATTCCAGCACGACGGTTGGAATATTCGCCTCACGCAGTTGCCTGACGGCGTGGGTGTTCGCGCCAATCGGGATCAGGATCACGCCGGCGGCACGCTGCGCGCGCAGCATATTGACGTAATCCTGCTCGTGCTGCTGGCTCTGGCTTGAATTGCAGAGAATGGTCGTGTAGCCGTGCGCGAAGCAGGTGTTTTCGATCACCTGCGCGACTTCGGCGTAAAACGGGTTGATGATGTCCGGCAGGAGCAGGCCCATCGTGGTGGTGCGTTGGGCGCGCAGATTGCGCGCGACGGTGCTGGGCGAATAACCGAGTTCGCGGATCGCCCTGAGGACGCGCTCACGGGTTTCCGGTGCAACCGGACGCGGGCCATTGTTGATCACGTAAGAGACGGTCGCCTCGGAGACAGCAGCATAAGCGGCGACCTGCTTGCGGTTGACAGACATACACCAACTCTATGGGGATCAATGGCAGTCTACTCGAGTAGATTACAACATTACCGCGCTTTTGCACTTTGTCAACAAACTGGTGAGGCGCTGTGCCTGCGCGCCCACCCCGACCAGCCGCTCTGTTCGCAGCAAATGGGGACGATTTCGTATATGTGTACGTGGTTCCCCTGAGTTTTTTATTCCGGGTTACTGTCCTTGCTGGCCGGTCGTCTTTTGTTCCCTCCGCCAGCAAGCTGTTTGTGACGTTTGAGCGGCGACTCGCATTTATTGAGATCAGAACCGCATTTGGGCAACAGGGATCGGAAACGCAGGTTGTAGACGAAGATAAATCAGGGGAGCTTGTCCTGCGGGTCAGGATGGAGAGAAAACCACATGATCGCACTCTCGTTGACGGGCACTTATGAAAGCGAATTGTTGTGGAACTGGGCACAGACTCGGCTGCCGCTGCTCAATCGGCGTGTCCTCGCCGGGGCGATCTCGCTGGAAGCCTTCCTCGCGGAAGTCAACGCCATGCTGGGCGAACTGACCGATCCGACCGTGCTGTCGCTCGACAATTGCAAGCGCCAGATGACGATTCTCGGCATGATCGGCTCGTCGGTCGAGCGGCATACGCAGGAAGCCGGACTGCCGGTCGGTCGTGGGCTGCGCGCGCTCACAACTTCGGTCGGCTCGTTCAGTCGCTACGTTGCTACCCTGGCTGCTCGCCTCGGCGTGCCACCGCGCGATTCGTTCCTCTCCTACGTGATCTGGAACGTGCCGAGCGTCTCGGTCTATCTGCCCGGCGAAAGCCAGCCGACCTACACGCTCGCGGGTGTGCTGCCGGAAGGCTGCGCGCCGCTGACCTTCTCGAACGACAGCAGCGAAGCGCATTTCCTCCATTTGCTCAAACGCTGCACCGCGCTCGAAGCCGTCGTCAATCAGGAATTGTGGACGGTGATCCAGTTAGACCTGCCGCTCGACAAGCCCGACGCGCTGCGCTCGATTGGAATGGCGACGCTGCTGCTCCACGCCGTCCGTGCGGAGTTGCTGGCCTTCATGCCCTGCGCGCCGCTCGCGCTGGAGGCGCTCCGTCCCTACGCCTGCGGCTGGGATACCGCCGAGACTTACAGCCCGCCCAGCGGCACACACGATCCCAACGGGATCATCCGTGACTATCTGCTCGGCACGCTCATGGACGGCCATGATCGGCACGTCGCGCCGCTCGTTCACGTCTTTGATCAGGAGACGCAGCGCGAAATTAACAGCGCCCGCACCGTGCTGGCGCTGCCGATGCGGATCGCGTGGCAGTTGGGGCTGAACACGCCCGACGACCTCGCCGCCTGCTCGCTGGACGATTTGCGCCGGATGATCGCGGACTCTCCCTGGATCGAGGCGTACTATCGTCTCTATCAGGCCAATGCTGATCTGAGTGTGGCACGCGCGGCGCTGATCGCTCGCTATGCCTTCCTGCCGCTGCGCGAGGAAAACGCTCTGCTGGCCGGTGATGATGAACACCGCGCGCCGACCTCCGGCCTCCAGTGTTTCCTGCGCAGTCGCAAACAGCACCCGCTGCGCGCGTTCAGGGCATTTCTGCCTGCGCTGGCGTCGAACGTCTCCTCCGAGCAGTTGTTGACGCTCGTGCGCAGCTAATCGCTCATTGATTTTGGGGATTATTCCTTCACGACACGTACTGTCGGGGCGCAGCGTGCTGCGCCCTTGTTATCAGGGGTAATTCCCTTGATTTTAACCGCTGTGGAGGGACGACCTCGCCCG
>DASZXN010000142.1:0-2322 GCA_035545875.1 Phototrophicaceae bacterium
GTTGAACTGGGTATCCCACACGATCAAACGCAGGCCGCGCTGCTGCTCGGCGGCGTTCCCAACGCGATTCGCGCGCTCGATATGGCGGATTTGATCGGCGGGAAGGGCAAGGATGGCAATCTGCTGTTTTTCCATCTCGGCATCGGCATCGAAGGGGCGATGCACGCCAGCGCTGACCGCGACGCCAAAGATCGCTCTGGGATGATGGCTTACGTGGTCAGCGCGCTGCGCACGCTGACTAACCCAATCACGTCGCATTATACGATGATGCTCGATGGGCAAACGGTCGAAGCCGATGGGATCAACTGCATGATCACCAACTTCGGCAGCGTTGGGCTGGGCGGGATTACGCTCTCGCACACCATTGACATCAGTGACGGCGTGCTCGACGTGATCGTGATTCAGGATACGAACATTTCGTCGCTGTTGGCGGCGGCAGCCAACGCGGTCACCTCTGGCGAACTGGCACAGCCGCTGCTGCAATGGCAGGCGAAAGAAGTCAGTATCACGGCGGATCCGCCGCAGCCGATTGTAGTCGATGGCGAACTGATCGAGATCGATGAAATCAAGGTGCGCATTGTGCCGCAGGCTGTCCGCGTGGTCGTGCCCGCGAAAGTCTAGGTCGTCTGGCGTGTTGTGATCGATGAGACCAGCCGCAAGCGCTGGTCTTTTCATTTGGGAACCACAGCGAGCGCAGCAGTTTATAGATTCAGCGACTCGTTCGCGGGCTTGGACTGGATACTGAAAAGCACGTAGAAAGCCGGAGATAATGAAAACGTTTTTGTGGGGTGTGCTTCTGCTCGTCCTCCTGCTGCTCGGATCGACCAGCGTTTTTGCGGGCGACAGTACGCCAACGATCACGCCTGCCGTGCCATCGACGGTATTGAGCGGACAAACTAGCAGCGTGACCGCGCTGGCATGGTCGCCGGATGGATCGCTGCTGGCGTCGGCAGCAGGCGCGTTCGATTCGACGGACAAGACGGCTCGGCTGTGGCGCGCAGACGGGACGCCCGTCGCCACCCTGAGCGGGCACAGCGCGCCCGTTGTCAGCCTCGCCTGGTCGCCGGATGGCAACGTTCTGGCGACGGGCGGCTTCGATCAGCAAATCGGGCTGTGGTCACCGGATGGCACGCTAATCCGAATGATCGATACACAGGCCGGGATCGTCTTTAAGCTGGCGTGGTCGCCGGATGGCAAAATTCTGGCTTCCGGCTCTGAGGCAAGCCCGACCAGCAATACGGTTCAATGGTGGTCAGCCGACGGCGATTTGCTCATCACGCGGACGACGGCGTTCAGCGGCGGCAAATTCTATAATCTCGGCTGGTCGCCGGATGGGAAGTTTCTGGTCGGCGGCGCGACTTCGTATACGGAATGGCGCGCCGATGGGACGGAAGTCTTTAGCGACGAAGGCTGCGCCTCGTGTACGCCGCAGTGGGGCTTCGCGTGGTCACCGGACGGCAGTCGCTGGGCGATTGGCAACGAGAGCGGCAAGGTGACGATTTACGCGACCGACGGCAGGCAGATCGCGGCGGTGTGGGACAACTACGGCGGCGCGGACGTGCTGGCGTGGTCGCCGGATGGCAAATTGCTGATTGATGGCGCGAGCGTGTGGTCAGCCGACGGCAGGCTGGTCAATATTCTGAGCGATGGGTCGAACATCTCCGTGCTGGCGTGGTCGCCGAATGGCAAGCTGATCGCGGGCAGCAACGGCTGGTCAAACGCGCCAATCAATGCGATTGCTCTGTGGGACACAACCTTTCACCAGATCGCGCCGCTGAAAGGGCACAGCGCGCCTGTTGCCAGTCTCGCGTGGTCGCCGGACGGGAAAATTCTGGCTTCTGGCTCACGCGACAACACGATTCGGCTGTGGCAGATCACTTCGTAGAGCAGGGCGAGCGGAGCAGGAGAAATTCTGTCTCTCAGCAATCGGGTGAGTGGTTTTAGACTATGCTTGACAATCACGAGAGGCTTATACAACAATATATTTTTTATACTAAATAAATATTTAGTTTATATTAAAAGACCCGACCTCGTAAAAAGGCTGATTATTGTAATCGCAGGGCAAACGCATCAAAATTTCTGTTTGGGTCATAAAAGGTGAACGGGGTTTCGTAGGGACGGCTTGAATGCCGTCCGCTACAACGGACGCGATCCATTGCGTCCCTACGATTCCTGATGACTCTGTGTGACTTTCAATCGCATTTTGATGCGCTGACCCTGGTGATATGGGGATGGGAAGCGCTTTCTAGACCGACTCGCGCATGACCAGCGGACAGTCGAGCTTGTGCTGATCTGGGTCGCCGCTGTGCTCGGACATCAGAT
>DASZXN010000143.1:0-6842 GCA_035545875.1 Phototrophicaceae bacterium
AATCTCGCCTGCGATCACACCGCCGAGGAAGATGAAGCCAATCGAGTAACCCGCGTGCAGGTTGCCCCAGATCGCCATGATGATCGGGATCAGCCAGAGCCGATCCACGTGTTTGCGTCGATAGAGATAGAGCAGATAAAGGACGACCGTGCTCAGGAAGAATGAGAACATCTGCGGACGCGCCGACCAGAAGACCGCCGCCGTCGCCGCGCCGATGATCACGGCGAAGGCGCGCAGATAGGCGTTGCCCTCGCACATCTTATAAATGAAGACCATGCCCGCCGTCGCCAGCACCGAGACGTAGATCGCCAGCCCGAAGCTGCCGCCGATCTGCCACGCCCAGTAGATGAACAACTGCCCGCCCCAGCTCTGGTTGACGTAGGGCGTGCCGAGCTTGGTAAACGAGAACGGATCGGCGTACATCATCCCCTGCGTGAGCGTGTATTGACCGCTGCGAATGTGCCACCAGGTATCGGTGTCGAGCGGAACGCGCGTCGCCAGCGCGAAGATCAGCGCGAACAGGATGATCGTCATCGCACGTTCAATCGTCAGATTGCGTAAGTTCATAGGCTTTTCTGCCGATATAAATCGTGATCCATATACTTCCAGTCAGCATCGTTTCGAATGAAGGCTTTGGTATCGTCTAGAATACGTTGGAAAAATCCTGAAAAGTCTGCCGCCAGCCATTTAGGACTGAGATAAAGTCCACCGATAGCTTCATAAAGACATCGATCCTGTTCCCATAGAGTGTTCGGCAAATAAAGAACTGGCTGTGACTCTGCACCAAAGAAAATGCAGAAATGATTTCCACCGCTATCTGAGCCGAATATCAGCATACGGCCATTGTATCGAGGAGATTCAAGCTGACTTGGGCTTGGAACTCGAAGTATTTGCTCAACAGTATCGACAAAATAGGAGTTCCAAACATCAGGGAGTCTTAACCCATCAAAACGCTGATAGAATTCGATAAAATCGCTAGGAAGACTCCGTCCAAGTTTCGTTTCAAGCTGCACAAGGGAAGTTTGCTTCGTCGCAGGCAGCAGACGATTATCGGCTTCATGAAAAGTCGTCTCTAAATCTTTCAACTTAGAGATTTGCTGCTCTATTTGGAACTGCCACTGCTGCCAATCCATCAGTTTTGAACGCCGCTCGTTTTAACTGCGTTGTGATGTTGCCTCAACCACGATAGCACCGATCCGCCAGCAGGAACAATAAGAGTAGAGGCAGGTCTAATTCCAGCCTCTACGAAAGATGTTATTCGCTTATTGGAACGAGAAGGAGCAGCTAAATCCCGCTCATGCTCACGACTTTGCCAACCGTGCGCAGCAGAATATTCAGGTCAAGCAGCAGCGATTGATGGCGGATGTAGTAGAGATCGTATTGCAGCTTGATCAGCGCATCAACATCGTTCGCGCCGTAGTCGTAGCGCACCTGCGCCCAACCGGTCAGGCCGGGGCGCACGATCAGGCGCGTGCGGTAGAAGGGAATTTTCTCCTGCAAGCGCACGACGTGTTCGGGGCGTTCCGGGCGCGGGCCGATCATGCTCATGTCGCCGCGCAGCACGTTGATCAACTGCGGCACTTCGTCGAGGCGGGTTTTGCGCATGAAACGCCCGAAGCGCGTCACACGCGGATCGCCCTGATGTGAAAAGACCGCTCCGGTCGCGGCTTCGGCATTCGGGATCATCGTGCGCAGCTTATAGACGCGAAACACCGTGCCGTTGCGTCCCAAACGATCCTGCGCGTAAAAGATGCTGCCGTGCGAATCAAG
This sequence comes from Phototrophicaceae bacterium, assembly GCA_035545875.1. Taxonomy (GTDB): domain Bacteria; phylum Chloroflexota; class Anaerolineae; order Aggregatilineales; family Phototrophicaceae; genus Flexifilum. The sequence goes on from DASZXN010000143.1 coordinate 1,771, forward strand.
CCACTGAATCAGCGCGATGAACGGCAGCAGCACCGCGAAGCAGGCCAGCCCGAACAGCGCGATTAGGATGTCGAACAGGCGCTTAAAGACCGGATACGGATCGAACGCGCCGTCGCTGTTGCGGATTGGCAGCAGCACGACCGCCCAATCGTTATTGACGTGTTCGACCGGGACGCGCCCGGTGATGCCTTCGTAGATCAGCGGCATCGGCACGACGGTAATGCCCTGCTCGTAAGCATCCATCACCGCCTGAAACACGTCGCCGGGAAGATTGTGCGTCGTCGTGATGATCAACTCACTGATGCGATCCCGGCGGACGAAGTTCATCAAATCTGTCCCCGTACCGAGCACTGGCACTTCATTGATGATTGTGCCCACATCCTCTTTAGCGGCGCTGATAATGCCCCTGAGTTCGTATTCTTCGCTGGCATAGTCATGAATGGCATCGACCATCGCCTGAGTCGCCCAATCCGCGCCGACGATCAACGTGCGGCGCGGCTGGCTCACCCAGCCGACCAGAAACGGACGTGACAGCCGCCACAGCCAGATCAGGAGGAAGGAAGCGACACCATAATAGAGGATGAACAGACGCGGCAAGGTCGCTACCGGCGAGAAGAAAAACACCGCGACGTAGATAATCCACGTCTGCACCGTGATCAAGAGCAGCCGCTGCGTGACTTTTCGGCGGCTGGAGGACAAGCGCAGGTCGTAGAAATCATTGGCGCTCGCCAGGAGCAGCCAGAGCGCCGCCAGAATGATGAACCAGCCGCTCTGCGCCAGCACGAAATCCGGCGTGAAGGCATAGTGGGCGACAATCGTCCAGATGCGCAGCGCGATCAGCACCGAAGCGATCACCGCCACCATGTCACCCGCCGCGATCAGCACCCGGCGCTCGGAAATTTGCAGTTGCAGCCGCTTCCGCGACGACGACGAGAACATCGTCAGCATCATTACGCTCCCAACCGATAGAGCAGCAGCGCCACCAGCAGGGAAATCGCGCTGATCAGCGCCCCCAGCAGCAGCCACCCCGGTCGATAATCGAACTGAACCACGTGCTGCCCGGCTTGCACCTGCACCGCACGAAAATTGAGATTTGCCTGGTAGATCGGAACTTCCGCGCCATCGACGGTCGCGTGCCAGCCCGGATAATTGGTATCGGCCAGCACCAGCCAGCTATCGCGCACGGCGTTTACATGGATTGTAACCTGATCGCCGTCATCCGTCACGAGATTAGCACTGCCCGCCGACGCTGCATCGGGATCAGCGCAGCCCCGGTCGCCGAGCATCTGCACCTGCTGATCGGGTCGCCAGCTTGGGTCGCTCATCGCCTGCTTGAGCGAGTCTTCGTCCGTGTGCCAGCACACCGAACTGACCAGCCACGCACGCTGAATCGAGAGGCCGGAAGTCAGCGGCGTCAGCGTAGGATTATAGATCGCGTCCACGTCGGCAGCCTGAAATAGTGAAGCCGTCGATCCCGCTTCAACCAGATTGAGGAAGTCGGTATAGTGGCCGATCAGCAGCGGCTCGAAATTGTTGAGCAGCGGCACGCGGTCGATGATGTTCAAATCGGCGAGGCCGCTGGCGCGCGCGTCCTGCCAATGCTCAGTCGCCGTCAGGTAATTATTGAAGGTGAACCACTGCTCGAACTTGACGCGCTGCTCGGCGCTGGCTGTCCAGTAACGCCGCGCCGAATCGCTCGGCGGCGGGTTGGCATTGTAGAAGCTGGCCGGAACGGTCGGATTCAGCCCCCACGAGGCGACGATCAGGTCGATGGCGACGACGATCAGCACGACCGCCGACCAGCGTCCGAAGGCACGTGTGTCAGGCTGCGGCTGCGTCAGCGTCAGTACGCCCGCCGCCACACCAAGCAGCCCGACGCTCAGCACCGCGTCGAGCAAAACGCTCACGCCCGGCTTGGCATCATGGACGAACAGCACGCCGAGTACGCCGAGCAGCGCCAGCGCGAAGCAGGCGACCGTCAGACGTGCCGTCCAGCGGCGCAGATTGCGATTTCTGCTCCACGTCGTCACGCCGACCCCGCCGAGGATGCTCAGGCCGAAAACCGTCCACAAATGCCAGCGCTCTGGCCCCTGAAACAGATTGAAGGTCGGCACATGGTTGTACAGAAATGGAAAAATCGGCGTGTTGTCGCCAAGCGCAAAGGCCATCGCCACAATCACGATCATCAGCCAGAAGGGAACATCGTGAAAAATCGTGGGGCGATCCGGCTGCCGCCGTGAGCGAATCCACTGGACAATCGCTGCAACCGCCGCGATCAGCGGGATCAGGCCGATGTAAACCGCGTCCTCGAAGAACGCTCCCTGCGTGATGTAACTGCCGTTGGCGGGCGTGCCAAAGACGTTCGGCGCGATCAGATTGAAGATGCGGGCAGGCGCGTAGCTGTAATTCATCGCGTAGGCGAAATCGACGCCGCCGGAGCGCTGCGACTGACGCAGCAGTTCCGCCGTCGCCAGCAGTTGCAGCGAGGCCATCCCCGCGCCGACCACCAGCCCGATCACGACGAAGCCCAAACGCGGCCAGCGGATCGGTCGGCGCGTGAACGTGCGCCAGAGGACAAAAAGCCCCGTCAGCAGCAGGCTGTACCAAGCCGTCTGCGCGTGACCGCCAAGCAGCAGCAGCGCCGTAAATAAAGCGAGCAGTCCAGCGTAACGAGGCCGCCCATTGTCGAGCAGGCGCGTTGATGCCCACAAAATCCAGGGCAGCCACGCGACCGTTTGAATTTCGGGGAACGTGCCCAGCCGCGCGACCAGATACGAAGTCATGCCAAAGGCCAGCGCGCTCACACCGCGACCGAGCGAGGAGAACTCCAGTTCGCCCGTGAAGCGCCACATGCCCCACCCGCCGATGAACAGGTGCAGTACGGCGATGATGCTCAGGCTTTGCGCCAGCGGCAGGAAATAGCCGATCCAACTGAAGGGGTAGAGCAGTGAGGATTGATAGTTGGCAAACAGCGGCGTGCCTGCGCCATCGTAGGGATTCCAGAGCGGCAGTTGCCCATGACGCAGCAGATCGAAAGCGTATTCGCGCCAGGGATAAAACTGAAGCGACGGCAGCCCCCAGAACAGGACATCGCCGAGCAGCAGTCGATAGAAAACAAGCGCCAGCGCCAGCGCCAGAATCAGCAGCGGCAGGCGCGAAGATGTGCGGGTCAAGTTTGTCTGACTTTCAACACGCCAAGCGTTCCCAGTAAAACAATCAAAGCCGCGCCGGAGATCAGCGTGGCGGTCTGCGTCGTTTGATTCAGTTGGGCGACGGTCGCGGCGTCGGGCAACCCCGGCCAACCACTCGGCCACGCCGGAGTCGAGCCGAAATTCGTTGTCAGCGCCGGATCGTGGTTGGCGTAAATATACGTGCCATCGACCTGATCGACCTCGGTCAGGTTCGGCACATTCAGCGGGTAGGCCGAAACGACGTGGGTCACGCCCCATTCGCCGAGCACCGCCGTATTCGGTACATCGCCTTGATTAGCCATTGCCAGATCGCTGCCCGTTTGCGGCGGCAGAACAACACTGTAATCCGTGTCTTTAGTCCCGCCGCCCTGTTCGACTGCCGCGACAATCCCATTCAACTGAAAGGGATCAACGCCACCAAACAATCGTAAATGATATTCCTCAGCAACCTGCTGCTGCAAGCTGTACGTCGGCGAGTAGACTCGGTACGCACCCAGTTCGGTCAGTCTCTCGGCTAACTGTGCCTGATCGGGCGGCAGCCACACCTCCTGCGGGCGCCATTCGAGCCAACCGAAGCCGGACAGCGCTAAATCGAGGAACGTCACGGCGATCAAGGCCAGCGCCAGCCGATTTCCGGCCAGTCGTCCGCTCGACGTCAGCAAAACGCTCAGGCCGATTCCGCCGCCGCCGACGATAATCGCCAAGCCGTTGATCGATTTCACGCTGAGGGCGAAAAATACCCCCGCCACGAAAGCGATCACCGTGCCGATCAGCGCGATCAGCGTACCGCGTCGCGGTGGATGCTCGATCAACTGCTGTAGGCCAAAGCCCGCCAGCAGCGGCGCAATGAGCGCGACGACGAACCACGCCCGCGATGGCACGCGAAACCAGAGCAGCGCGGGAATCAGCTTCACCAGCAGTTGCCACAGAAATCCATTCAGGCCGAGCGCATAGAGCGCCGCCACAACTGTCGCCGCGACCCAGAACCACTTGCGCCGATTGATCGCCCCAATGATCGCCAAAATCAGCACCGGTAGGCCGAGATAGGTCAGTGTTTCGATGTTGCCACTGTGTATGGGCAAAAGCAGGCCGATCAACTGCGCCGGATCAAGCGAGAACACGCCCGCATCAGCAGCGGTCATCCCGCCCCGGCTGAGATAGGGCTGCCACGCAATCAGCGGCAGGCTGAACGAGAGCGTCAGCAGGATTACGACCACGCCCGCCGGAAGCAACCAGAGCAGGCTGCGGATGTGCTTGAAGCGAAGCGCTTCGTAGAGCGCATCGACTCCCGCCAGCAGATAAGCGAAGAAGCTCAGGCGCACGTCCGCCAGCAAAATCAGCCCGCCGAACAGCGCCACATAGAGCGATCTTTGTAGGGGCACGATATATCTTGCCCCTACGTTGTCACCATGAATCAACTGTCCGACCGACCACATCAGCCAGGGAAACCACGCCAGCGCGTAGAACAGATCGAGATGACCGGCGCCCAGATGCCCAACGACGCGCGGCGCGAGCAGATAAGCCAGCGTGCTCAGGGCGACCGCTTCGTCGCGCAGGCCAAACGAGCGCGCCCACACCCACATCCCCGCCCCGGCGATCAGCAAATGCAGCAGAATCAGCACGTCGAGGTGCAGCACGGGCGGCAAAATCAGCACCAGCCATTGCAGCGGATAGGCCGTCTTGTTGAGCGGATCGGCGGCGAAGGGCTGCCCGCCCATAATCGTCTCGCGCCAGACAGGGAACGTGCCCTGCTCTAAAATTGACGAGCGCAGAAATTCCGCTGCGGGCAGGTGCGAAGTCACCGCGTCCGAGAACGGCTGACCGGGCGTATAAGGCAGCGTATTCGGGCGAAATCCACTCAGAAGCAGAAAGGCCGCCGTC
>DASZXN010000144.1:0-6132 GCA_035545875.1 Phototrophicaceae bacterium
CGCTGCCTCGTAGAGTTCAACGGGGATGGTCTGCATCCCGGCGAGGAACATCAGCGTATAGAAGCCGAAGCCCTTCCAGATGCCGACGATGATCACCGAGATCATGGCGGTCTGCGTATCGCCGAGCCAGGCGTGCGCCAGCGAGTCGAGGCCGACGCCGCGCAGGACAAGGTTGATTAGCCCGAAATCCTGGCTGTACATGAAGCGCCACGTCACGGCGACGACGATCCCCGGCAGCACCCAGGGAATGATGATCAATACACGCGCCAGCCAGCGACCGGGGAAACGCTGATGCAGCAGCAGGGCGAAGTAGATGCCCACGATCACCTGCCCGACGGTCACGCCGAACGTCCAGATGAAGGTGTTCTTGACCGCCGACGGGAAAATCGGGTCGTTGATGACGGCGAGGTAGTTCTTGATCCCGATGAACTGCGACGGGTGAGTCAGAGTCGGGCTGCTGTAGAAGCTGGTCACGAGCAGGCTGAGGATCGGGTAAAACAGCACCAGAATGATCGCCAGCAGCGCGGGCGCGAGGAACAGGTAAGCGATGGCGTTGTCACGCAGCGCCTGACGGCGCGCGGCTCGTCGGCGCTCCAGCAGCATGAGCGAATTGGATATACTCTGTTGAGCCAAAATTGCAGCCTTCTCCAAAAAATCTCTAGTACACCGTAAGCGCCCTCACCCTAAATCCCTCTCCCTCAGGGCGAGGGACTTCAGAAACTCGTTTCGCCTTCTCCCCTTCTCCATGAGGGAGCAGGGGTCGGGAGATGAGGGCTAAAGTCTGTTACCCCGCCAGTTGACCTCCATCCACGACCATGCACGTTCCGGTGACCCAATCGGAATCATCGGAGGCGAGATAGAGCGCGGCGCGGGCGATGTCCTCCGCAACGCCGAGGCGCTGTAACGGTGTGCGATCCGCCCACAACTGACGCTCGGCAGCAGGATCAGGCGCGGCGTTGAACACGCCTTCGTTCATCGGCGTATCGACCGCGCCGGGGGCAATCGAGTTGCAGCGAATCTTGTGCGCGCTGTACTCCGAAGCGATCTGCCGCGTCAGGGCGATGATCGCGCCCTTTGAAGCGGCGTAGCCTGACCAGCCCGCGTAGCCGCGTAACGCCTGCGTCGAGGTCAGGTTGACAATCGAGCCGCCGCCGCGCTGGATTAAATAGGGGATGCCGAAGTGACTCAAGCGGTACGCGCCGCCGAGATTGATGTTCAGCACGCGATTCCAGTCATCCTCGCTGATCTCGACGACCGAGCCGCCAATGGCAACGCCCGCGTTCGAGATCAGGATGTCGATGCCGCCCCATTTCGCGGCGGTCGCTGCGAGCGCGCGGCGCACACCGTCCGAGTCGCCCACGTCGCCCTGAATGGGCAGACAGCCGCCGCCGTTCGCTTCGATCATTGCGGCGGTTTCCTGTAAGCTGGTCGGATTAATCTCGTAGAGGGCGACACACGCCCCTTCGCGCGCGAACAGCAGCGCAATCGCCCTGCCGATCCCCGCTCCCGCTCCTGTGACAACGGCAACCCGATCTTTCAGCCGCATTTGCGAACTCCCCCGTTCATGCGCCCGTTCAAGCAACCTATTCCTGCGTCACGCGCCCCGCGACCACCACTTTGATGCCCAACTGCGACAGTTCCAGGCTTTGCGCCGCCAGAATCCCGGCGTCGGTGATGACGGTATCGACGGTTTCCAGCGCCGTGACCCGATAATTCGATTCGTTCTGTAAAACGGTGTGATCGGCCAGCACGACGATCTCGCGGGCGGCGTCGATCATCACGCGCCGGACTTCGGCCTCTTGCAGCGTGACCGACGAAATGCCGAAGGTGGTCGAAACCCCTCCGGCGACGATGAAGGCTTTATCGGCGCGCATGTCGCGCAGCATCAGGTGAGCGCCGCGCCCGACGAACGAGCGTGTCTTGGGATCGTACTGGCCGCCCGTGAGCAGCAGCGTGATCCCCGGTGAGGCGTGCAGCCGATTAAAAATGTCGTGCGAGTTGGTGATCACGGTCAAATCGCGGCGCTGCTGCAAAAACTGCGCCATGTAGGTCGTGGTCGAGCCAGTGTCGAGGATGATCGTTTCGCCATCCTGCACCTGCGAGGCGGCCAGCTTGCCGATCAAGCGGCGCAGTTCCTTGATCTCGACCTGCAAGTCGTCGCGCAGGTTCTTGACCGTGACGGTGATGCCGAACGTTTGGGCGCGCTTCTGCATGGCCTGCGCGATATTCTGATACCACTCGTGTGTCTGATGCAGAATGACGAAGGCGATCTCTTTGTCCTCGAAATCGGGCGGAAGCTGCTTCGACCAGTCGCGCATCTCGACGGCGTGATCGGGCGAAAGTTCCCAGCCTGTTTCAGCTTCGCGGTAGTAATCGCGCAGATTGGCTTTGGTCAGCAGCGCGTAAGGCGTGATGATCGCGTCGCCAATCTGTCCGCCGCTCCACAGATGGATGACCGCATCGACGGCCAATTTGCCGACGATTTCCGGGAAGAGGGCGGCGCTGGCGACCAGCGGCGTATTCTCCGCGAGCGCTTTGAGCGCGGTCGCGCCCTCGCCGCCAACGTTCACGGCGATCAGGGCGTCGGCGGGCAGGCTCAGATCGAAATAGGCTTGGATGCCCGCCAGCACCGAGTCGTCGTTGATGCCGAAGATCACATTGGTCTGCGGGTTCAGGCGCAGCGCATCCGAGGCGATCTGATAGATTTCGACGTAGAGGCCGCCGCCGTCAATCGAGTGGATGACGACCTGATCGGCCAAGAGTGTGCGAATACCAGCGGCGAAGCCCGCGCTGCGCTCTTTGGTGTTGGGCAGGTCGAACTCGGAGATGTCGAGCACGTAGGCCATTTCACCCGGCGCGAATTTCTCGCGGAAGTACGCGCCTGTCCATTGACCGAGCGCATAGCCCGCCTCGTAGTTGTTGGGGCCGAGGTAGATCGCGCCTTCCTGCGGGCATGATTCCGCGAGGAAGGGGATGTGATTGCGCAGCGTGCGCTCGCGCAGGGTATGTGAGGCCGTGTTCTCGACGGGCGCAAGGATCAGCGCATCCTCGCCGCTGGCGAATTGATCGGCGGGAAAGGCTGCCGTTGTCGCGTCACTGCCGGATTCAACCGGAACCGCGCCGCCGTGCAAGCGCTGGAGCAGCTTGTATTCTTCCAGTTTGCGCAGATCGCGCCGGATGGTCGCTTCGGTCACGTCGAAGTAGCGCGCCAGTTCGCGGACGCCGTAGCCGCTGTTCTGGTTGACCAGTTCGACGATCTGCTTTTCGCGTTTTGAAAACAGCATTTTCGATAATGTTCGTTTTGTGATTGAATTCTGTTCGTTTTGTTTGGAGTCTATGCGGATTCTGTTCGTTTGTCAACCGGGGAGACAAAAATTGCGCAAAGGCCGCCGAGTGGGGGCGGCTTCGGCGCAGCCAAATACCGGTCTGTGATGGACTCTAAACCAAGCTGCTCGTGTTTCTTAATCTTGAGTTAACATGAACTTGAGCAGCGAGCAGCAGCATTGGGATTTTGCTCCATAAACTAAAGGGCGCGCCATGAGTGAAGCTACAGCCATCCAATTGAAATTCACAGGGTCGCTAACCAGAGACGACTCCAAGACCTATCACCCGTTCACGTTTGAAGTGCCGGAAGGCACGACCAACGTGCATTTCGATTTCGAGTACGCGCCGCACTACGCGACCGGGCGGATTCACGCCAACCAGTTGAACGTCTCGATTGACAGCCCGACCGGGCTGCGCGGCCAGTGGAATTTCATGCAGCGCTGCGACATCAACGGCGTGCGTTCGTCGCCGGGGATGCGCACCGCCCCGATTGAGCCGGGCACGTGGACAGCCTACGTCGAATCGCACCGCATTCTCGGCCTCGATACCGTCAACTACACGCTCACGGTGACGCTCACCAGCGATCCGCTGACGCTCACGCCGTCGCCGTATCAGGAGGACGTGCGCAAGGTCGCCTCGGATCAGCCGGGTTGGTATCGCGGCGATCTGCACGCGCACACGATTCATTCGGATGGTCGCTGGGACATTCCCGAATTCACGCGCTTCCAACGCGCGCGCGGCCTCGATTTCGTCTCTCTGAGCGATCACAATACCATCACCGGGCTGAATCAGCATCGCAGCCAGACCGAGGACGGTTTTCTGGCACTCGGCGGCATGGAACTCAGCACCGTCAATGGGCACATGCTCGCGCTCGGCGGCAACGACTGGTACGAGTGGCGGCTGAACCTGATGGACATCGACGCGATCATGCAGCAGGTGATCGACCGGGGCGAACTGCTGATCATCGCCCATCCGATGTCGCCGGACGAGCCGTTCTGCTCCGGTTGCATGTGGCTGTACGAGGAAACACGACCGGGTGTGGCGCTCGGCGTGGAAGTCTGGAACGGCTTCTGGAGCGAGTTCAACGACGACGGCCTGAAGCAGTATTACGTCTGGCTGAACGAGGGGCATCGGCTGGTCGCTACGTCCGGCACCGATATTCACGAGCCGTTCCCGCTCGATCTGCCGGTGCGCTCTGGCTTCAACAACGTCTACGCCGATCAACTGAGCGAGGCGGCAATCCTCGCCGCCGTGCGCAAAGGCCACAACTACGTCAGCGCGGGGCCGGAACTGCGCTTCAACGCCGAAACCACGTCCGGCAAAACGGCGATGATGGGCGATTTGCTCCCGGCAGAAGCCGTGACTCTGACCGCAAGCTGGAAGGGCGCGCATGACCGCGACACGCTGCGCCTGATCGTCGATGGACAGGTCAAAGCATGGACGCCGGTCGCTGAAGCTGGCGAGCAAAGCTGGTCGTTCGAGGCTGGACAGCTCAAGTGGGCGACGGTCGAACTGCGCGACACGTTCACTGGTCTGTGGGCGGTCACCAACCCGATCTTCTTCGGTGAAACCTGGTCGTAAGCCGGATAACCGCTCTGACGCAAACAAACGATTTTGGTAGGGGCGCACGACCCTGCGCCCCTACCGGTGGTTTAGCAGGGTCATCGGATCAAATTTCTGTTTGGGTCATAAAAGGTGAACGGGGTTTCGTAGGGACGGCATGAATGCCGTCCGCTACAACGGACGCGATCCATCGCGTCCCTACGATTCCTGATGACCCTGTGTGACTTTCAATCGCATTTTGATGCGATGACCCTGGGTGGCTTAGTTTCTCGCGTTACGATTTTCCCGGCGCGTGGTATGCTCTAGACAGGTCTGTGGGAGCGCAGGAGCGAGCGCTATGTCCGCCGAAGAACACGTGATCGAACGCGCAGGGTGTCCGCTGCATTACTGGATCAGCGGCAAAGCCGACGCGCCGCTGATCGTTCTGACACACGGCGCGACCCTCGATCACCGCATGTTCGAGGCCCAGCTTCCGGCGCTGGAGCCGAATTATCGGGTTTTGACCTGGGACATGCGCGGGCATGGTCTATCACGGCCAATGGGACAGGCATTCACTGTTCCCGGCGCGGTCGCTGATCTGCTGGCGATCCTCGATCAGGTCGGCGCGAGCAGCGCGATTTTCGCAGGACAGTCAACGGGCGGCTACGTTGCTCAGGAACTCGCCTTTCGCTACCCGGAGCGCGTCAAAGCGCTGGTGATGATCGACTGTAGCTGCATCACCCTGCCGATTTCGGCGTTCGAGTCGCTGGCGCTGCGCTCGACGCCCGCGCTGCTGCGCCTGTATCCTGCCGCTATGCTCAACAAGCAAACGGCGACTTCCAGCTCACTGCGACCGGAGGTGCAGAGATACATTTATGAAGCGGCCTCGCGCATCCCTAAAGCCGATACGATTGCCATCTGGACGGGCATCGCCAATTGCCTGCACGCCGAGCCGAACTATCACATCGATCAACCGATGCTGCTGGTTCACGGCGATCACGACAAGCTCGGCAACATTGCCAAAATCGCGTCCGTGTGGGCGCAGCGCGAGCCGAACTGCCGCTACGTCGTCATCCCCAACGCGGGACACTGCTCGAATCAGGATAACCCGGACTTCTTCAACAACCTGCTGCTCGATTTTCTGCGCACGCGCGTTTCGAGCTAACATTTACGAACTGCGCTCATCCAAAGAAAGCCTAGAGAGAAGTTTATGTACCGACCTGTTGAGCTTACTTCATTAACGCTGCCCGATTTTGGTCTGCCGAC
>DASZXN010000145.1:0-3503 GCA_035545875.1 Phototrophicaceae bacterium
GGTGACCAGCGTCGCGGGCAGCGTGACCGTCGCGCTGACCCCGCCGCGTGATCCGCCGCAGGTCGATCCGGTTGTTCACGTCTATCTGATGGGGATTGTTCCCGCGCTGACCGCACCCGATCCGCGCAAACTGCCGCGTCAGGTCATGCTCGACTATCTGATCGCCGTGCGCGGCAGCGACCCGGAGCGGGCGCATAAGCTGCTCGGAACGCTCGTGCTGGCGGCGCTCGACAGCACCGAGTTCACGCTCAATTACGATCCGCTGCCCGTCGAGACGTGGCTGGCCTTCGGCACCGAGCCGCAGCCCGCCTTTGTCCTGCGCGTACCCCTCGTTCGTGAGCGCCCCGCCGCCGATGTCCAGTTGGTGCGTCAGCCAATGGTCTTGCGCGAAGCGTCGATTGCCAGCTTGCAGGGAGTCGTCTTGGGGCCAAAAGACCTGCCGCTCGCGGGCGTGCTGGTCGAGTTACCTGGCCTGCGCCAGTATCAGCGCACCGACGCGCAGGGGCATTTCCGTTTTCCGACTGTCCCGCTCGATCCACCCGTCAAGTCGCTGCGCGTGAGCGGGAAAGGTCATGAACTGGACGTGAGCATTGAGTCCGTCGCCAGCCCATTAGTCATTCATTTATTCGAGGAGTGAAGCGATGCCAGTAGGTCAATACCTAGCGCCCGATGTTTACATCGAGGAAGTTCCGGGAGGGGCGCGACCGATTCAGGCGGTCGGCACGAGCACGGCAGGCTTCGTCGGCGTCGCGCCGACCAAGGCCGCCCACGTCGGTGAGGCGGTCGCCATTCCCAACTGGGCGGAGTTCGTTCGTCAGTTCGTCAGCGCGGGTGATGCCAGCACGCCGCTTTCCCATGCGGTGCGCGGCTTCTTCGACAACGGCGGCGCGCTCTGCTACGTCTGCAACGTCGGCGATAACCCCATCACGACGGGGCTGGACGCGCTCGGTCGCATTGACGAGATCGCCATTGTCGCCGCGCCGGGGATGTCGGACGCTGCCAGCTATGACGCGCTGCTTTCTCACTGCGAGAGTTTGCAGGATCGCGTTTGTATCCTCGACACGCCGCCGACCGTCACCGATCTCAATCAGTTGACGCAGGTCGCTACCGCTACGCCCACTCCCAAGCGTGCGAAAGCCGCTGACGCCGACGCTGCTGCGAGCGATGCTGCCCCCGCTGCGTCTGCGGGTCTGCGCCCGCGCCAGTCGGACGGTGGTTTTGGCGCGGTCTACTATCCCTGGATCAGCGTGCGCGATCCGCTCGCGCCGGGGAGCATCGTCAGCGTCGCGCCGTCGGGTCACATCGCCGGCATCTGGGCGCGCAGCGATGCGACGCGCGGCGTTCACAAAGCGCCTGCCAACGAGATCATTCGCGGCGCGCTCGACGTGTCGCAGCGCCTCACCCGCAGCGAGCAGGGTATCCTCAATCCAGTCGGCGTCAACGTGATTCGCTACTTCTCCGGCGAGGGGATTCGCGTCATGGGCGCGCGCACCGTCGCGGACGCAGCGAGCGAGTATCGCTATCTGAACGTGCGCCGCCTGTTCTGCATGGTCGAGGAATCGATTGCCAAGAGTATGCGCTGGGTTTTGTTCGAGCCGAACAACATCCCGCTCTGGAAGTCGATTGAGCGCGACGTGACCGCTTTCCTGATTCGCCTTTGGCGCGATGGCGCGCTGCAAGGCGCGACGGCGGACGCGGCTTTCTTCGTCAAGTGCGACGCCGAGACCAATCCACAGGAGAACATTGACGATGGCATCGTCACCACGCTGATCGGCCTCGCTCCGGTCAAGCCCGCTGAGTTTGTCGTCTTCCAGATTACGCAGGATATGAGCGGCGCACAGATTCAAGCCGTTGGAGGGGGAAAGTAAATGCCTGAAACCGGAAATCCACTCGATCCGTTTCGCGCCTATAACTGGCGGCTGGAAATCGGCGGCGCGACGCAGGCGTATTTCACGGCGTGCAGCGGCCTCGGCGTCACCGTCGATGTGATCAAGTACCGCGAGGCCGGCAATCTGCAAATCGTGCGCGCGCTGCCCGGTCAGGTCAATTACGAGCCGATCACACTCTATTATGGCCTGACGCCCTCGCGTGACATGTTCGACTGGCTGATGGCAAGCGTTGAAGGCCGCACGGATCGGCGCAACTGCTCGATCATCGTGCTCGACAGTCAGGGGAACGAGGATCAAACCGCCCCGCGCTGGAATCTCGAAAATGCCTGGGTCGCGGCCTGGCGCGGCGCTCAGTTGAACGCCATGAGCCTCGAAGTCGCCATCGAGAGCATCACGCTCGTCTTTGATCGTCTGACGCGAGCTTAAGCGCATGGGGCTGTCGTCTTTGCGTGTGCGCGCGCTGGGCGTGGTCGAGCGGACGCTGCGGCGCTGGCTCGACTATGTGGAAGATCAGCTTGAATCGGCTGAACCTCAAGCGCCGCCTGCTCGTGAGCCGTTCGTCGCGCGTCAGCCCGCGCCGCCCGATCACTGGGTCGAACGGGTGCGCCAGTCCGCGCCACAGCTATTGGATCACGATCTGGCGAATGCTGATGGGGCAGTCATCGATTATCATGCGCCGGATGCGCCGCCGGATGCCTCAGCGCCTTTACCGCCTGCGCGACCGCTTCGTTTAGCGCCTGTTTCGCCGCTCAAGCCGCCTGTGAATCCGGCACAATCCGTCACATCATCCGCAAAGCGCCCCTTGCGGCTCGAACCTGTGCGCACCCAAATTCCGGCGGCTGAAACGCTGGCTTCTCACTCAACTGAGGTTTCTGGCGCGTCTGTCGAACCACCGACCATCAGAACGAAAATGCCTCCGGTTGAACCCCATCAAAGGACTTCACAAGCGGATGCTGCTCTGCTGCCTCTGCCAACCCATCGCACCGATTCGGTTGCCAATCCACCAGCCATCTTGTCGCGTACTCATGACCTCTCACATGAGGCGCAATCCGTCCGCGAAGTACCTACTTCGCCCGGTGAAAGCGAGCCAATCGCCGCTCACTTCGCCGCTCTTTCCGACGAACCGTCGCTCAGTTCCGCCTCAACCAGCGTTCCGCAGCACGCCGACATTCCTGTCGTCCGCACGCGAGAAACTACGCCTGCTCGCCTCAATCAGCAGCGCACGAGCGTGCCGCAAACTTCATCACAGGTGACGACGCGACCGACGACTGTGCCACCTTCCCTGAACATCGAGCATATTCAGCCGGAACGCTGGCCGTCGCTGCCCGAATCGCCCGCCGACGAAATGCCCGATGGCAGAAGCGCGAATCTGCGCCGTGAGCGTCTGCTGCGTGAGCAGGAGGGCAGAGCATGGAGCGAGTAGCCTTCCTGATCGAGCAGACCAACGAGCGGCTGTCGTGCCTGCTCAACCCGGAAACGCTGACGATTCGCCGTACCTCCGGCGTGCGCCCGCGTGCCTCGTCCGGCGGTCAGTTGACCGGCATTGGCCTCTCGGACGATCCGCTGCTCTACACGGGCGGCGGCAGAACCGAAATCGAGCTTGATCTGTTGTTC
>DASZXN010000146.1:0-2536 GCA_035545875.1 Phototrophicaceae bacterium
GAAGGCCCACGACATCGCGCGCAATGGGATCGAGACCAGCACGTAGAGCAAGATCAAACCCACGATGGCCTGCCAGAGCGGCAAGTGTGCAGGCAAAATCCACCAGCCAAGCGTCCCGGTCGTCACCAGCGTGAAGAGCAGAACGAGGAACACGATGCCGACGATGGCGCGGACGAAGCCGAGGATGACGGCGATCAGGCCTGTCAGCAGACCGAAGCTGTAGCTCACGGGCCCTTGCGCCGGCGGTGGAGCAGCCGCGGCGCCGTTATAAAAAGGGTGCCAGTTACCCCAGCGCGCGGCGCGCCAACGCGCTCGCATGTCGCGCCTATACTGGCGGCGCTGCCATTTCGACCAGGTCCAGGGCGGGCCGTTCGACGTAAACTGCGCGTATTCGCGTTTGGCGCGGTCGATCACGTCCTGAGCATTAAAAGGGACGCCGTGGGCCGCCGCCCACTGTTCGCTGGTCTGTGCTGATGGGATCAGGAACATCATGGCGATGTAAACCAGCAGCACCGCGCCCGATGTGAAAATGGTGGCGATGATAAAGAGGAGGCGGATGATGTTGACGTCGATGTCGAAGAACGCAGCGATCCCGGCGCAGACACCCGCGACTTGTGCGCCTTCGGTGATGCGATAGAGCCGGCGATGACTGCCGCCAGGGCCGCCGAACGAAGCGCCCGTATTATTGTTGGTCCCGGCTTCGGCGTGTTCGCCCTGAACCGGTCCCATCTCTTCGAGAATTTTGGCCATCTCAGCGGAGGAGATCACTGACTTGGCAGGCGAGAGGTAGCTCGCGCACTTGTCGGCGATGGCTTGTTCGAGATCGCGCACCACCTCGGCCTTGTCTGGATTGTCGGCGAGCGTGATTTCTGCGTGCTGCAGATAGGCGCGCACCGCATCGTAAGCAGGCTCTTCGAGCTGGTACGGGTTGCCATTGAGATTGATGGTGACGACGCGTTCCATGATCAGCGCCCCAAGTTTTCGAGGGTTGTGTTGAGCTGCGCCCAATAAGCAGCGAGGTCGTCCAACCGCGCCGAACCCTTGTCCGTCAGCTTGTAGTATTTGCGCGGCGGGCCCTGGTCGGACTCGACCCAGTCGTAATCAAGCAGCTCCTCGCGCCGCAGTTTGGAGAGGAGAGGGTAGAGGGTGCCTTCCTGCGTCGCGAACGGGGTCGCGGCTAGGCGGGAGAGAATATCGGCCACATAGACGCTGGCTCCGGAGATGATCCGGAGGATGGCGAACTCCAGGAGCCCCTTCCGGACCCCGCCAAATCTCTCTTCGTCAGCCATTAAGCTACCTTGTCAGGAAAAGGTACAAATACAGAGGAAGGTTGTCAAGCGTGGCAAGGTTCTTTGGCGGCGTTTGATTGACAGAACGAAATAGGGAGTAGGTTAATACCGCTATGGGAGTGGCGGATGTCACAACAGTCCGGGTTGCGCCCGCGAAAACGCTTTAAGCGGCTGGCAAAGTTCGCCGCGCGCGGCGTCGTTGTCCTTCTTGGACTGGTTTTCGGCCTCGTGGTCGGTCTTGAGATGATCGACCGGACTGTGCTGATCGAAGAAATCTCAGTCCCGGAAGAGCTAGCCCAGCAAGGCTACACGCCCTCGGTGGTAGCCTACCGCATCCTCACCGAACTCAAGCAGATTGACGCGCGCGCGACTACGACGCGGACGCGTCCGCAGGTGGGTCTTAGCAACACCCAAGTTGAGGTTACCCTTCCGGTCGGCGCCAATATCTCGCTGAGTTCAATCATCGCTTATTTCAGGTCGCGCTTCGGCTATCCGCAAACGCGGCTGCGCGGCGGCATTGTCGTTTCCGATAGCCAAGATCCCAAATGCGCGGTTGCCGGCTGTTATACGTTCTTCGTGAACATTGATGGACGGCAGAGTTACTTCTTCTCATCGACGTATCCAAAAAATGAAGTCCGCGAACTGATTCACGAAACTTCACTTGGCGCCGTTGCGCGATTGGATCCGTACCTGCTGGCGAACTACTTCTTCGCATGCTCGGACGTGCAGGAACCAAACCACTACCAGCGCGCCCGCGCATACGCCGAGATCGCGTTGCGTCAAGCGCCGCCCGATGATGATGCGTGGGCGATGACGCTGCTTGGCATGATCCAGAACCAAAGCCACAATTGGCAAGCCGCGACATCGTATTTTGATCTTGTGCTCACGCAGCGGCCCGGATTTGCGCCCGCGCTAAATTCACGCTGTTGGGCTAGGGCTCACATACAGGGACGCGCCGCGGATGCCGTCGCTGACTGTCGCGCTGCGCTGGCGCAAAATCCCAGGTCCTACGAGACATTCGACAGTCTCGCGGTCGCGTTTGCAGAAACAGGGCAGCAGCGGCCAGCGCTGGTAGCGAGCAGGTGTGCAATTCAGCTCGGACCAGGAATCGCCCACCTTCAGCAAACCTATGACGACCTTCACCAGAGGTTTCCCAGTGTGAGCGTTGGCTCCGCGTCAGATTCTGAGTGCGCGTCGCTCTACAGATCGTGATCGGCCGGCAGCGGCGGAGCTTCGCGCAGCAGCGT
>DASZXN010000147.1:0-10755 GCA_035545875.1 Phototrophicaceae bacterium
TGTCACGGTGGAGAGATACAACACATGGCGTAAGCGCGCATGTCCCGCATGTCCAATATGCCGAGGACTATCGCTTGTGCCGCTTTGCTTTTGGCGTGGAACTAAACCAGCGAATGAAGCAGCTTGTTCGGGAGTATCGCAGGTGGTGAAGTTCAGTGTTGCCACCAGTATCCAAACTGCTGCAATGAGACCGATCCCCGGAATGCTCATTAACCTACGAGCAGACTCACCCCATGCCGGATCATTCAGCAGCACCTCTTTGAGTTCTTTATCTAAAGCACGAATTTCGGCGTTTAGGTGAGTGACTAGAGTCTCACGCCGTTCTTTGACTGAGGAGATCAAGATAGGTCTACCCCAGACGGCGTGAGTCTGCTGCATCTGGGCGACTTTGATACGGGTGAGCGCGTCGCGTTGGTCTAAGCGCTGACGTAGTTCTTCGTAGATCGGTGGGGGCGGAGTCCATAGAGGAAGTTTGGTATGGAGCAGCGCACCTAAATACGAGGACGAGGGTCGGAGTTCGAGGTACGGATGTGCCCCCAGCAGAAATCGAATCTGCGCCTTCGCCTCCGGAGGGCGACGCTCTATCCGCTGAGCTATGGGGGCGGATAGATTTCATTGTAGCAGGGAAAAGCTGCCGACGCAACCCGCTCAACTCTGGCAAACGGATCGAAAATCTGGTAACGTGCCGCTGTTGTTCGCGGATGGATCGTGTAAAGCTATGATGCGAAAAAACAATCTCGTGGGTCTCGTGCTGAGTGTGGCTCTGCTGCTCGTCAGCGCGTGCAGTGCCCTGACGCCCGATAACCCGGCAGCGACCCTGCAAGCACAGCGCCAGGGATACTTTGACGAAGCGACCAGTATCGCGCAGGCGGCGCAGGCGCAGGGAACGCAAGTCATGGGAACAGCGGTCGCGGCACAAACCTACGTCGCTCAGACAGACGGACGTAATCAGCAGTTGGTCTCGACAATGCAAATCGTGTACCCACCGACGCAGGCGCTGGTCGTCAACGGCGGAACGAGTACACCCGGACAAATGGCAAGCCCCGCGCCGCTGGGATCAGTCGATAATGGCAATGGCGCGACGCCGCCCCCTGTGCAAAACGGAAACAGCACGCAGGACGTATCTGCGTCTAATGCCTCGCTGAACGGCGCGCAGTTCACGCAGGTTGGCACGGCAGCGAGCGTGCGCTCGACCGATGGCTGCGCGGACAGTCTGACCAACTCATTCTCGGCGGATGTGAAGATCATCTACGTCACGACGCGCGGTCTCAACGTCAAGCAGGGGATTCAGATGCGCGCCGAGTGGTACTTCGAAGGCCAACTGACCGACTCGCAAAACTATACGATCCCGCGTGACGACAGCGACTTCTGCATGTGGTTCTCGATTACGCCGACCGACGTATCGCTCTCGTCGGGTAACTGGTCGGTCAGGCTATTCGCTAATAACCAGCCCGTCAATCCCCCGGAGGTCGATTTCACCGTCGGGAAATAGGACGGTTGAGGAATTGTTACAGAAGCGGCACTCGTGTTACAGTAGGAAGGTCTCGCGCTGACTTTCAGGGGGATGTTTGAAAGATCGCCTGCTGTTCATCCTGATATTGCTGTGCCTGGTGCTGACTGTGCCGGTAAGCGCGCAGACGGCGGCGACCGTGACACTGACGCCAACCGCTACGCCCACCGTCAGTCTGGTGATCGCGCCGGATATTTACGTCCGCGCTGGCCCCGGCGAGAACTATCTTCCGGTGGGACGGCTGGTCGCCAACGATGTGGTGCTGCCGCGCAACCGCAGCGCCGACGGCACTTGGATTCTAATCGCCTATTTTCGCGGCTTCGGCTGGATTCGCCGTGATCTGGCTTTCTGGAACATTGACGTTGACGCGCTGCCTATCCTCACCGACCTCAGCATCACGCCGACGACCGACGTGACTGCCTTCCTGAAGGATACTCCTTCGCCAACCCCCGGCGGAGTTTTCGTCAACGCAGGCGACATCGGCGCGTTTGTCCGCTTTGGCCCCGGCGCGAACTATCCCTACATCAGCGGGATTGTCACTGGCACGTTTGTCGATCCGGTCGGGCGCAACGTCGCGGGTGATTGGGTCTTGATTCGCTTTGGCGACGGCTTCGGCTGGGTGGCGACGGATTTGCTTTCCGGCGCGCTCGATCTGGATGCTCTGCCGCTGCTGCTGCCCGGCGCGCTGACGCCATCAGCGACATTCACGCCGTCGATTACGCCAACGCCATCCCTGACGCCGACGCCTTCGGACACGCCGAGCAGCACACCGACTAACACCGCGACCAACACACCCTCCGACACGGCGACACTGACGCCGCTGGTGTTCTCGACCAATACGCCATCGCTGACAAACACAGCGATCCCATCGAGTACGCCGACTGACACCGCCACGCCGATCCCGACCAATACTCCGTCACCGACCGATACGCTCACGCCGACGTTCACGGCATCGCCGACGGCAACACTCACGCCGACGCTGACGGCAACCAGTACCAACACGGCGACTTCGACGGCGACGGATACGCCGCAGCCGAGTGCGACCAATACCGAAACTTCAACGGCGACGGATACGCCGCAGCCGAGCAGCACGGCGACGAATACCGAGACTTCGACGCCTACCAACAGCGCGACGAGCACCAACACGGCAACCTCGACCGCGACGAACACCTCAACGAGCACGGCGCAGCCGACCGCGACGGACACGCAAACGGCGACGGCGATTCCGACGGTCACCGAAGCGGCGAGCGCATCTGTGCTTTCAGTCGCGAGCGCGACGATAACTGATACGGCGACGACAACTTCAACGCTGACGGATACCGCGCAGCCAACCGCGACGGCGACAAGTGCGCCCACGAATACGGCTCCTGCCACGCTGACGGATACCGCGACCAACACGGCAACGCTCACTGATACGGCGACCTACACCGCGACGGCAACCAGCACGGCGACCAGCACGACCGCTCCTACGTTGGTAGCCTTGAACGCAACTCAGGTGATACCTTCGCTTCCGGCATCGACGGAAGCATCAACCGAGGCGTTTGTGCCAAGTCCGACCAACAGCGCCACGCCGACCAATACCAGCACCAATACGGCGACCTTCACGCCGACTTTGACCAACACGGCGACGGCTTCGGCAACTGCGACGAATACGACGACCTTCACGCCGACAATTGTTGTGACGCCTTCGCGCACGCCGCTCACGGCGGCGAATCTGCCGACGCCCGCGCCGCCCGCTCCAACCGAGCAAACTGCCGCGCCGAGTGCGCCGAAAATCCCGCCGGAAGCGATTGTCGGCGTTGCGCTGCTGCTGCTGGTGTTGATCTACACCGGGCTGTACTGGCGCGCGCTGACGCGGAGCGACCGTTACGCCAACGGCTTTGTGATTGAGCGCTGCCCGGTTTGCCACGAAGGACACTTAACTGTCGAAGCGCGCCAGAGTCGCATTCTGGGGATTCCGCGCTCGCGCTCGATTGTCCGCTGCGATAACTGCCGCTCGGTGCTGCGCGAGGTGGGGACGCGACGCTGGCGCTACGCAGTGGATCGCTCGGCCAATCCCCAGTTCTATAATCAGTTCAATGGGCGCGTGGTCGATGAGGAGACGCTTCAGGCGCTCGAACGGCAAACGCCGCCAGCGTCGCCAGCGGTGCGCCCGCCGCCGAAAGCGCCGACCTTTGTAGACGACGAGGAATAAGCGTGGCACTCGTGGAGTGCGTCCCCAATTTCAGCGACGGCCAGCACGCCGACGTGATCGCAGCGCTGGTCGCGGCGGTTAAATCGACGCCCGCCGATTTGCTCGACGTGAGCAGCGACCCCGATCACAACCGCACGGTGATCACCGTCTCCGGCGAGCCGGAAGTGGTCGCCGAAGCGATCTTTCGCGCGGCGAAAGTCGCGGTCGAGCGGATCGATCTGGAGCAGCATCAGGGCGTCCACCCGCGCATGGGCGCGGTCGACGTGATCCCGTTCGTGCCGCTGCGCGAGCTGTCGCTGGAAGCGTGCGCGGCGCTGGCGAGAGCGTTTGGTCAGCGCGTCGGCGACGAATTAGGCATCCCGGTTTATCTCTACGAAGCGGCAGCCACGCGACCGGAGCGCGTCAACCTCGCGGACGTGCGGCGCGGTGGCTACGAATTCCTGAAAACGGCTATTACAACGCCGGAGCGCACGCCTGATTTTGGCCCCGCGCGGATCGGATCGGCAGGGGCGGTGGCGATTGGCGCGCGCGGCCCGCTGATCGCCTTCAACGCTTATCTCAATACCCATGACGTGACCATCGCGCAGGAGATCGCGCTGGCGATTCGTCAATCGGGCGGCGGGCTGCCGTATCTCAAGGCGCTCGGCCTGCTGGTCGGTGGTCGGGCGCAGGTGTCGATGAACGTGATCGACTTCCGGCAAACGTCGTTGTTCACGATCATGGAAGCGCTGCGCGCGGAAGCGGCGAAATACGGCGTCGCCGTCACTCGCACCGAACTGGTTGGCCTGATCCCCCAAAATGCGCTGATCGACGCGGCGCTGGCTGCGCTTCAGCTTGATCCACAGGTGCGCGAGCGGATTTTAGAGCAGCGCCTCGGCGCGGCCAGCGGCGATTTCCGCGAGGTCAAATTCGAGTGAAACGCGGGCTGCTGTCGCTGCTGATTGTGCTGACTGCGTGTCAGCGCGCGCCGATGCCAACGCCGCCGTCAGCCGCGCCAACCGAGGTGATCAGCGTAGCGCAGGTCTATACGCCGCAGCCGACGCACACACCCAAACCGCTGTTTGCCTCGCCCACACCGTCGCTGACTGCGCCGCCCGCGACTCAGCCGCCTGCCACCTCAATTCCAACGCAGATGCCGATCAGCAATGCGACGGTCGTGACGGTCGCCGCGCCGCCGATCAGTTTTGCGACGATTGAGAACCTTCAGCCGCCAACATCGATAGCGCTGCCAAATCCCGCTTCCGGCGACGCGGAAATCGAGGGTTCGGAGCATTTTATTTTCGACTGGCCGATCCCGCTGCGCGGGCCATACACGCTCAACCGTGTCTATCCCTACGGCGGGACGGATAACAATCAACTTCAAGTGCATCACGGCGTCGATCTGGTCAATCCGCTGGGCACGCCGATCCACGCTGCCGCTGACGGCACGGTTTTCTACGCGGGTAACGATTTCAACATCCTGTTCGGCGCGTTCAATAACTATTACGGCAATCTGGTCGTAATCCAGCATAACTTCACGACGACAGATGGTCAGCCGATTTATACGCTCTACGGGCATATGAGTCAGGTCGAGGTGCAGGCGGGGCAAATCGTTCACGATGGCGACGAGATCGGGCTGGTCGGCGCGACCGGGATCGCGCTGGGGCCGCACGTCCATTTCGAGGTGCGCATCGGCAATCCTTACGATTTCGGCGCGACGCGCAACCCGGAACTGTGGCTGCGCCCGCTCAATAACACGGGCGTGCTGGCCGGGCGTGTCACCGACGCGAACGGAAATCTGGTTTATAACATTTCGCTTTCGGTGCAGTCGAGGTCGCTGGCGCAGAAAGCCTATACCTATGGCGATAGCTCGGTCAATTCCGATCCCGTGCTGGGCGAGAATTTCACGCTCGGCAACCTGCCGGAGGATGATTATGTCGTGCAGGTAATCGACGGAGGGCGGCTGCGCTTCCAGAACACGATTCACGTCGCGCCGAACGCGCTCACGTGGCTGAACGTGGTGCTGTCGCCGTAGGGGAAATGGGTAGGGGCACGGCGCGCCGTGCCCCTACAGATGATTATCGCAAACGGGGGAATTACCCGTTGTAGACGAGGTAGTTGACCGACAACTGCGTGTCGCTGACGGCGGTCACGAGCATTGCGCCGCGATGTCCGTCGGCGGTGATGATGCCAATGATGGTGCCGGGGTTGAGCGAACTGCGCGCCACCATCGGCTGGTTGACGACGTTCGGGTCGATCTGGGCGTAGGTGACCGAGTTCACGTCGCTGCCCGTGCCGATGACCGCGAGCTTGCCGCCGAAAATCCCCTTCAGGCCGAGCGTGCCATCGCTGTTGTTCCAGTTAGCGTCACCCTGAACGGCGTTGCCTTCGAGATCGATGGTATCGCCGAGGTTGAGCGTTGCTGAACCGGAGTGCAGCACCGCGACTCCCGGTGTGCCGACCGTATAGGTGAGGTTGTACAGGTTATTCTGCTCACCAATGGGGCCTTCGTTGACCTGATTGTTCGGATCCATCATCAGGCTGGTCGTGAAGGTGCCAGAGCCATTCAGCACGCCGGAGAGCGTCAGCGTGGCGGTCGCTTGAGGCGCGAGACCGGGCAGCGAGCCGATCAGGTACAGGTTGTTCGGCGCGAACGTCCCGGCTACCGAGAACGCGCCCGCAGGCGTGCCGCCGATGTTGCCGACGGTGATATTGACGGTGAAGGACTGGCCGGACTGGATCGGGGTCGGCGAAACGGTCGCTGAGACGATGATCAGGTCAGGGTAGGGCGAAGGCGTCGGCGTAGCAGTGTAATTTGGCGTCGGCGTCGGGGGCGAGGGCACGACCGGAACGCTGCGCAGGTCGCCATTGATCGTGAGGAGCGAAGCATCCATCCAGCCCTGCGTGCCCCGGAAGTTGATCACGACCCAGCGGAAATCGAGACTCGCGCCGATCACGGCGGCGGTTTCGCCCTGATTGAGCGTGCCGAGAATGTCGAACGAACTGCTGGGGCCGCTGCGGACGTTCTGGAACTGGCTCTTCACAGTGACCGTCACGCCCTGCGGCGTCGGTGTATCCGAAGGCGTCGCGGTGGGGAGCGGCGTCGCCAGCGTCGGGATCAGCGTTGCGACGGGCGTGCCATTCGGGATGTTGGGCAGCAGTTGGTTGCCCTGATAACGCGCCAGCACTTCCGGCGCGCCGAGATCGCCGAGCTTGAAGATGGCGACGTTGTTGCTCAAATCGTTCGGGGCGATACCCTGCGCTTTCAACACGCCCTGCACCCCCTGAAGCGGCTGGGCGTTGACCAGATTGTCGTGCAGGCTGCCCGGTTGCGTGAGCGCCTGCGCGATCAGCTTGACGGCATCGTAGCTGGCGGCCTCAATCGGGCTGGGAAGCTCGCCGTAAGCGCGAATATAGGCATTCAGGAAGGTCGTGCTCGAATCGTCGAGCGCGGTGAACGGCCACGTGGTCGCGGCCACGACTCCGCTCTCCTGATTGAGCGTCAGCCCACCGTTGAAAGCCGGGTCGAGCGCCTGATTATAAACGAACAGACCTTTCCAGTTTTGTGTGCGCAGCCCGCTGTAAAGGCTGGCGGCCAGCGACGGCGCGCCGTAAGCGACGATCACCGCCGGATTCGCGGTCGCCAGCGTGGTGATCGAGGCGTTCATCTGGCTGGCGTCGTTGAGGACGACGGCGGGCTTGGGCGTCACACCCAGCGCCGAGGCTGCGGTCGTGAAGCCGACGACGGCGGCGGTGCTGGCAACGTCAAGCTGAACGGTTGCCACCGGCGTAAGCTGATAGGTGCTGATCAAATAGCTGGCGAGCGCCTGGCCTTGCAGCATATCCGAGGCGCGGGCGCGAAAAATCATGCCGGTGGTGTCTTTGGTCGTGATCGTGTCGTCGGTGGCGGTCGTGATCACCGGGACGCCGAGACTTTGCAGCGCCGCGAGGCCATTGAGCACTTCGTCACTGGTCTGCGGGCCGATGACTGCCTGAACGTTGGCAGCTTTCAGCGCGGTCACGGCCTGATTCAAGTTGAGGCCGAAGTTGGACGGCTCAGTCACCAGATTCAACTGCACCATCGTGCCATCTGCGCCGAGTACCCCGCCAGCCGCGTTGATTTCGCGCACCGCCAGCCGCGCGCCGTTGCTGATGGGGCCGCGTTCGCTATCGAGAACGCCGATGTTGAACCCCGGCTGGCTCTGAGCGCTCACGCCTTGCAGCGTCAGCAGCAGCAGCCCGATCACGATGGCGAAGAACCCAAGCCTTGATCTGTTCTTATGCTGCATAGTCCACCTCATCCCATAGAGTCTGCGTCATTACAAAGTTTATTATATAGCATTTCGTAAAAATCTGTGTAGGGTCGAATCTTGATTTTCGATTTTCGTGACAATATACTGACTCGCGTATTGAAGGTGAACACGGTTTCGGATATGCTCAAGGCAGAGCAACGACGCGCACATCGCCGCGTAATATGAGTTCAAGAGGATTAAGATGTCCGACAAGGTTTATTTGACTGCTGAAGGCGCGGAAGAACTCCAACGGGAGCTTGACATGCTGATCACCGTGCGCCGGCCTGAACTGGCGCACAAGCTCACGGAAGCGGTCGCTCAGGGCGATCTCAAGGAGAACGCCGACTATCACGACGCCAAAGAGCAGCTTGCCTTCGTTGAAGGTCGGATCAAGTATCTCGAAAATGTGCTGCACACGGCGGAAATCATTTCCGCAGCCGATAGTTCGAAGGACGTGGTATCGGTCGGCTCGAAGGTGACGATTGTGGAGGACGGCACCAGCGACGAAGAGACTTATTCGATTGTCGGCGCTGCTGAAGCGAACCCGGCGGAGGGCAAAATCTCCAACCTCAGCCCGATTGGTTCGGCGCTGCTCGGCGCGAAGAAGGGCGAGAAGGTGCGCGTGACTACGCCCGGCGGTCAGATCGTGTTCAAGATCAAGAGCATCAAGTAGGGACGTGACCTGTCACGTCCGCTGAATAACCAAATCAACAAACGAGGCGAGTTTATCAGACTCGCCTCGTTTTATTTCAGGTGATGGGCGTGAAATCGCCGGTACCGCCGAAAGGATCATCTTCCGGCGCTTGCGCGGGGCGCGCAGGCGGGGGAGGGGGCGGCGGAGTCGGTGAGGGTGAGCGCGGCGGCAGCGGAGTCGTCGGCGCGGGCGTGCGCGTCGGCGGTGACTGTGTGGGCGCTGCCGTGCGCGTCGGCGCGGGCGGTGGCGGCGGGGTATAAGTCGGCTGCTGCGGGAGCGGCTGCGGTGGAATCGGCTGCTGAACCGGAGCCTGTGGCTGCGGCTGTGCCGGAGCAGGCGGCGGCGGCGTATAAGTCGGCGGCTGGGGAATGGGCGGCTGGGGGATCGGTTGTGTCACGGGCGGAATGTAAGTCTGGGGCTGACGCGGCTGCGGCGTATAGGTCTGCTGCGGCGGAATGGCCTGTGTCGCCGTCGGTAACTGCTGCTGCGGGATCGTCTGCGGAGCAGGCACACCCGATGCGCCAGCCGCTTCCTTGCGCCACGCGGCCAGTTCAATTGTCATCTTCTCAAAATAGCTGTTGGGCGGCAGCGAGCCAGTCCCGTACTGCATATCGACGATGCGCGCTTGCAGGCGGAGCGTGTTGGTCTCCATGACGACCGTCGCGCCGGGCTGCGCCATGACCAAATCGCCCTTCGCTTCGAGCTTGGAACGCATGGCCGGGTCGTTGAAAGCATATTCCGAAGCGAACACCTTCGTCACCGTGCGGACAAAATCATCCTTATCGAACAGCCAGACCTCAATCGCGGCAGCTTTGGCGGGATCGCCCGTGCCAATCGTCTCCGAGATCAGCGCGCCGCATTCGCCGAGGAACTTTTCCTGCTCATCCTCAATCGTGTAGGACTCGTCATACGTGCCGAAGCCGGGCGTATAGTTGGACATGCGCTGCATGAGCGGCGGGCCGTAGCTGGTCGTCGCGGCGAAGTCGGTTTTTTTGGCCTCCATCTGCTTGGCGGCTTCGGCGCGCTGCTTGCGTTCCTGCGCGACTTCCGGGCTAACGCCTTGCCCGCGATTGAGCAGCGGCTCGACCAGATTGGGATAAATGAACATGCCGTAAAGAATAGCGACAATCGTGCCGACGACGACGACGATAATCGGCGCGATGATGAACGGGAGAATGCTGCCGATGATGCTCGGCTCTGGCGCTGCGACGGCGTTCGGCTCGGCCTGCTGCGCGAAGGGCAGGATCGCTTGCAGCTTGGCCTGATTCGCTTCTTCGCCGGGAGTAGCGATCAAACGCTGAACGACGCCTGCCGGGTCATCGACGCGCGAGAGCAAATCGGTGACGTTCTGGGCGATGTTCTGATCCGGTTCCTGCGCGTAGCGGTCGGCCAGCAGCTTGACCCATTCGTCCTGCCAGCTTTGTCCCAGCGTGCTCGGATCAGCGTTGTAGAAAATCGTCGGCGCGAGGACGTAAGCCCACGCCAGTCCGATCAGCACGCCCGCGACCAGCAGCGCCAGCGTTTTGGCTTTCGGCATGTAGGGCTTGAGCAGCACTACAAAGATGCCGTTATAACTATCTTTGAGAAATTTCATAGTCACTCAACGCCTTTCCGTCGGACGTTAGCTTTTTTAGATTGTAACGGAAATAAGTTCGCTCCAACAATAATAAAATTAGGCTATCCCTGATCGTTGGAAAATGCAAACGCGGGCGAGACTTGGGATCGAAAAGGGCGATCCGATTGGATCGCCCTTGAAGTCACTTACGCGGGTTCGGCGCTTTCCGCCGTGAGCTTGTCGATCTCGTAGGTGTGCTTGCAGACGGTACACTGCGCTTTGTTGCGTCCGCTCTCAACCAGCAGACCGCCGCAGTTGGGGCAGGGCTGCGCCAGCGGTTTCTGCCAGCTCGTGAACTCGCAATCCGGGTAGCGCGAGCAGCCGTAGAAGACGCGCCCGCGTTTCGAGCGCCGCTCGATGATCTCGCCGCCATGTTCGACGCCGCAGATCGGGCAGGGGATACCCATCCGTTCGAGGAACGGCTCGGTGTGGCGGCAGTTCGGGTAATCCGAGCAGCCGATAAACTTGCCG